>DASRJM010000135.1:0-5004 GCA_035649475.1 Acidimicrobiales bacterium
CCTCCGGGTCATGACGCTCATCGACACCCCGGGCATCGCGTCGGTGTCCGAGCAGGTGAGCGCCCGTGCGGTCGAGTTCCTGAACCCCGACCACGGCGACCAGGGGGCCGACGTCGTCGTGTACCTGGTCCGCCAGGTCCACGAACGGGACGCCGACTTCCTGGAGGCCTTCACCGACCCGGCCGTGGCCAGCGTCGGCGCGGTGCGGTCGATCGCGGTCCTGTCCCGGGCCGACGAGGTCGGCAACGGCCGCGGCGACGCGCTGGAGATCGCCCGCCGCATCGCCGAGCGGTACGCGTCGCTCCCGGTGCTGGCGGGTCGGGTGGCGGGCGTCCTGCCCGTGGCGGGCCTGCTGGCCTTCACCGCCGCGACGCTCACCGAGGCCGAGCACCGGAACCTGCGCCAGCTGATCCGCCTGTCCCAGGTCGAGCTGGCCCGGCTGCTCGTGTCGGTCGACGGGTTCCTGGCCGAGTCGGACCAGGTGCCGCTCCCGGTGGCGACCCGGCGCGCGCTGCTCGACCGCTTCGGCCTGTTCGGCATCAGGCTGGCCACGTCGCTGATCCAGTCGGGCACCGGAGGGTCGGCGGAGACGCTCGCGGCGACCCTGGAGCTGCTCAGCGGCATCCAACCGCTCCGGCGGACGTTGCTGGACCGCTTCGCCGGCCGGGCCGACATCCTCAAGGCGGCCCGGGCCGTCGACCTGGTCCACGCGGTGGTGGCGCAGGGTGCGGTCGCCGACGACCGGGCCATCCGCCGCGACCTCGAACGGGTGGCGGCGAGCTCCCACGAGTTGACCGAGCTGCGCTGCCTCTCCAGCGCCCACGGGCTGACCGACGACGAGACCAGCCTCGACGGGGCGACCCGGCGGAACGCCTTGGCCGCCTTGGGCAGCGACGGCGATGAGCCGTGGCAGCGCCTGCGGGTGGCCCCCGACGCCACCGTCGACGAGCTGGTGGCCACGGCCCTGGACCGGGTCGACGAGTTCCGCCTGGCCGTCAGCGGGCCCTTCGTCGACGAGCGGTCCGCCGAGATCCTGCGGGTGGCGCTCCGGTCCGTCGAAGCCGTGCACTTCTGGCTGGTCACCGACCCCGGGTCGTCGACTCCCGTGACAGAAGGCGAGCAGGGAGGGCCGGTCGGGCAGGGAGGGCCGGCGCAGTGAGGAGCCGACCGGAGACCGTGGTCCAGGACGCGCTGGTCACCGTCGAACCCGGCCAGATGGCGCAGACCATCCTGACCGTGCGCAACACCGGGGACGAGATCGCCGAGTACGACGTCGTCGTGGTCCCCGACTGCGTGGCGGCACCGTGGACCGACGCGGTCCCCCCGACCTTCCGGCTGATGCCGGGCAAGGATCAGCAGGTCGCCATCCGCTTCCGGCCGCCGCTCGATGCGTCCACCCCCGCCGGTTGCTTCCCGTACGGCGTCCAGGTCACGCCGAAGGAGGCCCGCCACCAGGCACCGACGGTGGCCGAGGGGGACATAGCGGTGGGTGCGGTCCACGCCCTGGACGTGACCTTGCGACCGCCGCAGTCCCGCGGCCGTTGGCGGGGCCGCCACACGGTCAAGGTCCAGAACCAGGGCACCGACGACGTGCGGGTGAAGCTCAGCGTCGCCGACGACGACGAGGCCCTGTCCTACGCCCTGGCGCCGACCACGGTCACCGTGCCCCCGCGGTCCACGGCCGAGGCCTTCTTGCGGGTGCGGCCCCGGTCGCCGCAGCTCATGGGCCGGCCGGTGGACCACTCGTTCGCCGTCGGGTACCGGCGGCGCGCCGACGGCCGGGTCGGCCTCGCCGGCCTGGCCGGTGTCCCGAGCGACGGCGAGGTGGCGGTCGAGATCCCCGGGACGTTCACCCAGAAGCCATTGCTCTCGCGCTTGTTGCTCGCCGTGCTCGCGTTGCTGGCGGCGGGCCTGGTGCTGCTCCTGGTCCTGCGCCCGTGGGAGGATCCGCCACCGCGGCGGCCGCCCGAGCCGCTGGAGAACGTGACCATGATCTCGCCCTCCGACGGCCAGGTCATCGTGGCCTGGGACACCACCCCCCGGGTCGAAGCGGTGGAGTTGCGGGAGGTCGAGTGCAGCACGGCGGCCGACGTCATCCCCGTCGGGGTCGGCGAGGTGACCTCGGTCGAGACCACGGGGTCGGGTCGCCAGATGTACACGCTGGACGGTCTCACCGGGGCCGCGGAGCGGTGCCTGCAGGTGCGGGCCGTCGCCGGCGACGAGCGGTCCATCTGGACCCCCCGGCCCGCCGGCCGGGTCCGGCTGGGGCAGACCCTGCCGCCACCCACCGAGATCGAGGCCAGGCACGCCGGCGACTGCGCGGTCGAGGTCACCTGGTCGCCACTGGCCCCCGAAGGCGGCGATGTGCTGTACCAGGTGACGGTGGACGGCGAGCCGCAGGGCGAGCCCGGCGCCGCCGACAGCCTGGTGATCGAGGACCAGGCTCCCGGCGCGACGGTCGCGGTCACCGTGGAGACGCTGGCCGGGGAGCTGCGCTCGGCGCCGTCGGAACCGGTGACGGCCGATGTGCCTGATCCCTGCGCCGGGGTCCCGGGGGAGGGCGAGGCGGCGGCGCCCGGTGGTGGGCCGGGTGCCGTGCCCGGGGAGGGAAGCGGGGACGAGGGTGGGGCCGGCGGGCCGGCCGAGGGGGAGGCGCCGGGCGACGACCAGGCGCCGGACGACGCGGGCGTGTTGCGCCTCGACGACCGCTACTGGCTGCTGATCGTTCCGCCCGCCGAGCAGCTCGACGAGCAGGGCTTCAGCCTGTGGGTCACGCAGTGGCAGGCGCTCGGGGCCCGCGAGGTGGGCCTGGAGCCGTCGCCGCAGCCGCGGCTGGGGACGGTCGGCGAGGACGTCATCGTGCCGGAGGACCTGGGCTCGGCCCCGGAAGGCAACGTGCTCCCGCCGGGCACGGAGATCCTGTACGTCGACCTGTACCAGGCGGGCCAGGCCGACGAGGCCCGCGCCCGGGCGGACTGCGCGGCGCTGAACGGCGCCGCCGAGGCGATCGACTTCCTCCTGTTCAGCCCGCCGTGCCGTCTGGTCCACCCGGACGGCGCCGTCGAGGACGTCGCGCCCGCTGCCCCGACCCAGGCGCCGCCGGCGTAGCCGGGCGCGCACCCCCCGGGTCTTTGCAGACGAATGGCCCCCTAGGGGCCGATGAGCTTCAAAGACGGCGGGGGTTCAGGCTCAGACGACCCGGATCTCGCTGATGACCGCCAGGGGGTAGGTGGTCACCTCGGTGTCCTGGACGTCGAGCACGGCCAGATCGATGGTCTCGACGTCCTCGCCCAGGTCCACCCGGTGGGTCTGCAGGGAGGCCGATCCGTCGAGGCTGATCTCCTGGCAGGCGCCGGTGTCCGCGCAGACCCGGATCCGGCTCGGCTTCAGCACCAGCGGCGCGTCCTCGGCCTCGTCGGCGAGACCGGGCGCGATCTGCAGCTTGCGGACGTCGACCGGTTCTTCCAGCGTGACCCTGATCCGCTGGGGTTCGGCACCGGTGGCGGGTTCCCAGACGATGGCCACGCCGGTCTCCCGATCGTCGTCGTAGACGTTCGCCGCGGCGAACCCGGCGACCTCCTCGCCGGACTCGCCCTGGCCGGTGATCAGCTCGGCCGAGACCGGGGCCTGTCCCGACGGCCCCCATCCGACCAGCGCCAGCGCCCGCTCCCGGGCGGGGCCGGCCAGCGCGACCACCCCGGCCACCAGGGCGAGCACGGCCATGACCGCGCGGGCCTTGACCTGGGCGCTGAACCCCTCGGTGTACCGGAGCGGTCCCCGGCTGGCGGCCCGGGCCCGCTGCCGCCAGGTCCGGGGCCGGCGGCCGGCGGGCCGGTCCCGGTCGGCCGGGTCGGCCTGGTCGCCGGCTGCGGCGGCCGGCAGCTTGGCGCCGCAGCTCACGCAGAAGCGGCGGGTGTCGCCGTTTGGCTCACCACAGGCCGGGCACAACCGTTCGCCGGGCCCGGCCACGGGCGGAAGCGGCTCGGTCACCGCGGCGCCCGCGCCGGCCGCTGCGCCAGCACCGGCGCCGGCAGGGCCGCCGGGGATCTGGGAGCCGCGAGCGCCGGCCGCGCCAGCACCCGCGCCGGGCGGGACGCTGGAACCGCCCGCCGCGCCGGGTGCGGCGGTCCCCGGCGAACCAGCCGCGCCCATGCCGGCCGCATCGGGGCGAGGGGCACCACCGGCCGCGCTGGCGGCGCTGGGGCCGCCGAGGGGAGCGGCGGAGGGCGCGGTGCCCGGGCCGGATGGTGGCGGCGGGGGCATCGCGGGGACGTCGGGCGGTGGGCTGCCGACGTTCGGTGCCTCCGGGTCCTTGCGGGCGATCAGCTCCCGCGGATCGATGCTCCTCGCCCGGCGGCGCCGACCCTGGAGGCGGGAGGCCGCCGCCGCGCCGGCACCGCTCCCCTCGATCGGGGTGGCGCTCGCCGGCCCCCCGTCCTCGGGTGGCACCTCGGGACGGGGCCGATCGGCGTCGGGATCGCGATCGTCGGCGTCCAGGGCGGGCAGGTCGGCCCCCGGATCGGCAGCATCGTCCAGCGCGGGCAGATCGTCGTCCGGCTCCGGAGGCGGCTCGAAGCTCTGGACCAGGGCAATGCCGTCCCGGACGAGATCGGCACCGCAGGGACAGGTCGTGGTCCGGGCGGAGTCGGGGTGGTGCCGCTGGCACTTGCGACAGATGATCACGACGGCCTCCGCGGGCGGCGGCGCCGGGAGGCCAGACGGCTGGCGGGCGCCACCGAGGCCGGAGGAGCTGCGCCCTCGGCGGGCTCGTCCTCCGTCGGCGTAGGCACGGCGGCCGGTTCGATCAGGTCGTCCTCTCGGACCGTAGGAGCGGCCGGTTCGCTGCGGGGTCGGGCGGCGCTCTCCCCCGGCTCGTCTCCTCGGGCCGCAGGAGCGGCCGGCTCGCCGCGGTCGACCGGGGTGGGCTGGGGCGGTGGTACGGACACAGCCGGGGAGGCCCGCCCGGCACGACGCCCGCTGGCGAGGCGCGCCGCGGGCGGGCGG
>DASRJM010000136.1:0-24597 GCA_035649475.1 Acidimicrobiales bacterium
GGCAGCGGGCCCATGCACTGGAGCAGCGACTCCAGCAGCGTCACGTCCACCACCTGCCCGACACCCGAGTGCAGCGCCACCATGATCGAGAACGCGGCGGCCAGGGCCGTGACCTCGTCGGTCAGGGCGATCGGCGGCAGCAGCGGCCCACCCTCGGCCTCGCCGTTGATGGCGGCGAAGCCGGACATCGCCTCGGCCAGCGTGGCGAACCCCGGCCGGTGGGCGTAGGGGCCGTCCTGCCCGAACGCGGTCACCCGGCAGATCACCAGCCGTGGGTTGCGGGCCAGCAGGACCTCCGGCGGCAGCCTCAGCCGCTCCAGTACCCCGGGGCGGAAGTTCTCGACCAGCACGTGGGCGTCCTCCACCAGGCGCAGCACCGCCTCCCGGCCCTCGTCCGACTTGAGGTCGAGCGTGGCGCACCGCTTGTTGCGGGCGAGCACCTTCCAGTAGGCGGACGTGCCGTCCCGGGGGTCGGGCAGCCCCAGCGTGCGGGTCGAGTCGCCGCCGCCCGGGCGCTCGATCTTGAGCACGTCGGCGCCGAAGTCGGCGAGGTAGCGGGCGGCCCCGGGGCCGGCCACCACGGTGGCGAGGTCGAGGACGCGCAGGCCGACCAGCGGGCCGGCGGGCGGGGGAGGTGTCGCCGTCACGACCCCCGTACCTAGGGCATGTGCCGGCCGGCGGACAAGTCAGCGGGACATGTCAGCGGTCGGTGGCGATGGCGAAGCAGCGGTCGGCGAGCGCGCCGAAGGCGTACATCTCGTAGAGCCCGCCGTACATGTCCCGGGTCTTCTCGCTCCAGGCGAGCGCCTCCGGCGCCGAGATCCGGCGGAACACCTGGAGGATGCCGCCCTCGTACACCCGGTACTCCGCCCAGGCGCCGGGGAAGTCCTTGACGCAGGCCACCTCGACCCACGGCACGTCGCCGGTCGCCGAGAACCGCCGTACCCGGTTGCGGTGGGTGTGGCCGGCGAAGTAGCCGACGATGCGGGGCCGCCGGGCCACCACCTCCACCAGTCGCTCGGAGTCGTCGGGGTTGATGCCGAAGTACGCCTCCGGCCGCTGGGGCGAGTCGGGGCTCCAGGCATGGTGGTGCCCGAACAGCAGCACCGGGCGGTCGGCTTCCGCCGCAGTCTGGTCGAGCCACTCCAACGACTCGGCCGACACCCCGCCGGACGCCAGCCCGGGGATCGAGGTGTCGATCACCGCCAGCGTCACCCCCGGTAGCGTCACCGCCAGCGGGGCGTGGGACGCGAAGTCCTCGCCGTGGTAGGCGTCGTGGTTGCCTCGGACGTGCACGAGCCGGTCGCCGAAGGCAGGGCCGTAGGCGCTGAGGAAGGCCTGGTACTCCGCCCGGGTGCCCATCGAGGTGAGGTCGCCCTTGACCACCACCACGTCGGGGTCGAGCGCCTTGATGTCGGCGATGGCGGCCCGGTTCATGACCTCGGGGTAGGGGTCGTCTCCGGGCGCCGACCGGTAGATCGGGTCGTCGTCGACGCCGTTGAGGATGCCGCACTCGACCTCGCCGAAGTGGACGTCGTTGACCGTCGCCACCGTGGCCAGGCGCTCGCCCGGCGGGCGGGGCAGCGTGCGGAAGAGGTGGCCGTCGAGGTCGTAGTCGGTGTCAGGCGTCAGCCCGGGGTGCTCGTGCACCACGACGCCGTCGTGGAGCACCGCCTCGTCGTCGGCGACCGTCGTCAGGTCCACGGCGTCAGGCGGGCGCCTTCACGACGTAGTCGTTGACCATCTTGTCGTGCCAGCACTGCTTCTCGGGGTCCCACAGCATCCACAGATACCCGAGATAGCAGACGAGGCCCGACAGGATGCGGGCGAAGTACCGGCCGACGCCCCGGCCGGTGCCGATCGGGCCGCCGGTGTACTTGTCGACCACCTTGATGCCGAGCGCCCGCTTGCCCAGCGTGGCGCCCGACGGGCCGCCCTCGAGCTTGGCGTAGTACACCACCCCGCCGACGAGGGCCGCGACGAGGAGGATCGCGAACAGCACCCAGGTACCGGTGGTCGGCACCTCGCACAGGGCGTTGGCGTCCTCGCCGAAGCCGGTGATCGTGCCGTCCTCGACCGTGCACGTGGTCATGCGGGTGGGGCCCAGCGCCAGCGCCGCGTAGGCCGGCACCGCGAAGAGACCGACCACGAGGCCGTCGATGATCAGCGCCGCGAACCGCGCCCAGAACCCGGCCTTCTCGACGTAGGCGGCCGCCCCGTAGCCGTAGCCAGGGCCCGGCGGGGCATACGCGCCCGGCGGACCGAACGGGCCGCCACCGCCCGGCGGGCCGGGGGGCGTGTCGGCGGGGGGCCAGGCCCCGGGGGTGGCCGGCGGCGACCAGCCGCCTCCCGCCGGCGGCGGAAACGGGCCGCCCGGAGGCGGCGGGGGTATGTCCGACGGTGGATGTGGTGGTGTTCCGCCCATGGCGCCGCAGCCTAGGTCATCGCCGCGACGCCGCTGGCCGTGGCCCGGCCTCGGGCCCACGGGTCGTCGCGGTCACCAGGGGCGGCTGCGGCGCAGGGGCACGGGCTTCGACCACCACCGGCCGGAGAACCGCCAGCGCGACGGCTGCTCGGCCGCCGCGACCGCCGGGCGGGGCCACGTGACCTCGACGGCGGCGACGATCGCCGCCACCTCCTCGTCGCTCGGCTCGCCGCCGCGGGAGACGGCGACGGTGGGGGCGACGGGGTCCGCGATCGGGTCGGCCATCGGGCTACAGGGGGACGTTGCCGTGCTTGCGCTTGGGCAGCTCTTCCTGCTTCGAGCGCAGCAGCTCGAAGCCGGCCACCAGCTTGAGCCGGGTCTCCGCCGGGTCGATCACGTCGTCGACGTAGCCCCGCTCGGCGGCCTGGTAGGGGTTGGCGAAGCGGTCGGTGTACTCCTCGACCAGCTCGGCCTTGCGGGCATCGGGGTCGGCGGCGTCCATGATCTCCCGCCGGTAGGCGATCTCGACCGCCCCCTGCGGGCCCATCACCGCCAGCTCGCCCGACGGCCAGGCGAAGGCCAAGTCGGCGCCGATCGACTTGGAGTTCATGACCACGTAGGCGCCGCCGTAGGCCTTGCGGGTCACCACCTGGATGCGGGGGACCGTCGACTCGCAGAAGGCGTAGAGCAGCTTGGCGCCGTGGCGGATGATGCCGCCGTGCTCCTGGTCGACGCCGGGGAGGAAGCCGGGCACGTCGACGAACGACACCAGCGGGATGTTGAAGGCGTCGCAGGTGCGCACGAACCGGGCCGCCTTCTCCGACGACTCGATGTCGAGGACGCCGGCCAGGTGCATCGGCTGGTTGCCGACGATACCGACCACGCGGCCGCCGATGCGGGCGTAGGCGCACAGGATGTTGGGCGCCCAGCGGCGGGCGTACTCGAAGTAGTCGCCGTCGTCGACCACCGCCTCGATGACGCTGTGCATGTCGTAGGGGTGGTTCGACGACGCCGGGATGATGTCCCGCAGTTCGGGGCACAGCCGCTGGGGATCGTCGTCGGTGGCGACGACGGGCGGCTCCTCGAGGTTGTTGGACGGCAGGAAGCCGAGCAGGTAGCGCACGTCCTCGATGCAGCTGGCGTCGTCGGCGGACGTGAAGTGGCACACGCCCGATTTGGAGGCGTGGGCGATGGCGCCGCCCAGCTCCTGCTGGGTGACGGTCTCGCCGGTCACGGTCTTCACCACGTCGGGGCCGGTGATGAACATGTACGACGTGTCCTCGACCATGAACACGAAGTCGGTCATGGCCGGCGAGTACACGGCACCGCCCGCGCACGGCCCCATGATCACGCTGATCTGGGGGACCACGCCCGACGACTGCACGTTCCGGTAGAAGATCCCGCCGTAGCTGTCGAGGCTGACCACGCCCTCCTGGATGCGGGCGCCGGCGCCGTCGTTGAGGCCGACGACCGGGGCCCCGACCTTGAGGGCCAGGTCCATCAGCTTCTGGATCTTGTCGGCGAACACCTCGCCCAACGCACCGCCGAACACGGTGAAGTCCTGCGAGAACACGAACACCTTGCGGCCGTCGACCGTGCCCCACCCGCAGATCACGCCGTCCGTGTAGGGGCGGTCGTCGAAGCCGGACTCCGTCGGGCGACGGGCCAGCAGGTCGAGCTCGTGGAAGGAGCCGGGATCCAGCAGGGCGTCGATCCGCTCGCGGGCCAACAGCTTGCCCCGGTTGTGCTGGCGCTCGCGGGCCGCGTCGGTCCCCGGAGCGAACGCCTCTTCCTTGCGCTTGGCCAGGTCAGCGAGCCGCTCGCTCATGGGGTGGTCGACCATGGCGTCACGGTACCTGCGGGCGTGGCGGGCTCGACAATCTCGCCGCGGCGTGGTTGCGGGGTCCCCGGCGTCGCCCGCTAGCTTCTCGCCGTGGCTGTGGGCAGGATGAGAACGGCCGCGGTGCTGTGCGCCGCGGTGGTGGCGGTGACGGCGTGTGGCGGGGGCTCCGGCGGCGAGGACTCGGCCGGCAGCAACGCCCCCGAGGGGTCGGAGCGGGCGACGGCGCCGTCGTCGACGACCACGGTGCCCCCTGCGCCGGAGGCGGCCGAGTCGCTGGTGGCGCAGGCGGTGGGCGAGCAGGTCCAGGTGTTCGCCACCCCGAGCGAGGGCGAGCCGACGACCGCGCTCGACAACCCCAACGAGAACGGCGCCCCGCTGGTGTTCCTCGTGGAGCAGGAGCAGGGCGACTGGCTGCAGGTGCTGCTGCCGGTCCGGCCGAACGGGTCCACCGGCTGGGTGCGGCGCGCCGACGTGACCGTGGCCAGCAACCCGTACCGCATCGACATCGCCCTCGGCGCCCACACGCTGGCCGTGTACGACGGCGACACGCTCGTGTCCGAGCACGCGATCGGGGTGGGCACCGCCTCGACCCCGACGCCGGGCGGCAAGTACTACATCAAGGAGCTGCTCGAGCCCCCGGACCCCGACGGCCCCTACGGCGCCTACGCCTACGGGTTGTCGGGCTTCTCCAACGTGCTCGACGAGTTCAACGGCGGCGACGGGGTGATCGGCATCCACGGGACCAACGACCCCTCGACGATCGGCTCCGACGTCAGCCACGGCTGCATCCGCCTCACCAACGAGGCGATCACCGAGCTGGTGGGGATGCTGCCGCTCGGCACCCCGGTCCACATCGCGGCCTGACGCCGCGAGGCGGGACGCGGCGGTGGCCCCACCCGGATGGGCGGGGCCACCGTGCGTACGCTCGGCGTTCGGCCGGTCGACCGTCAGCCGGTGAACGTCAGCCGGTGAACGTCGGCCGGGCCCGGACGGCCGTGGCCACGGGGGCTGCGGCCGGCCCGACCGGCACCACCGGCGGGAGGTCCGGCGGGGTGACCACCGGCGGCTCGGCCGGCGGCGGGCCGGTGAGGTCGAACTCGACCGGCTCGTAGTCGCGGAGCAGCTGGTCGCCCTCCGGGGTCTCCGCGAGGCCGGCGCACAGCGCGCCGACGAGATAGACGCCCTCGGGGTCGAAGCCATCGGGCACCGTGAGCGACGTCGCCCACGTCCCGTCGGGCGCCGCCTCGGCTTCAGCGGCGGCGAGGAAGTCGTCCTCGGTCAGTTCGTCGTCCTGCCTGAACAGGAAGCCGAACGCGACCGGGTCCAGCGCCGGGTCCTCGGTCATGCACTCGCCACCCGACACGGAGATGACCGTCCCGGGCTGGCCGCTGGTCGGATCCACCGTGAGGGGAGCGAGTTCCCCGGGCTCCTCCTGCGCCCCGGCGATTCCGCCGGCGAGCGCGACCGATGTCATCAGGGCCGCGGCCGCGACCCCGGCAACGTGCCTGTGCCTCATCATTCTCCTTGTGTCTGCCCCGCCGGATCGGCGGGATGCCCCTCGGGTCGGCTCTCCCAGCTGCGGCACCGCGCGCCGCATGCCCCACTTGCCCGCGCCCGCTTGTTTGATGCATCAAACACCACGTTCGCTGGGCGCGCCAGCTTTGTAACGCTCCGGCCACCGCACGTGGGTCCGCGGCGGCGGTACCCTCGCCGGGGTGCGCCTGCCCGTGATGCCGCCCGTCCGTCCCATGCTGGCCAAGGCGGTCTACGAGGTGCCGCGCGACCCGGGCTTGCGCTACGAGCCCAAGTGGGACGGGTTCCGGTGCGTCGTGTTCCGGGACGGCGACGAGGTCGAGCTCGGCAGCCGCAACGACCGGCCTCTGACCCGCTACTTCCCGGAGATGCCGCCGGCGCTGCGGGCGGCCCTGCCCGAGCGGTGCGTCGTCGACGGCGAGCTCGTGGTCGTGACCGGCGACGGGCTGGACTTCGACGCGCTCCAGCAGCGCATCCACCCGGCCGTCTCCCGCATCGACCGGCTGGCGGCGGAGACGCCGGCGTCGTTCGTGGCCTTCGACCTGATCGCCCTGGGCGACCGGGACCTGTCCGGCGAGCCGTTCAGCGAGCGCCGGCGGCTGCTGGAGGAGATCCTGCCGGCCGACCGGGCCCAGGTCCACCTCACGCCGCTGACCGACGACGCCGACCTGGCCGTGGACTGGTTCCACCGCTTCGAGGGCGCCGGGTTCGACGGCGTGGTGGCGAAGCCGGGCGACGTTCCCTACCGCCAGGACCAGCGCTCGATGTGGAAGGTCAAGCATCAGCGCACGGCCGACTGCGTGGTGGCGGGGTTCCGGTGGCACAAGGACGGCGAGGGCATCGGGTCGTTGCTGCTCGGCCTGTACGACGACGGCGTCCTCCACAACGTGGGCGTGGCCACGTCGTTCGCCGCCGCCCGCCGCAAGGAGCTGGTGGACGAGATCGCCCCGCTGCGGGGCATCGAGCTGGCCGACCACCCGTGGGGCGCGTGGGCCGACCCCGCCGCCCACGAGGGCGGGACCCGGATGCCGGGCGCCCCCAGCCGGTGGAACGCCACCAAGGACCTGTCGTGGGAGCCGCTGCGGCCCGAGCGGGTGATCGAGGTCCGCTACGAGAACCTCCAGGGCGGAAGGTTCCGGCACGCGTCCCGGATGGTGCGCTGGAGGGACGACAAGACGCCGGAGCAGTGCACGTACGAACAGCTGGACGTCGCCGCGCCCGCTGAGCTCAAGCAGTTGTTCGGCGTTGCCTCCTAGATCGTTTCGTGTAGTCTGATGGCATACGGGGATCAATGATCGAGGACCCGCACCTCCAAGCAGAGCGGCGCCGCATGGGCGGCGACCGCTGGGACGAGGTGTGGGAAGGCGAGCTGCACATGGTTCCTCCGCCGACCGGGCGGCATCAGTCGTTCAACACCGAGCTGGCCGGGGCGCTGCTCGCTACCGCGCGGGCCCGGGGCTACAAGGCGGCAACGGACATCGGGTTCTTCCGCGCCAGCGATGACTATCGACAGCCTGACCTGGCGTTCTTCAGGCCGGAGCACATGTCGGAGCGGGGCTTGGAAGCCGCCGCCGAGCTTCTTGTGGAGATCGTGTCGCCGGGCGACGAGAGCCGGAAGAAGCTGCCGTGGTACGCGGCGCGCGACGTCCGCGAGGTGATGCTGATCCATCGCGACACGCTGGCCGTCGAGCTCTACGACTGTGCCGGCGGCGAGCCGAAGCGGGTCGAGCCCGCGCACTCGGCGGTCCTGGACTGCACCTTCACCCGGCTCGACAGCAACCACCTGCAGGTGGTCACGCCCACGGGAACCGTGGTCGTATCGCCCTGACGCGGGCCGGCTTGACCCGCGGGTCAAGCGCATGCTGACCTGGTGTGCCTCGGGGTAGTGCTTCCCTAGAACCGTCACGCAGCACGAGGGGTTCCGATGACCGACACCGCCGACCGCACCGAGACCAGCAGTGACGTCGTCGCCGAGGTCAAGGCCTGGCTCGCGGACAACTGGGACCCCGACCTGACCGTCGCGGAGTGGTGGGAGCGGCTCGGCACCTCCGGATGGGCCGTGCCGACCTGGCCGAGCGCCTGGTTCGGCAAGGACCTCAGCCGCGCTGACGGTGTGCGGGTGCAGCAGGCCATCGCCGACTTCGGCGCGCTGCCGGCCCCCGGCGGCCTCGCCCTGATGCTCGCCGGCCCGACCATCGCGGTCCACGGCAGCGACGAGCAGAAGGAGCGCTACCTCCGCGACATCGTCACCGGCCAGAAGGCCTGGTGCCAGCTCTTCAGCGAGCCGAGCGCCGGGTCCGACCTGGCCGGCCTCAACTCCCGGGCCGTCAAGGACGGCGAGGAGTGGATCGTCAACGGCCAGAAGGTGTGGACATCCGGAGGCCAGGTGGCCGATCTGGCCATGCTCATCGCCCGCACCGACCCCGACCAGCCCAAGCACGCCGGCATCACCTACTTCGCCCTCGACATGCACCAGCCGGGCGTCGAGGTGGTCCCGCTGCGGGAAATGACCGGCCGGGCCCTGTTCAACGAGGTGTTCCTCACCGACGCGCGCGTCCCCGACGACGCGGCCATCGGCGGCCTCAACAACGGCTGGCGGGTCGCCAACACCACGCTCATGTTCGAGCGCTCGAGCCTGGGCGCCGGCGGCGGCTCGGCGGCCGCCTCCCTCGCCAGCCCGGGCACCGTGGCCGGCGACCTCGACAAGCGGGCCGGCGACTTCGTCACCTCCGGCGGCCGCCGTGGCGGCGGGGGCGGCACCCTGTTCGGCGCCTCGTCCAAGGGCCTCATCCAGCTGGCCAAGGGCAACGGCACGGTCACGAACCCGTCGATCCGCCAGAAGCTGATGCAGCTCCACACCATCGGCGAGCTCGCCCGGTTCAACAACGTGCGGGCCAAGGCGGCCGCGGCGGCCGGCAAGGACATCCCCGGCCTGCCCAACATCTCCAAGCTGCTGATGAGCAACACCGTGCGCCTGTCCCGCGACCTCGGCCTCGAGATCGCCGGGGGCTACGGCATGCTCCACGCCTACGACGCGGACGACCGCAAGACGCTCGACGACGCCACCGGCCTGCCGTTCCTGTCGGGCATCACCGAGATGGCGCTGTTCGCCCAGGGCCCCCCGATCTACGGCGGCACCGACCAGGTCCAACGCAACATCATCGGCGAAAGGGTCCTCGGCCTGCCCAAGGAGCCCGGCTTCGACAAGAACACGCCGTTCAAGGACCTGCCCAAGAACGGCTGAGCCGGCGCCCGGGCCGGTTTCAGCGGCCCAGGCGGGCGACCAGGGCGCTGCTCCTACGCAGCAGGTTCGGCGCGTCGAGCTTGTCGCACATGGCCGCGAACGCGTCCTGGTCCGGCGGGCCGGTCCAGCGCAGCTCGTCCACCGACTCGCTGACCGGCGCGTCGGTCTCGACCGTGGCGATGCGACGGAACAGAAGCGCCAGCTCGAACTGGTCGCGCAGCACGGCGTTGAGCTTGGCAGCACCCCGGATGCCGGCGTCCCAGGTCACCGGGTCGGCCGGGATGTCCTCCAGGTGCCCCCAGCGCCGCAGGATGGCGGCCGCCGACTTGGACCCCCAGCCCGGGAGGCCGGGGAACCCGTCGGCCGAGTCGCCCACCAGCGCCAGCAGGTCGGGGATCGACTCCGGGGGCACGCCCAGGCGGGCCTCGACCCCGGCGGCGTCGAACTCCTGGCCCTTGCGCCGGTCGTATTGGATCACCTTGCCGCCCACGCACTGGCCAAGATCCTTGTCTGGCGTGCAGATGACCACCCGCTCGACCCGGTCGTCGGCCGCGGCCATCACCGCGGCGGCGGCCATGGCGTCGTCGGCCTCGTAGGCGACCTGGGGCCACACCGTGAAGCCGGCGACCTCCATGGCCAGTTCCACCAGCGGGAACTGGGCGAGCAGCTCGCGGGGCATGCCGGCCGACGACTTGTAACCGGGCCACAGGTCGTTGCGGAACGACTCGATGACGTGGTCGGTGGCCACCCCGACGTGGGTGGCGCCGTCAGCCACCAGCTGGAGGAGCGTGCCGACGACGCCGATGGTGGCGCCCTTGTCCATGTCGCGGTTGTTCGGCGCGAAGTGGTAGCGGAACAGCTCGTAGGTGCCGTCGACGAGGTGGACGTCCATGCGCGCCGACCGTACCGTGCCCGGCGCCTACGCCAGCTCGACCAGGTCCAGCAGGTCGTCGGACCAGAAGTCGACGTCGCCGTCGGGCATCAGCAGCGCCCGGTCCGGGGCCAGGTCCCGGACGAAGCCCATGTCGTGGCTGACGATGATCATCGTGCCGCCCCAGCTGGCCAGCGCCGCCGCCACCGCCTCGCGCGACGGCGGGTCGAGGTTGTTGGTGGGCTCGTCGAGCAGCAGCAGGTTGTGGCGGCCGGCCACCAGCAGCGACAGCGCCAGCTTCGTCTTCTCGCCGCCCGACAGCGTCGAGGCGTCCTGGTGGACCTTGTCGCCCGACAGCCCGAACATGCCGAGCAGCCGCCGCCGCACCTGCTCGGGCTGGCCGGGCGAGGCCTCGGCCATGTGGTCGAGGACCGACGCGCCCGCCCGGATGCCCTCGTGCTCCTGCGCGTAGTAGCCGGCCGTGACCTGGTGGCCCCACACGACGCGGCCCCGGTCGGCCTCGGCCGTGCCGGCGAGGATGCGCAGGAGGCTGGTCTTGCCGGCGCCGTTGAGGCCGAGCACGAGCAGCCGTTCGCCCCGCCCGACCTCGAACGCCAGGTCCTCGAACACGGCCGGCCCGCCACCGTACGACTTGGCCAGCCCCTGCACCGTCAGCCCGGTGCGGCCGCAGGGCGGCGGGTCGGGCAGCCGCAGGCGCAGGCCCCGCCGGGCGGATGGCGCCTCGACGCCGTCGCGGCGGATGCGCTCGATGCGGGTCTCCAGCGACTTGGCGAACGCCGCCTTGCTCGCCTTCGCGCCCCACCGGTCGATCAGCGTCTGGAGGCGGGCGATCTCGGACTGCTGGCGGGCGGCGATCTTGGCCCGGCGGGCTTCGTCACGGCCCCGGGCCTCCTTGTACTCCGAGAACGTGCCCTTGTACTCGGTGATCTCGCCGACATCGGCCTCGCCGGGCCGGTCGAGGTGAAGTACCCGGGTGATGGAGTCGTCGAGCAGCTCCAGGTCGTGGCTGACCACCACGAGCGCGCCCCGGTAGGCGCGCAGGAAGCCGAACAGCCACTCGCGGGCGTCGTTGTCGAGATGGTTCGTGGGCTCGTCGAGCAGCAGCAGGTCGCTGCCGGCGAACAGGATGCGCGCCAGCTCGACCCGCCGGCGCTCGCCGCCGGACAGCCGGGTGATGGCGCCGTCGACCCGGTCGGACCGCAGCCCGAGCCCGGACAGCAGGCTGCGGGCCTCCGACTCCGCCGCGTAGCCGCCGGCATGCTCGAACGCGTCGTGGGCCCGGCTCCAGCGGGCGACCAGCCGCTCGTCGCCGGGCTCGGCCTCCATCTTGGCCCGGAGCTCCTCCATCCGGGCGGCGAGGGCGTCGAGGCCGCGGCCGCCGAGAACGTGGCTGACCGCGGTGATCTCGGGGGCGATGGTGTCGAGGCGGGGATCCTGCGGGAGATAGCCGAACGCCGCCGGCCGCTGGATGACGCCCGTCTTGGGCTCGGCCATGCCGCCCAGCACGCGGAGCAGCGAGGTCTTCCCCGCACCGTTGCGGCCCACCAGCCCGACCCGGTCGCCGGCGCGCACGGTGAAGCCGGCACCCTCGACCACGAGGGTGCCGCCGACCTCGATCGTGAGCCCTCGCACCGACAACATGGCGGACCATGGTGGCAGGGCGGCGCCTGCGATCCACCCCATTTCCGACATCCGGCTCGCCGCCCGCACCGAATCACCTGTGGCATGACGACCGTCCAGGGGAGCTCCGCAGCGATGCCCACCACCCGGGCGAGGGGGCGCGGCCGCTCGCCGCACCGGACCGGGGCGTGCCTCAGCGACCACCCCGACGACGACCTGGTGCGGGCCGTCGCGGCCGGCGAGCAGCCGGCGCTGGGCGAGATCTACCGCCGCTACGCGGGGGCCGTGTGGGCGGTCGCCAAGCGGGTGTGCAACGACCGGGTCCTGGCCGAGGACGTGAGCCAGACCGTGTTCACCGACCTGTGGCGGCGCCCCGACCGCTTCGACCCGACCCGGGGCCGGCTGCGGCCGTGGCTCGTGGCTCAGGCCCACGCCCGGGCCGTCGACACCGTCCGGTCCGAGACCGCCCGCCAGCGCCGCCAGGACCGCGAGGGCCACTTCGCCCCGGTCACCGAGTCGGACGTCGAGGCGACCGTGCACCTGGCCGCCCTCGGCGACGACGTGCGCAAGGCCGTCGAGCAGCTGTCGGCCGACGAGCGCGACGCCATCGTGCTGTCGTACTTCGGCGGCCACAGCTACCGGGAGACGGCGGAGCTGCTGGGCACGCCCGAGGGCACGGTGAAGACCCGCATCCGGCGCGGCCTGCAGGTCCTGCGCCGGTCGCTCGAGGACCAGGGGGTGACCCCGTGAAGATCGCCCCGTACCGCTACCACCCCATCGACGACCTGGCCGCCTACGTGCTCGACGCGGTCGACGACGCCGGCGAACGGGAGGCCATCGAGGACCACCTGGCCGGGTGCGAGCCGTGCCGGCAGCTGCTGGCCGAGGACGAGGCCACGCTGTCGTGCCTCGTCGCCGACGAGCTGCCGCCCGCCGCGGTGTGGGCGGCCATCGAGGTCCGCACCGGCGGGGCCGCGCCTCGCGCGGTCCTCCCCGTCGAGTTCGGGTCCGTGCGGGCGGCGCCGTCAACGGCGCCGGCGCCGCCGCGCGGGCTCCGGCGCCGCCGGCTGGTCGGCCTGGTGGCGGCCGCGGCCGCGCTGCTGGCGGCCGTGGCGGTCGGGCCCCAGGTCCTCGAAGCCGGGCGCGGCGGCGGGCGCGCGCCCGGGGGCGACGTCGCCGGGCGGACCCTCGGGATCCTGACCGACGGCGACGGCATCGAGGTGGCCCGGGTGACCGCGGGCCCGGACGGCGCCGCGGTCGAGCTGGACGGTGTGGCCGCTCTCCCCGGCGGCCGCACCTACCAGCTGTGGCGACTCGACGACGACCGCCCGGTGTCGCTGGGCCTGCTGGGCGACGGCACGGACGACGAGGTCCCCGTCACCCTGCCCGCCGGCACCCGGCGGGTCGCCATCAGTAACGAGCCCGCGGGTGGCTCGCTGTCCCCGTCGGGCCTGATGGCCGCGGGCACGCTGGCGTAGACCTGTCCGACGCCGGCGTGCCTGCGGTCGGCCACGGGTGGAATCCAGCGGGGCCGTGGCTCCGGATACCTGGCGATGTCCTCGACCGCCGCATCCCCCGCACCCACGGCCGCGGCGCTGGCCGGGCTGGTCAGCGCCGCGGCGGCGCTGGGGGTCGGTGAGCTCGTGGCCGGGGCGGACTCCCGGCTCTCCTCGCCCGTGGAGGCCGTGGCCCGGGAGGTCATCGACCGGGCGCCGCGGCCGGTCGAGCGGTTCGCCATCGAGACCTTCGGGACCAACGACAAGCTGGCGCTCGTCGTGGGGACCGTCGTGCTGGCGGCCGTGCTCGGGGCGGTGCTCGGGGTCGTGGCCCGGCGCCGCCCGCGGGCCGCAGCACTCGGGCTCGCCGCCTTCGCCGCAGTGGGGGCCCTCGCCGCACTGTCGGCGCCGTCCGCGTCGGCGGTGGCCGTGGTGCCCAGCGTCGTCGCCGGCGTCGCCGGGATCGGCGGGCTGTGGCTCCTCCTCGGGCGTGCCCGCCCGCCGGCCCCCGCCGCCGCCGCGCCGCGGGCCGCCCGCGGCGGGATCGGGTCGCGGCGGGCGTTCCTCGGGCTGACCGCCGGCGTCGCTGCGGCCGCCGCCCTCGCGGGTGCGGGTGGGCGGGCGCTGCGGAGCCGGTTCAGCGCCGCCGAGTCCCGGGCCGGCGTCGTGCTGCCCCGGGCGGCGCGGCCGCTCCCGGCGGTGCCCGCATCCGCCGACGTCGGCGTGCCCGGCGTGGCGCCGTTCGTCACCCCCAACGCCGACTTCTACCGGATCGACACCGCCCTGGTCGTACCGCAGGTCCGGGCGGAGGACTGGTCGCTGCGGGTCACCGGCATGGTCGACGAGCCGTACGAGGTCAGCTTCGCCGAGCTGCTCGATCGCGACCTGGTCGAGGCCGACGTCACGCTGACCTGCGTCTCCAACCCCGTCGGCGGCGACCTGGTGGGCAACGCCCGCTGGCTCGGCGTGCCCGTGGCCGATCTGCTCGCCGCCGCCCGCCCCCGGAGCCGCGCGGACCAGCTCGTCGGCCGGTCGGTCGACGGCTACACGTGCGGCTTCCCGCTCGCCGCCGCCTACGACCGCCCGAGCCTGGTGGCGGTGGGCATGAACGACGAGCCCCTGCCGCTGCGCCACGGGTTCCCCGCCCGGCTCGTCACCCCCGGCATCTACGGCTACGCCGGCTCGACAAAGTGGCTGACCGAGCTCGAGGTCACCACGTTCGACGCCTTCGACCAGTACTGGGTGCCCCGCGGCTACGCCCGACGCGCCCCGATCAAGACGATGGCCCGCATCGACACGCCCCGCAGCCTCGAGCGGGTGGCAGCGGGCCCGGTCGTCGTCGCCGGTGTGGCCTGGGCCCAGACCCGGGGCATCGACGCCGTGGAGGTCAGCATCGACGGCGAGCCGTTCCGCCCCGCGGAGCTGGGGGCGGCGGTGAGCGCCGACACCTGGCGCCAGTGGCGCCACGAGTGGGACGCCACGCCGGGCCGCCACACGATCGTCGTCCGAGCCACGGACGGCACCGGCGAGGTCCAGACCGGAGACCGGTCTGAGACCCTGCCCGACGGCGTCAGCGGCTGGATGTCGCTGGTCGTGACCGTCGATCCCGTACAACCCCCACCAGAAGGATGAGATGACATGTCACGTTTCCGCATCGCCCGGGCCGCCGCCGCCCTGCTCGCCCTCACGCTGCTCGGTGCAGCGTGCGGTGGGGACGACGACGGCGACGCGGCCAGCCGTGACGACAGCCCCATGGAGCAGCCGGCCGCTCCCGCCGCCCCGGCGGACTCGGCCGGGATCTGCGACGCCGACGGCCTCGTCGACGCCGTCGAGTCCGGCCCCGACGAGGGCACGCTCGCCGGCATGACCGACGACCCGGTCGCCACCGCGGCATCCAGCAACCCCGTCCTCACCACGCTCGTCGGCGCGGTGGGCGAGGCGGGGCTGGTCGACACGCTCAACTCGGCGCCGGCCCTGACCGTGTTCGCCCCCACCGACTGCGCGTTCGCGGCCCTCGACCCCGCGACGCTCGACGCCGCCCTGGCCGACCCCACCGGCCTGCTCACCCAGGTCCTCGGGTTCCATGTCGTGGCCGGCGAGCAGCTGTCCGCCGCGGACCTCGCCTCCCGCACCGAGGTCGAGACCTTCACCGGGGCCACCCTGCCCATCGCGGCCGAGGGCGACATGATCACCGTCGGCGGTGGGCAGGCCCAGGTGGTCGTGCCCGACATCAGGACGGCCAACGCCACCGTCCACCTGATCGACCACGTGATGGTGCCGCCTTCCTCCCCCTGACACCCACCATAGGCACCGGGCGTCCGGTGGCCGGGTCAGCGTCGCCCCGGCCACCGGCGCGCGGTCGTCACTCCATCGAGAACGGCGGGTACTCGTCGGTGAGCAGCAGGAAGTATGCGTTCACCCGGGTCGCCCAGCGCATGAAGCCGAGGACGAAGGTGAACAGGCCGTCCGGCCAGCGGCCGGTGAACAGCACCACGAAGAACGCGCCGATCATGGCGAAGAACACCACGATCGCCAGGATCGTCAGCACGAACAGGTGCGGGATCACGAGGATGAAACGGAACGCCGTGGTGAGCCGGTTGCGGTCCTCCAGCTCGGGATCGAGCTGGGTCCGCACGCCCGGGTAGTCGCCCGGGTCCTGCGGCACCGTGTCGAAGCTGAACGGCGGGTACTCCTCGCGCATGAACTGCGAGTAGGCCGTCACCCGGTTCGAGTAGCGGATGTAGAGGGCGATCAGGTTTGCCAGCCCGTCCGGCATCTTGCCGGTGAAGAGGATGGCGAACCACGCCACGATCGACACGACCTCGGCCACGATGCCGAGGACGTAGAGGACGATCCAGTGCGGGATGACCAGGAGCCAGTGGACGAGCGGCCGCCAGTTGGCGACATGCTCGGGCTGGTCGATCTCCAGCACTGCCGGGTAACCACCACCCGGCAGTGCCGGCGGTGGCTGTGGGGTAGCAGGGTCCAAAGTGCGCCTCCTGTCACGTGCGCCAGAGTCGGCGAAACGCTACTGCCGCCCATCCCCGTGCCGGGGGACCTCCCGCTACTCCTGGACGAGCTCGATCAGCGTGCCGAACGCGCCCTTCGGGTGGACGAACGCGACCGTCGTCCCGCGGCTGCCGGGCCGGGGCGCCTCGTCGATCACCCGGCCGCCCCGGGCCTTGACCGCGTCGAGCGCCTCGGCGCAGTCGGCCACGCGATAGCCGATGTGGTGCAGGCCCTCACCTTGGCGCTCGAGGTACTTGGCCACGGGCGAGTCGTCGCGGGTCGGGGTCAGCAGCTGGATGTAGCTGTCGGCCACCTTGAGCAGGGCCTCCTCGACGCCGTCCGGCTCGACGACCTCGCGGTGGTCGACCTCGGCGCCGAAGGTGGCCTGGTAGTAGGCGATGGCCGCCTCGAGGTCGTTGACGGCGATGGCGACGTGGTCGATCTCGGTGAGCAGCACGACCTCAACCTAGCCTTCGCCTCCGTGACCGTCCGTGTGGGGTTCTTCGGCGCCGGGTTCATCAGCCGCTACCACGCAGCCGCGCTGGCGGACTGCGGGGTCGATCACCGGGTGGTGGCCGTCCACGACCCGAAGCAGACGCGGGCCGAGGCGTTCGCCGCACACCACGGCGCGGCGGCCGTGCCCGAGGACGCGGTCCTCGGCATGGTCGACGCGGTCTACGTCACGACGTGGACGGCCGAGCACGCCCGGCTGGTCGAGCAGGCCGCAGCCGCCGGGGTCGCGGTGTTCTGCGAGAAGCCTCTCGCCGCCGACGCGGACACGGTGGTCCGCATGGTGGCGGCGGTCGAGGCGGCGGGCGTGCCCAACCAGGTGGGGCTGGTGCTGCGCTACCTACCGTCGTTCCGCTGGCTGCGTCACCTGGTCGGCGACCCGCGGGCGGGCGAGGTGCTGGCGGTGGTGTTCCGGGACGACCAGTTCATCCCCGATCAGGGCATGTACCGGTCGACCTGGCGGACCGACGCGTCGAAGGCGGGCCGCGGAACGCTGCTGGAGCACTCGATCCACGACGTCGACATCCTCCGCTGGATCTTCGGCCCCGTCGCCTCGGTCAGCGCCACCACGCGCGAGGTCCACGGCCACCCCCGGATCGACGACGTGACCGTGGCCCGCCTCGAGTTCGCGTCCGGAGCGTCGGGGACGCTGACGTCGGTGTGGCACGACGTGCTGGAGCGTCCGAGCCTGCGGCGGGTCGAGGTGTTCTGCTCACGGCTGTACGCGGCGCTGGAGGGCGACTGGGTCGGCCCGGTCCGCTGGCAGTTCACGGGCGAGGACGAGCAGGTGCTGGGGGGCGACGACCTGGCCGCGGCGGCGGTCGCGGCCGGTGAGGGCGCGCCGACCAACCAGGCCACCGCGTTCCTGACCGCGGTCCGGGACGGGACGCCGGCGCGCCCGTCGTTCGCGGAGGCCCTGCCCGCCCACCGGGTCGTCGACGCCCTCTACGCCTCGGCCGCCGCCGGGGGCGCGGTCACGGTCGCCGAGTAGCGCGCCACACTTCCCCCGTGCCCCGGGTGTCCTCGACCGTCGTGGTGCCGGTGCCGCCCGACGTCGCCTTCGCGCTCTCGCAGACCTACGGCGAGCTGCGCTACCGCTGGGACCCGTTCGTGCGGGAGCAGCGCCTGCTCGACGGCGCCGCCGCGGCCGGCGCCGGCGTGCGGACCTGGACCCGGTCCCGCCACCGCCTGACGATGGTGTCCGAGTACGTGACGTTCCGGCCGCCGACCCAGGTGGGCATGCGGATGGTGACGGGGCCGTGGTTCTTCCGGACGTTCTCGGGCGGCTGGAACTTCGCCCCCGCGGAGGGCGGGACCGAGGCCACGTGGCGCTACAACTTCACGATCCGCCCCCGCTGGCTGGCGCCGGTGGCTGACCGGATCGGCGTGTGGCTGCTGGGCCGGGACATCCGCCGCCGGCTGGACGCGTTCGCCCGGGCCTGCGCGGATCCCGACATCGTTTCCGGCGTCGCTCCGTCGGAATCTGAGGGTTGAGGGACGCCCGAAGGCGTCAGATCTCGCCGCGGGCGTGGCGCTGGAACAGCGTGATGCGGTCCTCGCCGATGCGCCCTCGCTTCTCGGGGTCGGTGACGCCGAGGCCGGGCTCGGGGGCGAGGCACAGCACGCCGAGCTTGCCCTCGGACTCGTTGCGGTGGACGGCCCGGGCGGCCTCGCCAACCTGCTCCAGTGGGTAGACCGCGGACAACACCGGCTGGATGGCGCCCCGGTCGATCAGCCGGTTCATGTCCCACGCCTCCTGGTAGTTGGCGAAGTGGGACGACTTGATGGTCTTGAGCTTCATCCACAGGTGGCGGTTGTCGTACTCGATCATGAAGCCGCTGGTGGCGGCGCAGGTGACCACGGTGCCGCCGCGCTTGGCGATGAACACGGAGGCACCCATGGTCTGGCGCCCGGGGTGCTCGAACACGATGTCGGGGTCGTCGCCGACGAGCGAGCGCACCTTCTTGCCGAGGCGGCGCCACTCGCCCTCGTCCTGGGTGTGCTCATCCGCCCAGAACTGGTAGGCCTCGGCCTTGCGGTCGATGACGTTCTCGCAGCCCATGGCCCGCAGCAGCCGGGCCCGGTCCTCGCTGGACACCACGCCGACAGGGGTCCCACCCCCGTTGAGCACGAGCTGGGTCGCGTAGGCGCCGATGCCGCCCGTGGCGCCCCAGATGAAGACGTTGTCGCCCTGCTTCATGCGGGCCGCGTGCCGGCCCACGAGCATGCGGTAGCTGGTCGAGGCGCACAGGCCGTTGACCGCCGCCTCCTCCCAGGTGAGGTGGGCGGGCTTGGGCATGAGCTGGTTGGCCTTGACGACGGCCAGGTCGGCGAGCCCCCCGAAGTTGGACTCGAAGCCCCAGATGCGCTGGTTGGCGGCCAGCATCGAGTCGTCGTGGGACGACGGGTCCTGGTCGTCGACGAAGTTGCAGTGGACGACCACCCGGTCGCCCGGCTCCCAGTTGCGGACCGCCGAGCCGACCCGCAGCACGACGGCCGACGCGTCGGACCCGACGACATGGAAGTCCTGGGCGTGGCGGGCGCCCCACACCGACTCGCGGCCCAGCCGGTCGAGGAAGGCGAAGGTGGACAGCGGCTCGAAGATCGAGGTCCACACCGTGTTGAAGTTGATGGAGCTGGCCATCACCGCGATGTAGGCCTCGTCGGGGGCCAGCTCGGGAGTCGGCACCTCGCCGATGTGGACGGACTTGCGGGGGTCCTTGTCCTCCGACGGGACCCCGTCCCACATCGTCTGCTCGGCCCGCAGCACGTGGGCGGCCCGGTAGGTCTCGGGGATGGGCAGCGCGGCGATCTGGTCGCCCGAGGCGCCCCCCTGGATGGCCTCGAGGATCTCCTGCATGGCCGCTCAACCTACCTTTCGGTAATCGACGCTCCCAAGAGCGCTGGTGCTGGTCGGCGTCGCGGGACCGCCTTGGGACACGGTGTGTGGTCGTGGCTAAGCTCCCGCGGGGCTGGGGGCCCTCGAGACCGAGGGTCCGCGCCCGCCCGTCTGACCCGCCGCATCCGCCGGTAATCGGCGCGTCAGGGACCGGACCTGTAACCGGGGGAACGTGATCGATGGCCAGCTCGACGTCAGCGCAGACGGCGACGAACGGGGACGGTGAGGGCGTCGAGTCCGACGCGGCCAACGCACACGCGAGGCGGGCGGTACGGGAGCGGGGCTACCACCTCGAGATCTTCCTGATCTGCTTCGCGTCGCTGCTGCTCGAGATCAGCTACACCCGGGTCGTCTCGTTCAAGCTCTTCTACTACTACACGTACCTGGTGATCGGCCTGGCCCTGCTCGGCATCGGCTGCGGCAGCGTCATCACGTCGATCTCGGGCCGGCTGAAGCGGGCGAAGACGGACACGGTCCTGACCGTCGGCTGCCTGGTCGGCGCCGTGAGCGTGATCCTCGGCTACCTGGTCGTCGCCCGGCTGCCGATCGCGTCGCTGGCGCTGTGGGACTACGGCCGCCGCGACTCGTTCGTGAACTTCGCCGCCCTGCTGGCGCTGTGCCTGGCCCTGTTCGCGTCGTTCGTGTGGATCGGCGTGATGGTGTCGACGCTGTTCGGCCGCAAGACCGAGGGGATCGGCAGGCTGTACTTCGCCGACCTGGTCGGTGCAGGCGCAGCCTGCCTCGTCGTCGTGTGGTTCATCGCCTCCATCGGCCCGCCCCGCACGATCGCCCTGGCCGGCGCCGTGCTGGCCGGCGTCGGCGTGTACGTGGCAGTCCGCTCCCACGCCACGGCGTGGGTGGCGCCGGTGGGCGGCGTGCTGACCGCCGGCCTCGCGCTGTGCGCGGTGGCGGCCGGCGTGCTGCCCGACGTCCGTCCCGACGAGGACAAGTCCAACGTGGAGGGGGCCGACTTCAGCAAGTGGAGCCCGATCTTCCGGGTCGACACCGCCCACCTGCCCAACGGGCTGCTGCTCAACCACGACGGCATGCTCGGCTCGGTCATCAAGCCGTGGGACGGCGACATCGCGAGCCTCGACGACGACATCTACAACTTCGACGGCGACCCGCGCTCCTACCCGTTCGACCTGCTGGGCCAGCCACCCGAGCGGGTGATGATCATCGGCGCGGCGGGCGGCCACGAGATCCTCACCTCGCTGTACTTCGACGCCGGGAACATCGACGCCATCGAGCTCAACCCGCTCACCTACGACCTGGTGACCGACCTGTACGCGGACTTCGGCGGCCATGTGGCCGACCAGCCGGGCGTCAACTACGTCAACGGCGACGGGCGGTCGTTCCTGGCCCGCAGCGGCGACGAGTACGAGCTGATCTGGTACCCGGCGCCCGACAGCTACTCGGCGACCAACGCGGCCACGGCCGGCGCGTTCGTGCTGTCCGAGAGCTACCTGTACACCACGGAGACGATCGAGGAGTCCCTCGACCACCTCAGCGACGACGGCATCATCGCCACCCAGTTCGGCGAGCTGGACTTCGACGGCAAGCCGAACCGCACCACCCGCTACGTCGCCACGGTCCGGGCCGCGCTCGAGGACCACGGCGTCGACGACCCGTCCCAGCACGTGCTGGTGGCCACGTCGTCGAGCGGCGGCCAGTCGGTGCTGTCGACGGTGCTGGTGAAGAAGGCGCCGTTCACCCAGGAGGAGATCGCCTCCTTCCAGGCCAAGGGCGCCGACATCGAGGGCAACACGTTGCGCTACGCCCCCGGCCAGCCACAGTTCAACACGGTGACCGCAGTGCTGACACTGCCGGCCGACGAGCAGCAGGCCTGGCTCGACGACTACGGCTACGACGTCGACGCCATCAGCGACGACGGGCCGTTCTTCTGGCACTTCGCCCGGTTCGGCGACGTGCTGCGCGACTTCCCCGACCGCATCGTGCGGGCCGACCCCGAGGACTCGATCGGCGAGCGGGTGCTGATCCTGCTGCTGGTGATCGCGGCGACCCTGGCCGCGGTGTTCCTGCTGCTGCCGTTCGTCACGATGCGGAAGGTGTGGCGGGAGCTGCCCCGCAAGCCCACCTCGGCCGCCTATTTCACCGCGCTCGGCTTCGGGTTCATGTTCTTCGAGATCACGCTGATCCAGCGGCTCGTGCTTTTCCTCGGCTACCCGACGTACTCGCTCACCGTGACGCTGGCGTCGCTGCTGATGTTCACCGGCCTGGGCGCCCTGCTGAGCGCCCGGCTCAAGGGCCACGTCCAGTCGGCCGCCAAGGTCATGGCCGTCGTCGTGGTGGCGCTCGGGCTCGCCTACCTGTTCCTCCTGCCGGTGCTCACCGACGCGCTGCTGACGACCGCGCTCGGGGTCCGTGTGATCGTGGCGTTCCTCGTGCTCGCACCGCTCGGCATGCTGCTCGGCATGTTCATGCCGCTCGGCCTCGGGGCGGTGTCGGCGCTGACCGGGCACGGCGAGGAGTACGTGGCCTGGGGCTGGGCCGTCAACGGCTTCGCCTCGGTCATCGGCTCGGTGCTGACGACGATCATCGCCATGATGTTCGGCTTCAACGTCGTGCTGGCCCTGGCCATGGTCACCTACCTGCTCGCCCTGGTGGCGCTGTGGCGGCTCCAGCGGCCGGTGGCGGTCGCGCCGGGCGCGGAGGGCGGGGCCGGTCCGGCCGGCGACGAGGTCGTCGAGCCGTCCGAGGAAGTGGCCGTGGGCGCCGGTCCTGCCGGCGCCGGGCCGGTGGCGGCGACGACGCCCTGAGGGGGCCGGACTTCGGTCCTGAAGTGACCTCTCGGTAGGCTCGGAGGAGTCCGAGACGTCCGACTTCGGGGGAGGCCACGATGGCTGGTTCCGTGATCCTGGCGGGTGCCCGCACGCCCATCGGCAAGCTCAGCGGTGCCCTGGGCGGGTTCGCCGCCACCGACCTCGGTGGCTTCGCCATCAAGGCAGCGCTCGATCGCGCCGGGGTGAGTCCCGACCAGGTCGACTACGTGTTCATGGGTCACGTGCTCCAGGCCGGTGCCGGGCAGATCACGGCCCGCCAGGCGGCGGCCAACGCCGGCATCCCCATGACGGTGCCCGCCACCACGGTCAACAAGGTGTGCCTGTCCGGCCTCAACAGCATCTTCCTGGCCGACCTGCTCATCGGCGCCGGCGCGGCCGACATCGTCGTGGCCGGCGGCATGGAGTCGATGACCCAGGCCCCGTACCTGCTGCCCGGCGCCCGCGAGGGCTACCGGGCCGGCGACAAGACCGTCGTCGACTCGATGATGTACGACGGCCTGTTCTGCGCCTTCGACCAGGTGGCGATGGGCGCCGGCACCGAGAAGTACGCGGCGTCGGCGGGCCTGGCCCGCGAGCCGCAGGACGACCTGGCGGCCAAGTCGCACGAGCGGGCCGCGGCCGCCATCAAGGAGGGCCGCCTGGCCGACGAGATCGTCCCGGTCGAGGTCCCGCAGCGCCGGGGCGACCCGGTGGTGGTCGACACCGACGAGGGCGTGCGGCCCGGCACCACGGTCGAGTCGCTGTCGGGCCTGCGCCCCGCGTTCGACAAGGCCGGCAACATCACCGCCGGCAACGCGTCGCAGATCTCGGACGGCGCCGCCGCGGTGATCGTGGCCTCGAAGGCGACCGCCGAGCGCCTGGGCGTCGAGCCGCTGGGCGAGGTCGCCGGCTACGGCCAGGTGGCCGGCCCCGACCCATCGCTGCTCACCCAGCCGTCCCGGGCCATCAAGGCGGCGCTGGCGGGCGCCGGGCGCTCGGTCGAGGACGTCGACTTGTTCGAGCTGAACGAGGCATTCGCAGCCGTGGGACTGGCGGCGATGCAGGACCTGGGCGTCACCGACGAGATCGTCAACGTGAACGGCGGCGCCATCGCCCTCGGCCACCCGGTCGGCATGTCGGGCACCCGCGTGGCGCTCACGCTGCTCCTGGAGCTGAAGCGGCGGGGCGGCGGCCTCGGCGCCGCGGCCCTGTGCGGCGGCGGCGGCCAGGGCGACGCCATCCTGGTCTCGGTCTGACGAGTCGGCGGCGCGTGCGGCGGACATCCGCGGCACGCGCCGCCGGATCAGCTCAGGTGGCCGTGCCGGTGGCCTGGAACGGGACGGTGCGGCCACCGGCGGCGTAGGCGGCCGTCGGGCAGGTGGGGTCGGTGACGGTCACGGCCATCGCGCCGGTGCCCGTCAACCCGGTGGCGATCCAGCGGCCGGTGACCCGATCGTGGGTCGACTCGGTCACCACCAGGTCCGCGGTGATCGAGGCCGTGCCGACCTGCGCCGTGACGTTGCCGCCGACGTCGAGGCAGCCGATCCGGCGGTCCAGCGTGATCGCCACGCGCCCGTCGTCGATCCGGACGACGCCCGCGCGGTCGGGACCGGTGCCGCCGCCCTGGACCCGGTCGAAGCTGCTGATGCGGGTGGTGCACGGCAGGGCGTGGCACGCGGGCGTGTCCACGGCGGCGTCGAGCGTGTGGCGCTCGCCCGGGTGCCAGGTGATGCCGGCGCCGAGGTCGCCGCCCTCGGCGGGGCCCGTGATGTCGAGGTCGAGGGCGTAGAACGTGGCGGGCAGCGCCTCGCCGGCGACGCCCGCGGTGTTGCGGACCCGGGGTTGCGGCAGGTCCAGGGTGTCTGTCGTCAGGTTCTGACGCGACCACGCCGACGGCCCGCCCACGGCCCGGACGACGACGGCGTCGCCGGCGATCACCACCTCGCCGACCGCGGGCGTCACGGCCACGCCGCGGCTGCGGACCGTCGCCCCGCCCGCAGGCGCCTCGACCTCGCACGCGGCGGTGCAGTCGACGGCGACCGGGTTGCCGCTCGACGACAGGGTGAGCGACCCGGCCTTCAGGGTCACGGCCGTCGAGCGGGTGTCGCCTCCCGGGTTGAACCAGAACCGCCCGTCCTCGACCGCGATGGTGGGCCGGGGCGGTCGGCGGGTGCCGGACCGGGCCTCGCCGGCGATGAACGTGACCCGGGCCCCGCCGCCGAAGCGCACCAGCCCGCCGCCCTCCAGCCGCAGCGTGCCGACGTCGCCGGCGGCCTCGAGCACCCACCCGGCCAGCACGGTCTCGCCCATGGCCAGCGGACGGGCGTCGGCCTCCTCGGACTC
>DASRJM010000137.1:0-19258 GCA_035649475.1 Acidimicrobiales bacterium
ACGCTTGGCCGTCTTCTTCGACATGGCCCGGAGGCTACTCGGGTGCGCCCCTTCGATAGCCGAGAAGAGGTTGGGCGAACCAGCGGTTCATTGGAGTTGGGGAGACATCCCCGCACGGTAGCGAACGCGTGTTGGTGGTACTAAGGGTGGCCACCTCGGCCTCGAACACACGACCGCCGCCCGCGACCCACGCGGTGATCGGGAGTCATTCCTCGATCCAGTGCGATGGCGTGATCAAGAAGTTGCTGCCGATGGCGTCGTAGGTGAACGTGCACCGAGGGCACTTGCCCAGCGGGTCGAACCGACCCGGCCTTTGGCCCGACCCCGGGCATTCACGGCGGGGCGGGCGCTCCTGGTACTCGTAGCGATAGCTGCCGTCCGACGTCAGGAGGCGGCGGCAGCCGCAGCGCCCGCAGACGATCTCGGGCAGGGTCGCGCAGTCGGGGCAGGGCTGCCAGGTGTCCGAGTCCGAGACCTTTCCTCGGCCGTGGCAGGTGTCGCAGGGGGGCCAGGCGTGGCCTTTGATGGCGCACTCGTTCGGGGGGAGGGGCCGCATCAGATCACTACCAGCGCCCCGAGCGGCTGAGTGCGGTGTAGGCGCTCACGAGTTCCCCGCTGCTGCCGCCGCAGGCGGCGAAAGCGATAGTGGCGGCTAGCAGGAATGCGACCAGCAGTCTGCGTGTCTTGGCGGTCATGGTGTTGAGTCGTGGTCGGTCGCGGTCATTTTAGAGCGGCCGGTTGTGCCGCACGTTTAGTGAGGTCACGATGCCTTGGGTATGACGCCGTGCAGCCTTACGATGTAAGGCGCCGAGCGAGGATAACGATAGAGGGCACCGATGCCACGGGTGGCCGCCAGGTTTTCTGTCAGGCCACCCTCTCGAGGTATCAAATCAGAGCTGTGGGTGCGGGCTGTCCGGGTCCGAGGAGCGTGCCGCCTGGGGAAGACGCCGCGGGTGGTGCAGGAGGTCTACGCCCACGTATCCCGGCCGACGACCCGGCGGCCGCGCAGGTGGTCGGTGACCTGTTCCGGCAGCGTGGTGTGACCAATGTGTGACCAACGGGAAAGGGCCGGCCCCTGCGGACCGGCCCTGACCTGGTCGGGCTGGCGAGACTCGAACTCGCGACCCCTTGACCCCCAGTCAAGTGCGCTACCAAACTGCGCCACAGCCCGACGGGGAGATGCCATCGTAGCAACGCCCGCCCGCGGGGGCCTCAACGGGATTTGGCGGCGTATACGCCGGATATCCGTCGTGGACGCCGCCAGATCGCTGGGTTGGGTGGGGTGATGTTGTCCGGTCCCTGGAAGTCGTCCGCGGGCTCGAACCGGACCACCAGCTCCAGCCTGTCCCGCCTCGGGTGGTACCGCCAGATCTGGCCGCCGTGGACCGCGGCGCTGATGTCCTCCTCGTCCTCGGCGTCGGGGCCCCGGCCGAAGGACGACACGAACCAGATCGAGCCGCCGTCCCGCCAGACCCCCTCGGCCTTGGGGATGGGCGTCGCCGGGAACAGCTCCCGCAGGGTCTCGCCGTCCGGCGGGTCGGCCACGTCGACCGGGATCCACTCCAGGTTCCGGAAGACCGTGCCCACCTCCGTCACCGCCGACAGGTCCGTGCCGTCGAGGTCGGGGATGCGCAGTGTGTCGAGCGTGCCGCCGCCCCGGAGCCCCTGCCGGCCGCCGCGGTCGGGGCGGAACCGGTAGATCTGGCCGAACGGGCTGTCGGCGTCCTCGGTGAGGTACACCGCGCCCGCGCCGTCGAATGCCACCGCCTCGTGCTCGAACCGCCCGAGCGCGGTCAGCGGGGCCGGGTCGCCGCCGGACTCGGGGTCGACCTCGAACACGTGGCCGTGGCGCACGCCGTCGATGACCTCGTCGGTCTCCTCGCACGTCAGCCACGTACCCCACGGCGTCGGGCCGCCGGCGCAGTTGGTCGACGTCCCGGCCAGGCTCACCGGGTGCGACTTCAGCTGCCGCTGGCGGTCGACGACCAGCGTGGTCGTGCCGCCGGTGCCCTGCGGGTCGTAGGTGTGGCCGTCGACGTGCGGGACCGGAACGGCGCCGTCCTCCTCGACGTCCTCGGGCGACACCTCGTGGTTGCGGACCAGCATCGTCCGCCCCCGCCGGCCGGAGAACGCCGCCATGCCGTCGTGGGAACCCGGCACCGGCCGGCCGTCGTCGAGGACGTCGGTGCCGACCTGCGAGAACGCCACGTAGCGGAACCCGGCCGGCAGGTCGAGGATCCCGGCGGGATCGGGCACCAGCGGGCCGTAGCCCGGCGTCCGGCCGCGCCCCGGGGCCTGGGCGCCGGCGGCGGGCCCGAGCACCGTGGCCAGCGAGCCCGAGAACGTGAGGGCGCCGGCGACCCCGCCCCCGGCACCGAGCAGGAACTTGCGGCGAGGCAGCGTCGTCATGGTTCCGACCGTACGGGCCGGGCGCGAACGGGCCTTGAACCGCAGGTGACGCCTGGATGGACCTCAGCTGGTCAGCCAGTGGACGACCCAGCCGCCCATCTGGATGAACCGCCAGCCGAGATACAGGACGACCAGCACCAGCAGCACCTTGAAGTGCCACGGCGCCTTGGGCCGGTCCTCGACGACCGTCCCGTCCTCCGCTACCACCGGCGGGTCGGCCACGACCCGGCCGCACGTGGGGCACGACCCGTCGGGCTCCAGCGTGTTGGGGTTCAGGAAGCGGCTACAGGTCTGGCACCAGGGCATCGGCTCGGCAGCCGCGGGGACGGGACGCGCCTGCGGCGGCGACCCGCGACGGTACGGCCTCGATCGCCATTTCTGCTACCTGACCGAGGCCGGCGGTGCCGGCGTCACACCGGCGGGACCCCGTGGCGGCGCGCCGAGAACGCCCGGTCCTTGCCCTCGGCCAGCTCCAGCCGCCGGATGATCTCACCCCGCAGCTCCCCGAAGTCGACCACCGCGTCGATCACCAGCTCGGATGCCAGCCGGTACAGGTCGACGTCCTCCTCGTAGTGCTCCCGCTCGGCCGCAACGAAGGCGTCCCGCTCGGCCTCGTCGCTGATGGCGGCGATGCGGTTGGCATACACGGCGTTGACCGCCGCCTCCGGCCCCATCACGGCGATGCGGGCTGTGGGCAGCGCCAGCGTCGCCTCCGGCTCGAACGCCGGTCCCGACATGGCGTACAGCCCGGCCCCGTAGGCCTTGCGGACGATCACCGACACCTTGGGCACCGTCGCCTCGCTCACCGCCGTGACCATCTTGGCGCCGTGGCGGATGATGCCGGCCCGCTCGACCTCGGTGCCGACCATGAACCCGGGCACGTCGGCCAGGAACACCAGCGGGATGTTGAACGCGTCGCACAGCCACACGAACCGGGCCGCCTTGTCCGCCGAGTCGACGAACAGCACGCCGCCCTTCTGGGCGGGGTTGTTGGCGACGATACCCACGGGCCGCCCGTCCATCAGCCCCAGCCCGGTAACGACCTCGGGGGCGAACAGCGGCATGCGCTCGAAGAACGACTCGGCGTCGACCAGCGCGTCGATCACGTCGTGGACGTCGTAGGCCCGGTGCTCCTCGGCCGGGACCATCGCCGCAGTCATCTCGCGGGCCGGCGGGCGGGGCTCGAACCGGGGCGGCTGCTCCCGCCAGCTCTGGGGGAAGTAGTGGAACCAGGCCTTGGCGGCGTCGAGGGCGTCCTCGTCGTCGACGACCAGGTTGTCGCCGCACCCCGACACGGTGGCGTGCATGCGGGCGCCGCCCATCTCCTCGAGCGACGTCACCTCGCCGATCACCATCTCGGCCATGCGGGGCGAGCCGAGGTACATCGAGGCGTTGCCCTCGACCATGAACACGACGTCGCAGAAGCTGGGGATGTAGGCGCCGCCGGCGGCGGACGGGCCGAAGAGGCAGCAGACCTGCGGGACCCGGCCCGACAGCCGCACCTGGTTGTAGAAGATGCGGCCCGCGCCCCGGCGCCCCGGGAACAGCTGGACCTGGTCGGTGATGCGGGCCCCGGCCGAGTCGACCAGCCAGAACACCGGCAGCTCGTGGCGCAGTGCGTGCTCGGTGAGCCGCACGATCTTCTCGACCGTGCGGGCGCCCCACGACCCCGCCTTGACCGTGGGATCGTTGGCCATGACGCACACCGGCCGGCCCTCGATCCGGCCCACGCCGGTGACCACACCGTCGGCCGGCAGGTCGTCGGCCTGGTTGTTGGCGAGCAGGGCGTCCTCCACGAACGAGCCCTTGTCCAGCAGCAGCGCCAGGCGGTCGCGGACGAACAGCTTGTTCTGGGAGGCCAGCTTGTCGGCGCCCTTGGCCAGGTTGCCGGCCAGCGCGCGCTCGGTGCGGCGGGCGAGCTCGTCGGGCGTGTGGTCCGAGGGGGCCACGTCAGGCGCGACGGATGGCCAGGATGGCCACGTCGTCGCCCATCGTCTCCGACGCGAAGTCGCGCGCCGACTCCAGCAGGTTCTTGCACAGCACGCCGGCGGCGACGTTGGGGTCGCGCCGCAGCGAGTTGGCGATGCGCTCCTCGCCGAACATCTGCTCGCCGTTGCGGACCTCGGCGAGGCCGTCGGTGTAGAGCAGCAGCAGGTCGCCGGAGTTCAGCGGGATCTCGCGCGAGTGGTAGTGCCCATTGGGGTCGAGCATCAGCAGCGGGCCGGTGGAGCGCAGCGGGCGGACCTCGCGGTCGTGCCAGAGCCACGCCGCCGGGTGCCCGGCCGAGGCGAACCGCAGCGTGCCGGCGTCGGTGTCGAACACGACGACGACGAGGGAGATGAACTCCTCGGTGCGCTCGGGCGCCGCCATCTGGGTGTTCAGCTCCTCCAGCGCCTGCGCCGGGTCGCGGTACTGGCGGAGGAACACCCGCAGGAGGTACTTGGCCTGGAAGGCGGTGATGGAGGCGTCGATGCCCCGGCCCGTGACGTCGCCGATGACCGCGGCGATGCGGGACGGCGCCACCCGGAACACGTCGTAGAAGTCGCCGGCCATCACGCCGGTGCCGGCCTGGTAGACGCGGCCCAGCTCGAAACCGGCGAAGTCGGGCAGCTCCTCGGGCGCCAGGCGGGCCGCCCACCGCTTGGGGGCGAGCTCCTCCTGGCTGAGCACCTCCTCGGCCTTGCGCTCGAGCTTGGTGCGGTCCTCGGCCAGGCGCGCGTTGCGGGCGAAGTCGCGCCCGAACGCCACCGACAGGGCCACCGGCACGAGGATGAGGGCGAACAGCAGACTGGGGATGCGCTCCTCGCCCGCCACCGCCACGGCGCCCGCCGCGACGGCCAGCACGCCGTACAGGCAGGTGGTGTGCAGGTCCTTGCGGAACGCGGAGCGGGCCAGGACGGTCACGTCGGCGTCGGGTCCCCGCTCGGCCTCGACCCGCTGCCACACCACGTGGAGACGGCGCGTCGATCGGGCCCACACCAGGGCGGCGACCAGGGAGGCGACCCCAACGAGGGCCAAGATTGGCGTCATGTCGCGGCAGATGCTACTTGCGCCCGCGGGGCCGGGGTACCGACTGTCACGAGCCTGTCACTCACCGCGCCTCCGCACCCGCAGCTTGAGCGGGGTGGGGCCCAGGTCGAAGGCCTCGCGCAGCTTGCGCTCGAGGTACCGGAGGTAGGTCCGGGGCAGCTCGCGGTTGACGAACAGCGTGAACGTGGGCGGATTGGCCGCCCCCTGGGTGGCGTAGAGGACCCGGGCGCCGCCCGGGGCGGACTGCGCCAGCTGGGCGTCCCGGATCGCCGCGTTCACCTTGGCGGTCGGGATGCGACGGCGGTAGGCGTCGACGCTGGCCTCCAGCGCCGGGTACAGCTTGTGGACCCCCTTGCCCGACAGCGCGCTGATCGGCAGCACCGGGACGTCGCCGACGAACCGCAGCTTGTCGGACACCTGCCAGCGCAGGTCGGCCCGGCCGTCGGCGTCGAGCAGGTCCCACTTGTTGAGCATGATGACGATGGGGCTGCCGGCGGCGTCGATGCGCTCGGCCAGGCGCTGGTCCTGGCCGGTAACGCCCTCGGTGGCGTCGATGACCAGCAGCGCCACGTCGGCCTCGTCGACCGCCTGGAGGGCCCGCACCAGCGAGTAGTACTCGGTGCCCTCGTCGATCCGGGACCGCCGCCGCATACCGGCCGTGTCGACCAGGCGGAGCGGCCCGAGGTCGGTCTCGACCACCGTGTCGACCGTGTCGCGGGTCGTGCCCGGCAGGTCGTGGACGACGGCCCGCTCGTCGCCGGTCAGCCGGTTGAACAGGGTGGACTTGCCCACGTTGGGGCGGCCGACGATGGCGACCGCCACCGACACGTCGGAGTCGGCCTCGGACACGAGGTCGAGGTCGTCGTCGCCCGCCTCGTCGCCCGCCTCGTCCTCGTCCGGCGGGGGCAGCAGGCCGACCACGATGTCGAGCAGGTCGCCGGTGCCCCGACCGTGGAGGGCGCTGACCGGGTGGGGCTCGCCGAGCCCGAGCGCCATGAGCTCCCACATCTGGTGCTCGCGGCCGGTGTCGTCGACCTTGTTGGCGAGGAGCAGGACCGGCTTGCGGGACGCCCGGAGCAACTCGGCCACCCGGGCGTCATCCTCGGTGGCGCCGGTGACGACGTCGACGACGAACAGCACGACGTCCGCGTCGGCGATGGCCCGCTCGGACTGGGCACTCACCTTCGCCTCGAGATCGCTGCCCCGGGCCATCCACCCGCCGGTGTCGACCAGCCGGAACCGGCGGCCCAGCCAGTCGGCCTCCACGTCCTTGCGGTCGCGGGTGACCCCCGGACGCTCCTCGACGATGGCGGCCCGCCGGCCGAGCACCCGGTTCAGCAGCGTCGACTTGCCCACGTTGGGCCGACCCACGATGGCGACCACCGGCAGTGCCACGGTCAGGCCTTCGATCCGAGGGCAGCGCGCAGGGCGCGGCCGTCCGTGGGCACGATCTCGACCGGCCGGGGCAGGTCGGCGGGGGCGGTGCCGTCGAGGAACACGCCGTGGGTCAGGCACACGTCGGGCAGCAGGTAGCGGTGCCCCGGCGGCTCGGCCGCCAGGGCCCGGGCCAGGTCCTCGCCCACCATCAGCCCGGACACGCCGACGTTGCCGCCGAAGTAGCGGTTCTCGACGGTGACGATGCGCACGTCGGGGCGGCCCAGCTCGGCCAGCAGCGGGTCCAGGACCCGGGCACCGTACGGCGCGGTGAGCACGGCCACCGGGGCGTGACGGCGGGGGCCGATGTGGACGAGCTGGTCGGCGCTGGCCCGCACGGCTCGGTAGGGCTCGTACTCGGCATCCCGGGAGCCGGACACGTCGCGGCCGGCGGCGAGCCCGGCGGCGCAGCCGGCGTCGGCCGAGTGGAAGAACCCACCTCGCTCGGGATCCTCGTCCCGCCAGGGTGTCTCGGCCACCCGCCCCAACAGCTCGGCCTCGAAGGCCCGGGCCATGCCGATGCCGTCCTCGTGCATCGGGAAGTCGCCGTAGTGGCCGGCCGGCGGGAACGGCCGCTCGGCCAGCAGGTAGTACTCGTCGGCCGCGAACACCAGCCGGCGGCCGAGAACGGCCAGGAACACGTCCTGCCAGTCGGCCACCGCGTCGACCACGGCCTCGGCCTCGGCCAAGGTGTGGGGGCGCATGCGGGCCTCGGTGTTGAACCGGGACACGCCGAGCGGCACCACGCACAGCGACGCCAGCTCGGGGTAGCGGTCGATGACGCCGGCCAGCGTGTCGTCGAGGACCGCGCCGTCGTTGACGCCCGGGCACACCACCACCTGGCCGTGGACCTCGACCCCGTGGTCCAGCAGGGCCCGCAGCCAGCGCAGGCTGGTGGCGCCCCGGCGGTTGCGCAGCATCCCGGCCCGCACCCCGGGATCGGTGGCGTGGATGCTCACGTACAGCGGGCTGAGGCCCTCGGTCACGACCCGCTCGAGGTCCGCCTCGGTGAACCGGGTCAGGGTGGTGAAGTTCCCGTACAGGAACGACAGGCGGTAGTCGTCGTCCTTGAGGTAGAGGCTGCGCCTGAGGCCGGATGGCAGCTGGTAGATGAAGCAGAACTCGCAATGGTTGTCGCAGGTGCGGACCCGGTCGAACAGCGCCGAGTGGACCTCGACCCCGAGCGGCTCGCCGGCCCGCTTGGCCACCGGGACCATTGTCTCCAGCCCACCGCGGCGCACCTCGACCGCCAGGTCGGCCTCGTCGACCAGCGACCGCCACTCGAGCAGGTCGCGCGGGACGTCGCCGTTGATGGAGACGATCTCGTCGCCCTCCACGAGGCCGGCGCGCGCGGCCGGGGACGCGGGCGCGACGGCGACGACACGGGGCACGGACATAGACGGGACAGTCTACGCCGTGACCAGGTGGTTACTCGGCGTGCACGAGGTCCGGGTCGAGTGCGCCGGAGCGCGCCAGCCACCGGCCGATCTCGGCGGACACGTTGCGCCCGGTGGCGATGGCCGGGGCGTCGTGGGCGGCGGCGATCTTGTCGTTGACCCGCTCGATGGCCTTGCGGGTCGAGTCCCGCGACCGGCCCAGGCGGCCGGCGGCCTCGTCGTGGGAGCGCGGCTCCAGGGTGGCGGGCCGGGGCAGGTGGGCGAAGTCGTCGTAGTAGGCGGCGATCACGTCCCGCTCCAGCGGCGTGAACGCCAGCGCCACGGTGGCGTCGAAGCCCGCGGTGGGCTCGTCGTCGTCGCCCTCGACCGCGGGGGTCAGGCCTGCGGGGCCGAGATGGTCGCCGGTCACGCACACGACGTGGAAGCGGTGGTCCGGGCGGCCGAGGGCGTAGCTCCAGCGGTGGCGGACCGGGGCCCAGCGCCGCCCGGGCTCGAGCGGGACCTCCTCGTAGCCGGGCTCGTACACGGTCATGAGCCCGGACCGCGACGACTCGTTGAGCGTGGCCCACCGCGTGCCGTCCCAGCGGATCTCGGCCTGGGACTTGGACACCGTCCAGCGCCCGCCGACCAGCTGGTGGCCGACGCGGATGTCGCTGGCCCGGCCCCGGCCGATGCGCACGACGTGGTCCCGCTCGAAGCTGGCGGTCCACGGGCCGGGGTGGATCCGCACCCGGATCGTCACCGCCGCCCGGTCTCCCGGGCCACGGCCACCGTGACGTTGTCGGTGGTGCGGGCGGCCACGGCCGCGTCCACCAGCCAGCAGGCGGCGTCGTCCGCGCTGGCGGCGGTCCGGGCGGCCAGGGCGATCGCCTGGACCGGCACAGGCGCCAGGCCGTCGGACGCCAGGACCAAGGCCTCGCCGGGACCCAGCGCGACCGGGACGACGTCGAGCCCGGCGCTCACGCCGGGGCCCGTGGTCGCCCCCAGCGCCCGGGTGATCCAATGGCGGCCGGGGTGGGTCCGGGCCTCGTCGGCCGAGATCACCCCGGCCCGTACCAGCTCGGCGGCGGCGTTGTCGTCGTCGGTGACCCGGGTGATGCGCCGGGGGGTGATGAGCCAGGCCGGCGAGTCGCCGATGCCGGCCACGAACCACCGGTCGCCCCCGGCCGCGGCCGCCACCGTGAGCGTGGCGGCCATCGAGGCCTCGTCGGGGTGGGTGGCCTGGCCGGTGCGCACCGCGGCGTCGGCGGCGGCCATCGCCGCCCGCACCGTCTGCTCGTCGACCGGCCCCACGGCCCGCGATGCTGCCAGCCGGGCGGCCGCCGCGCCCACCGCCAGCCCCGCGGCCCGCCGGCCGCCCCGCATGCCGCCGGCGCCGTCGCTGAGCACCAGCCACCCGGGGCTCACGACGCACCGGTCCTGGTTGTCCGGCCGGGGCCCGGTGGCGCTCGCCCATCCGACCTCGATCGTCATGGGCCAGGGATATCCCGGCCCGGGACCGTTCGAAAGGGCCAGGTGTGGCCCCCGAGGGCCGGTCGGTAGGGTGACGCGGTGCCCGTCGACAAGGTCCTCCTCGCCGCACCCCGGGGCTTCTGCGCGGGCGTGGAGATGGCCATCAAGGCCTTGGCCTGGATGGTGCGGGCCTTCGAGCCGCCCGTGTACTGCTACCACGAGATCGTCCACAACCAGGGCGTCGTCGACCGCTTCCGGGAGATGGGCGTCGTGTTCGTCGACGACATCGCCGAGGTGCCCGAGGGCCGGCCGATCATGCTGTCCGCGCACGGATCCGCCCCGGACGTGGTGGCCGCGGCCCGGGAGCGGGGCAGCTACGTCGTCAACGCCGTGTGCCCTCTCGTCACCAAGGTGCACCACGAGGTGAAGACCCGGGCCGGCAAGGGCTACCGCATCGTCTACGTGGGCCACGAGGGCCACGAGGAGGCGGTGGGGACGATGGCGGTGGCTCCCGACGCCATCGACCGCGTCGAGTCGGTGGCCGACGTCGACGCGCTGCCGGAGGAGGACGCCGGCCAGCCGGTGGCGCTGCTGGCGCAGACCACGCTGTCGCACCGGGACTGGGCGGCGGTGGCCGAGCGGGCGGCCGAGCGCTTCCCCGGCCTGTGGCGGCCGGGTCGCAGCGACCTGTGCTTCGCCACCACCAACCGCCAGTCGGCCCTGGCCGAGATCGCCGCCCGCTGCGACGCGGTGGTCGTCATCGGGTCGGCCAACTCGTCGAACACCCGAGCGCTGGAGAAGCTGGCCCGCGAGTCGGGCTGCGCGCAGGTCTACCGGGTGAACGGCCCCGACGAGCTGCCCGACGACCTGCGCGGCACCGTGGGCGTGACCGCCGGCGCGTCGGCGCCCGAGGCAGTCGTGGAGGCCGTGATCGCCCGCCTGGCCCCGACCGAGGGTGTCGAGGAGGTCCGCATCACCGACGAGGACGAGTACTTCCCGCCGCCCCGCGAGCTGCGCGACATGCTGGCCGGCGTCGACGTCCTGGCCACGTTCGCGCTCGGCGGCTCGGTGCCGGACAGGCCGGCGCTGAACGACCGCCGCCTCGAGGCCAGCGACGTGCTGGCGATGCTCGCCTGAGCGGCCGTTAGGAGCGGGCGTCGCGGGTCCTGCGGTAGTGGCGGGCCACCCGGGCGCGGTTCCCGCAGGTCGGCGAGCACCACGTCTGGCGAGGCCGGGTCCGCACGAACAGGAGGATGCAGCCAGGGCCGCCGCAGGCACCGATCTCGCCCCGCTCCCCCGCCACCACGGCGGCGCCGTCGGCGGCCAGCCGGGCCAGGAGCGCATCGGCCGGCCCGGCGGGAGTCACCTCGACCGCCTGCGGCGCACGCCCGCGGGACCAGCGCAGCTCGCGGTGGCTCGGTGCCCCGCGGGCGGCGGCGTTCACCGCCTCGACGTCGTCGGAACGCGGCGACCCCTTGTCCGCGACGGCGCGGAGCAGGCGGTCGACCGCGTCCCGCAGGTCCCGGACCCGGTCGAGGGCCGCGGCCGCGTCGATGCGGCCGGCCGCGCCGCCGAGCCGGGCGGCGTTGACCTCGAGCCAGGCCTCGAGCCCCGCGGGGGTGGTCAGCGCGTCCACCGTCTGGCCGTCGAGGACGTGGCGGGTGCTGACCAGCTCGATCGCCAGCGGCTGGTCGCGGCGGACGACGTGTCCCGGGAGCAGCTCCATCGGAACTAATGGTATATGACCTTTGACAGCATTAGCTAGACCCGCCTACGGTACCTAACGGCTACTAGTTCTCGATCCCATTAGGAGGAGCCATGGCGGACATCACCTGGGCCTACCACGCCGGTTCGAGAGCGGTGCAGGCCCGGGCCGGCGTGCTCGACCAGGCCGACCGCAACGCCCGCGGGGTCGGCCGGCACGTGCCGGAGGTCGTCGCCGAGTTCCTCGCCGACCAGCCGCTCGTCGTCGTCGGCGGGACCGACGCCGCCGAGCGGGTGTGGTGCTCCCTGCTGGCCGGGTCGCCCGGCTTCGCCCGGGCCCCGGACGCAGGCACGGTCGAGATCGATGCCCGGTTCCCCGATGGCGATCCGCTGGCCGGCCTGGGACGGGCGGGCGGCGAGCCGGTCGGTCTGCTGGCGATCGAGCCGGCCACCCGGCGCCGGGTGCGGATCAACGGCGTCGCCCGCCGCACCGCGGACGGGAGGCTGCAGGTGGCGACCGACGAGGTGTTCGGCAACTGCCCGAAGTACATCACCCGCCGCGACGTCGGGCCGGCGGCCCGGGGCCGGGCGGGCGCGATCGAGGCCGGCGCCGGTGCGACGATCGGGACCGCACTGACGCCCGCGCAGCAGGCCGCGGTCGCCGCCGCCGACACGTTCTTCCTCGCCACGGTCGGGCCCGACGGCGGCGTCGACGCCTCCCACCGAGGCGGCGAGCCCGGGTTCGTCGCGGTCGCGGCCGACCGGCTGGCGTGGGGCGACGCACGCGGCAACGCCATGTTCCTCAGCCTCGGCAACCTCGAGGACCGCCCCGAGGCCGGCGTGCTGGTCGTCGACTGGCGCACCGGCGCCAGCCTGCAGGTGACCGGGCGGGCGCACGTCGCCTGGGCCGCGCCCGACGACCGCACCGTGGTCCTCGCCGTCGACGAGGTCCGGGAGGTCGCCGGCTACGACGCCCGGCGGCGGGCGTCGTCGTAGAGCGCCTGGAGGTCGACCCGCAGCCGCTGCGTCAGCTCCCGGACCACCCGCCGCTTGACCCGGCCGGTGCCGTCGCCCGGGGGCGGGTGGATCGGCTCGCCGATCACCATGACGACCTTGTGGGGCGTGACGAACTTGGCGCCGACCGGCATGGCCTCGGACGAGCCGCCGATGCCGATCGGCACGATCGGGACCCCGGTGCGAACGGCCACGAAGGCGGGGCCGTCGAACAGGTCGTGCACCACCGGCCCCTCTTGCCGAGTCCCCTCCGGGAACATGACCAGCGGCTCGCCGTTCTCGATGATCCGCATGCAGGTGCGCAGGGACTCGCGGTCGGCGGTCCCCCGGTGGACCGGGAAGGCGCCCAGCATGCTGAAGAACTTCCCCAGCGTCGGGTACTTCCAGATCGAGGCCTTGCCCATGTAGCGCATGCGCTGGGGGCGGATGGTCGACACCAGCATGAAGTCCAGGTTGGACCGGTGGACCGGCGCCACGATGTACGGCCCGCTCGCCGGCAGGTGCTCACGACCCCGCACGTCCAGCCGCAACCACAGCCGGGACAGCCCGAGACACAGGCCCCGGATCGCCCGGTAGGAGCCCCGCTCCAGCGCGGTCGGCGGGTGGACGTCCACCGCCGCCACCCGGACGGCCGCCTTCTCGGCCTCGGTCGGCTCGGGCGGCTCGCCGGGCTCGGCCGGTGGGGCGACCGCGGGCTCCGCGGCGGCAGGTTCGTCAGCCATCGCCGATCCTCCCGGCCAGTGCGTCCACGATCTCGTCGACGGTCATGTCGCTGGTGTCGATCTCCAGCGCGCCGTCGGCCCGGCGCAGCGGATCGGCCTCCCGGCCCTGGTCGAGCGCGTCGCGCCGGGCGATGTCAGCCGCGACGGTCTCGTAGTCGAGATCGGTGACCTCGGCGGCCCGCCGCTCGGCCCGCACGTCGGGGCGGGCGATCAGGTACACCTTGAGCAGGGCGTCGGGGAACACCACCGTGCCGATGTCCCGGCCCTCCAGCACGCCCCCGCCCCGCTCGCCCGCCCACTCCCGCTGGCGCCGGACCAGCTCCTCGCGAACGCCCGGGTTGGCGGCGACCAGCGACACCGCCCGGGTCACCTCCGGCCCCCGGATCTCGATCGTCGCGTCCACGCCGTCCACCCGGACGTGGTCCTCCGTGACCTCCAGGTCCACCACCTTGGCCAGCTTCTCGACCGGCTCGGTGTCGGCCGGGTCGATGCCCCGGCGCAGCGCGGCGAACGTGACCGCCCGGTACATGGCGCCGGTGTCGAGGTACTCGAGGCCGAGACGCTCGGCCAGGCGGCGGGCGACGGTCGACTTGCCGGACCCGGCCGGACCGTCGATGGCAATGACCTTCACGAGGATCGCACCCTACTGCGTCCCCGGCCCGAGCCCGTCGAGGGCATCCCAGTAGCCAGGGAAGGTCTTGGCCACGCACCCGGGGTCGCCGATCTCGATGCCCGGGACCCGCAGGCCGAGCAGGGCGAAGCTCATCGCCATGCGGTGGTCGTCATGGGTGGCGATGCGGGCGGCATGGGGCGTGCCAGGGTGGACCACGAAGCCGTCGGCCATCTCCCGGGCCTCGACGCCCGCCCGGGCCAGCTCCCCGACCACCGCGGCGATGCGGTCGGTCTCGTGGTAACGGATGAACCCGACGCCGGTGACCTCGGTGGGCCGGTCGGCGAACGCGGCCAGGACGGCCACGGTCTGGGCCATGTCCGGCATGTCGGTCAGGTCGAGCGTCCCCGGCGACCGCAGCTCACCGGTGCCGGTCACGATCGTGGTCGTGGCCGTGCGGTCGACCCGGGCGCCCATGGCCGACAGCACGTCGGCGAAGCCGGCGTCGCCCTGGCCGCTGCCCGCCCCGAGGCCCTCGACCGTGACCCGCCCCCCGACGAGCGCGGCGGCGGCCAGGAAGTACGAGGCGGTGGACGCGTCGGGCTCCACCGCGTAGGCGGTGGCCCGGTAGCGGGCGGGCGGAACCACCAGTGGCCCCTCTCTCGCGTCGCCGTCCACGCCCACGCCGAACGCGCCCATCACCGCCACGGTCAGTGCCACGTACGGCCGGGACACGAGGGGGGTGGTCAGTGCCAGGCGGACGCCGCCCCGGGCGTAGGGCGCGGCCAGCAGCAGGCCCGACAGGAACTGGCTCGACGTGTCACCGGCGACGGCCAGGTCGCCGCCGGCCAGGCCGCCGGGTGCGACCACGGTGACGGGCAGGTGGCCGTCCTCGCCCTCGGGCCGGACCTCGGCGCCCAGGGCCCGGATGCCGTCCAGCACCGGGCCCATCGGGCGGGCCCGCAACGGGGGCGCACCGTCGACGCGGTAGTCGCCGGCGCCCAGTGCCACCACCGGGAGTAGGAACCGGCTGGTGGTGCCCGACTGGCGCACGTCCAGCGCGAGCGGTCCGGGGCGCAGGCGACCGCCGGTCCCGGTGACGGTCAGCCGGGCGGTGGCCGGGTCCTCGTCGATCGCGGCGCCGAGCGTCACCAGCGCCGTGCGCATGGCTTCGGTGTCGTCGGCGACCAGGGCGCCGTCGAGCGTCGAGGTGCCGTCCGCCAGCGCCGCGCACACCAGGGCGCGGTTGGTCAGGCTCTTGGACCCGGGGACCGCCACGGAGGCGTCCAGCGGCCCGGCCAGCGGGCGGACAGCACGCACCTCCACCGGGCTCATCCGTCGATGGGCAGGACCGCGGGCCGGTAGCCCCGGGCGACCAGCCCGCCCCGGAACAGCTCGACGGCCGACGCCTCGATGAGCAGGACCAGCACGCCCTGCGGCCCCTCGGAGGAGTGGGCGATCTCCAGGTCGACGATGTTGACGTCGAGGTCGGCGGCCAGGATGGCCACGTCCGCGACGACGCCGGGCCGGTCGGGCACAGGGATGCGGACTTCGCGCAGGTCGGCGGCGGTGCGGAACCGGGCCGGCAGGTTGACCCGGGCGGCACGGGCCTGCTCCAGGGCCGCGAGCAGCTCCCGGCGGTCGTCGCCGGCCACCACGTCCCGCATGCGGCGCAGCGCCTCGGTCAGCTCGTCCAGCACGGCCACGATCGCGGACCGGTTGTCGCTGCAGATGTCCGGCCAGATCCCCGGGTGGCCGGACGCGATGCGGGTCATGTCCCGGAAGCCGCCGGCCGCCAGCCGCAGCAGCGCCCGGTGCTCCTCGCTGCGCTGGTCGGCCAGGCGCATCAGCGTGGCGGCGGCGAGGTGGGGGACGTGGGACACCACCGCCACCAGCTCGTCGTGGCGGTCCGGGGGCAGGGTCACGACCTCGGCGCCCAGCGTGCCCACGACCTGGCGGACCTGCGCGTAGGCGGCGGCGTCGGTGTCCTCCGTGGGGGTCAGAACCCAGGTGGCGCCCTCGAACAGCTCGGGGTCGGCGCCGTCGACGCCCTCCTGCTCGGAGCCGGCCATGGGATGGCCGCCCACGAACCGGGCGTCGCCCACGGCCTCGACGATCGACGCCTTGACCCCGCCGACATCGGTCACGAGCCCGCCGCCGGCGCCGAGCGCCCGGCGGGCCTCGGCGGGGATGGCCTGCACGGGCGTGGCGACGAACGTGATCGCGGCCTCGGCGTCGTCCCCCACCGTGTCGAGGGCGCCGAGCTCGCGAGCCCGCTCGGCCCGCTTGGGATCGGCGTCGCGGCCGGTGACGTGCCAGCCGACGGCGCGCAGCCGCATGCCGATCGAGCCCCCGATCAGGCCGGTGCCCACCACCACGGCCCGCCCCGGGTCGGGCGGTCGACCGAGGACCACGTCAGCCCCGTGCCATCAGGCCGGGAGGTCGTCACGCAGGCCGCGTGCGCCCTCGAGGTACACATGGTGGAGCTGGTCCCGGGCCCTGTCCGTGCTGACGTGGATCATCACCCGCACGCACATCGGCGTGCCCCCGTCGATGTCCAGCTCGCGCGCACAGATGAGCGGGACGTCGCCCAGCCCGAACTTGCGAGCCGCCAGGGCCGGGAACGCGCTGTGGATGTCGTCGGTGGCGGTGAACAGCACGCTGATCAGGTCGTCGTGGTGGAGGCCGTTGTGCTCGAACAGCGCCTCGAGCAGGGCGATGACCCGCTCGAAGAGGTGCTCGGCCTCGTCGACGTCGATCGTGGTGGCACCGCGCAGCGCGCGGACGGCGGTGGACATGACCCGCCGAGGTTAGCGGCGCTTCCCCCCCGGACGCGCAGCAGGATCGGGCGCCACGGCCGCCCGTTCCAGGTCTCGGACCTCGGCCTGGCTCAGCGCCCGCCAGGCCCCCGGGGCGAGGCGCCGGTCGCTCACCGGGCCGAAGCGGACCCGGACCAGCCGGCGCACCGGGTGGCCGACGGCGTCGCACATGCGCCGGACCTGGCGGTTGCGGCCCTCGTGGATCGTGATCCGCAGCGTGTGGTCGTCCACCAGCGACGCCCTCGCCGGTGCGGTGGGGCCGTCCTCCAGCTCGACGCCCTCCCGCAGCCGGCGCAGCGCGCCCCGCGACGGCGTCCCCTCCACCTCGGCCAGGTACTCCTTGTCGACCCCGAACGACGGGTGGGTGAGGCGGTGGGCCAGGTCACCGTCGTTGGTGAGCAGCAGGAGGCCCTCGGTGTCGGCGTCCAGGCGACCGACCGGGTAGACCCGGGGCTCGGGCGGCACGAGGTCGACGACGGTCGGCCGGCCCTGGGGATCCTTCGCGGTGGTGAAGACGCCGGCGGGCTTGTTGAGCAGGTAGTGGACCAGACCCTGCCGGGTGCCGACGACAGCCCCGTCGACCTCGATCGTGTCGGCCTCCGGGTCGGCCCGGGTGCCGAGCGTGGCGACCTCGCCGTTGACCCGGACGCGGCCGTCCGCGATCAGCTCCTCGCACGCCCGCCGGCTGCCCAGGCCCGCCCGGGCGAGGATCTTCTGCAGGCGCTCGCCCGGCGGGCTCACTCGCCCTCGGCGGGCTCGCCGTCCCCGCCCTCGTCGAGGCTGCGCAGGGCGTCGAGCTCGGCCATGTCGGGGGCCGGGCGGGCGTCGGGCCGCAGGCCCCGCTCCAGCTGCTCGACGACGTCCGCCCCGGGGACGAAGTCGCCCAGCGCCGGCAGCTCGTCGATCCGGTCGAGGCCCAGCTTCTCCAGGAAGGCCGGCGTCGTCCCGAACATGACGGCCTGGCCCGGACCCGGGTCCCGGCCGACCTCCGCGATGTAGCCCCGCTGCTGGAGCGTCCGCATCACGCCGTCGACGCTCACGCCCCGGATGGCGCCCACCTGGGCGCGGGAGATCGGCTGCTTGTAGGCGACGATGGCGAGCGTCTCCAGCGCGGCGGCCGACAGCTTGGCGGTCTGGCCCTCCAGCACGAACCGCTCGACGTAGGGGGCCTGGGCCGGGTGGGTCTGGAACCGCCAGCCACCGGCCACCCGGGCCAGCTGGAAGCCCCGCCCCTCGGCCCCGTACTCGGCGGCCAGCTCGCTGCACAGCTCCTCGACCACGGCGGGGGCCAGTTCGAGCAGCTGGGCCAGCAGGCGGGTGTCGATCGGCGACTCCCCCACCAGCACGATGGCCTCGATCGCCCGCCGGGCCTCGTCCCGCACGTCGGCGCCCAGCTCGTCGGGCGGCACCGGCGGCGGCGCGTCGGTCATCCGTCGTAGGCGTCGACCGCCGCCAGCGCCTCGCTCGCGCCGCCGGTGCCGCCCCGCCACACGATGACGATGTCGCCGAAGGTCACGGCCTGGTCGAGGTCGACGAGGCCGACCTTGAACAGCTCGAGCACGGCCAGGAAGCGGACGACGACCTCCAGCCGCTCGACCAGCGCGCCGGTCAGCGCCCGGAACGTGATGCGGCCCGCCCGGGGCAGCTCGTCGACCAGCTCCGCCATCGCGTCGGTGACCGACGCCCGGATCGGGGCGACGTGGTCGAGGTCGATGCTCGGCACGGGCCGGGGTGCGATGGCCCGCAGGTAGGCGCGGCGCACGTCGTCGGCGGCGACGCCCTCCAGCAGGTCCGGCATGAGGCCCAGGTAGCGCTCGTCGACCCCGAGCGCCCGGCCCACGGTGCGGTCGGCCTCGGCGGCCAGCGTCGACAGCGCGACAGCCGCCTCCTTGAACGTCTTGCACTCGACCAGGCGGTGCAGGAGGAGGTCGCGCTCCTCCCACAGGGCCAGCTCGTCGTCGAGCTCGAGATCGTCGCCCGACGGCAGCAGCCGCCGGCTCTTGAGCTCGACCAGGGTGGCGGCGATGAGCAGGAACTCGCTGGCCACGTCGAGGTTCAGGTGGTCCATGCGCTCGAGCTCGACGAGGTAGCCGTCGACGATCGTCGACAGGCTGATCTCGTAGAGGTCGACCTGCTCGGAGAGGATGAGATGCAGGAGCAGGTCGAGGGGTCCCTCGAACACCGGGGTCTGCACCGCCACGGGCATCGTCCCGATGTTAATCACACGACTGTCGTTCCCTGACGCATGGGCGGCCAGACCTATCCCGTGCGGGAGATCGGGGGCGTGGCCTCTACGATCCGGCCCATGGCCCGCGTGTTCTCCGGCATCCAGCCCACCGGCGAGGTGCACCTCGGCAACTTCCTCGGCGCGGTCCAGCGGTGGGTGGCCACCCAGCGCGACGACGACGCCATCTACTGCATCGTCGACCTGCATGCACTCACCATCCCCAACGACCCGGCCGAGCTGCGGGCCAAGACGCTGGAGCTGACCCAGATCCTGGTGGCCGCCGGGCTCGACCCCGAGGTCGTCACGCTGTTCGCCCAGAGCCAGGTGCCCGAGCACGCCGAGCTGGGCTGGATCATGGAGTGCACGGCCGCGTTCGGCGAGCTGCGGCGCATGACCCAGTTCAAGGAGAAGTCCGACCGGGCCGACTTCGTGTCCGCGGG
>DASRJM010000138.1:0-3624 GCA_035649475.1 Acidimicrobiales bacterium
CCGGCGAGCCGTGGCGGGGCCGCAGCGACATCTGGTTCACGCCGGCCGGGCTGGCCCAGCGCCACGAGGGCCGGCCGCCGGGCGGGGTGGCCTTCCTCTTCCCGGGCGTCGAGCCGACCTTCGACGCCGCGCCACTCGAGGTGGACGACCTGGCCGGGCGGCTCGCCCTGGCGGCGCCGGAGCTGTCCGACGACACCCTCGCCCATCGCAGCGCCTCGATCTACCGGCTGGGGATCTTCCTGGACGTCGTGCTGCGGGAGCTGGGCATCGAGCCGGACGTGATGGCCGGGCACAGCCTCGGCGAGTGGAGCGGCACCGTGGCCTCCGGCATGATCCGGCGCGACCAGGCGAGCGGCCTGCTCGGCGGGCTCGACCTCGGCGCGATCGAGCTGCCCGAGGTCGACTTCGCGGCCCTGTCCGCCGGGGTGGACGCCATCGCCGAGGTCGTGGCCGCCGTCGAGGGCGTGGTCGTCTCCCACGACAACAGCCCCCGCCAGTCGGTCGTCTGCGGGCCGGCGGCGGCGCTCGACGAGGCGCTCGACCGCCTGCGGGACATCGGGATCCTGGGCTACAAGCTGGCCTTCCGGTCCGGCTTCCACACCCCCTTCGTCGAGCCTCTGCTCGGGGCGTTCCGCACCCACCTCGACAGCCTGCAGTTCGAGCCTCCGGCGACGCCGCTGTGGTCGGCCACGCTCGTCGGCCCCTACCCGGACGACCCCGCGGCCGTCCCCGACCTGCACCTGCGCCACCTGGTCGAGCCGGTGCGCTTCCGGCCGCTGGTGGAGCGGCTCTACCACGAGGCCGGGGTGCGGATCTTCGTCCAGGTCGGCCTGGGGAGCCTCACCGGGTTCGTCGACGACACCCTCCGGGACCTGGACCACGCCTCGGTGACCCTGCTCAGCTCCAAGCGGACGGCATGGGCCCAGCTCCAGCGGGCCCTGACCGCGCTGTGGGTCGAGGGCGTCGCTGGGGCCGAAGGCGTCGACGGGGTCGGGACGGTCGGGGTCGTCGCCGATGCGACCCCCACGAGCCGCCCCGCTCCCCGTCCGGTGGGGACCCGGCCCGACGCGCTGGCGGCCGCAGCCGACCTGCTGGCCGCCGCGGCCCAGGCCGGGCACGACGTCCTCGCGGCCCTGGCCGCCCGCCTGGAGGCGGTGCCCGTGCCCGTGCCACCGGTCTCCGAGCCGGCGGATCCGGAGCCCACAGCGCCGGCCGTACCCGCGGCGGACGGCCACCGGCCCTGGCCGCAGGGCAAGGTCGTGCTGACCCGCCGGCTGTCGCTGGAGACCATGCCCGAGACGCTGGACCACACCCTGTTCAACCAGCCCGCCGGCTGGGCCGACGACGGCGACCGGTTCCCGATCGTCGCGATGACCACCCAGATCCAGCTGCTCCAGGACATCGCCGCGGCGTACGGGGGCGGGCGGCCCGTGGTCGAGGTCTTCGGCGTCCGCAACCTGCGGTGGCTCGACCTCGCCTCACCCCAGGACGTCGACGTGACCATCGTGCCCAAGGGCGACGACGTGCTCAGCCTGGCCCTGGGCGGCTACTGCCGGGCCAACCTCCGCTTCGGGCGGTTCGAGCCGGCGCCCCGGTACGACGAGCGGCCGCTCACCAACCCCCGTCCGACCCGCCACACGGCCCAGGAGATGTTCGAGCACCGGGTCATGTTCCACGGCCCGCGCTTCCAGGGCATCACCGCGCTCGGACCCGCCGGCGACGACGGGATCCTCGGCGACTTCCACAACCTCGCCACGCCCGGCTCGCTGCTCGACAACCTCGGGAAGCTGGTTGCCTACTGGGTCATCGACCAGCGCAGCCTGGGCGAGTCGCCCCTGCCGATCGGGGTGGACCGCATCCGGCTCTTCGGGCCGCTGCCGGCGCCGGGGATCGACCTGCGGTGCGACGTCCGCATCGTCGAGCTGCAGGAGAGCCTGGTGCGGGCCGACGGGGTCATCGTCCGGCCGGACGGATCGCTGTGGTGCCGCGTCGAGGGTTGGACCTCCCACGTGTTCCACCTCGACCCGATCATGGAGCCGATCTACCGCGCCACCAGCCGTCACTACGCGGCCGAGCCCCAGCCGGGCGGGTGGAGCGTGGTGGTCGAGCGGTGGCCCACCGGCGCGGGACGGGACCTGACCGCCCGCCGCTTCCTGGCCCGGGCCGAGCGGGAGGTCTACGAGCAGCTCAACCTGCTGGAGCAGCGCCGTTGGCTCATCGACGTGGTCGCCGCGAAGGACGCCGTGCGCCGCTGGCTGGCCGAGACCTTCGGCATCCCGTCGTTCCCGGTCGAGATCGGCCTGGTCCCGGAGGGCGAGCGCCGGTATCGAGCGGTCAGCCGGCTCATCCCACCGGGCCACGACGCGCGGGTGACCGTGTCCTCGCTGCCGTGGCTCGCGGTGGCCATCGTGGGCGACGGGGAGTACCGGGACATCGAAGCCCGCGAGGTGCCCGACGGCGCATCCGCGGCGGCGCAAGCCGGGGCGGCGGCCGCGGCGGTCCGGGAGCGCAACCCCGACGCCGACGTGGCCTCGGTCACCACCGTCGAAGCCATCACGCCCAGCACGATCGAGGTCGTCGTCGTGCCCCGCTTCGCCGTCGCATGGACGGCATCCGACCGTCTGGTCGGCGCCGATGCCTGAGCCGTCGCCGATGCCAGGTGCCGGTCGGCGGATGCGGACCGGCTGGTTCGTGGTCGAGGACCTGGCCGAGGCGTTGGACGTCGCCGCCGGGCACGGCGACCGGCTGGTGATCGACGTCGAGAACACCCTCCTCGGCTACGGCTCGACCGCGGACGAGCGCCGGAGGGCTCTGGGCGAGGCCCTAGCCGCCGTGGTGGCGCACGGCGGGATCCGCCGGCTGGCCTTCGTCTCCAACGCCCGCTTCGCGCTGGCCTCGCCCTCCCACCCGGGGCACCTCGTGGTGGACGCGGTGGCGGCGGCCCGCAAGCCCTTCGTCCGGCTGCCGCCCCTCCGTGGCCTGCGCACCGCGTTGGCGGGCGCCGCGGTCTACGGCGATCAGCCGTTCACCGACGGCTTGCTGGCCCGGAACCTCGGCGGGATCTGGCTCCAGCCCCGCCACGCCCACCTGCCCCGGGCCGGCGAGCCATGGTGGCCCCGTGTCATGCGCCGCGCCGGTCGCCGCCTCGTCGAGCGCCGATTCCTGCTCGACGCCACCGTCGGCGGCCGGCTTCGGGAGACCGAGGAGCTCGGGGGTGAAGGGTCGGGCGACCACGACGACGCCCACCACCGTCGCCACCAGGAGGAGAGGCGCCAGCCAACCCCCTAGCGCGACGCCGAGGACCACGGCCGCCGCGAGCGTCGCCGCCGCCATGGCCGTCGCCAGGCGGGCGGCGCGACCGTGCCGCAGGGGCTGAGCCAGGGACCGCGGCTCGGCACCGATCAGCTCGGCGAGCGCTGCGAGGTGCGCCTTGCGGGCCAGGACGGCCCGGTCGCCCGCCGCCCGTAGCCCGGCGGCTTCCAGCATCCAGGTCATGACCACCACCAGGGTTCCGAAGACCCACCCGAACCCCACCGCCGCCCCGAGCGCCCAGCCGCTCGTGCCGCCCAGCGCGGCACCGAGCCCGATGCGGGCGGCGTATCCCGCGCCCACCAGCGCGAACAC
>DASRJM010000139.1:0-50009 GCA_035649475.1 Acidimicrobiales bacterium
TCGTCGGTCAGGGGACCGGCCACCGCGGCGCGGGCCGCGGTGCGGAGGTCGAGGCCTTCGGCGACGAGGCGTCCGGCGGCGATCAGGACGCGGGTCGACGCCACCTCCCGGAGCTCGGCGGTCTCGAGCCGGCGGATCGCCTGGCCGAGCTGCACGAGCTGGGCCGCCATCTCGTGGTCGACGCCGGCTTCATGGGACACGATCTTCTCCTCGACGTCCGGCGGCGGGAAGCTCAGCTCGATGGCGACCATCCGCTGGCGGGTCGAGTCCTTCAGGTCCTTGAGCACGCTCTGGTAGCCGGGGTTGTAGGAGACCACCAGGCAGAAGCCGGGGGCGGCGTCGAGCGTGACGCCGAGGCGGTCGATCGGCAGCTGGCGGCGGTGGTCGGCGAGCGGGTGGATCACGACGGTCGTGTCCTGCCGGGCCTCGACGACCTCGTCGAGGTAGCAGATCGCCCCCTCCCGCACGGCCCGGGTCAGCGGACCGTCGACCCACTGCGTCTCGCCGCCGTGGAGGAGGAACCGCCCCACCAGGTCGGCGGTGGTGAGGTCGTCGTGGCACGACACGGTGACGAGGGGCCGGCCGAGGTCGTGGGCCATCGCCTCGACGAACCGGGTCTTGCCGCACCCGGTGGGACCCTTGAGCACCACCGCCATGCCCTGCCGCGATGCGGCCGTGAAGACCTGCTCCTCGCGGCCGACCGGCACGTACCAGGGCCGTTCCACCGTGGTCATGACGCCCTCCTGTCGAGCTCGAGCTGCGCCCTCGCCCGCGTCGTGCGCTGGAACGTGCGGCGCTGGGCCTCGGCCGACCGGAGCGCCGCCCGGAACAACGGCCCGATCAGGCCGGGGAGCTGGTCGGGCGTCGGGACTGCGGCGTGGGCGGCCGTGCCGAACACACGCTGGAGCGCCACCGGCGTCGTGCCCGCGCCGACACTGACGCACAGGCAGCCGACGCCGCGGCGCCGGGCCTCGGTGAGGGCCCGGCGGGCGTCGGCCTCGCCGTAGCGGCTCCCGTAGCCGTGGTCGTAGGCGAACCCGTCCGAGAGGACGAGGAGCAGCGGCCGGGAGGTCCCGCCGCGGGCCTCCAGCAGCGCGGTGCCGTGCCGGATGGCCGCGCCGAGCCGCGTGTAGGCGCCGGGGACCAGGCCGCCGAGGCGCCGGACGACCCGGCCGTCCAGGCGGTCGTCGAAACCCTTGACCCGGATGACGTCGACGGCCCGCCGGCCCTGGGAGTTGAACGCGTAGAGGGCGACGCGGTCGCCGAGGTCGTGGAGCGCCGTGGTCAGGGCGGCGGCGGCCGCCCGCTGGTGCTCGTGCACGGTCCGGCCGCCCGGCCCCGGCTCCCCGGCCGAGCCCGACACGTCGAGCAGGACCAGGACGGCGAGGTCCCGCCGACGGCGGAGGCTCTCGACGTACACGGCCTCGTCGGGTGGCGAGCCCGCCAGCGCCGCGACCCACGCCTCGACGGCGGCGTCGACGTCGATGTCGTCGCCCTGGGGCCGCCGGTGGGTCCGGTCGAGCCCGGTGCCGAGCCTAGCCAGCGGCGGCCGCAGGGCGACGCCGTCCGGCATCGCCAGGGGCGCGTGACCCCCGGGTCGGGCGTCCCGCTCGTGCACGGTGCACCAGTCGGGGCGGTAGCCCCGCCGGTGGACATCCCATTCGGGGTAGGTCCGGCCCTGCGGCGCGAACGCCGCCCCGGCCCCGGGCGCGGGCGCCGGTCCAGAGGTGGCGATCGTGCCGTGGCCTTGCGGGCCCGCGTGTCCGACGCGCACCGGCGGGCCCGCACCCGCCGGCCCGCTTCCCCCGGGCCCGTGGGCGAACCGGAGCATCCGCTGGAGCAGCCGCCCCAGCACGCCACGGCCGCCGACGGGGCTCGACAGGAGCTGGCCGAGGTCCCGGCCGTCGGCGTCCGCGTCGTCCAGCTCGGCCAGCGGCTCTCCGGGCGGCGGCGCGGCCCGCACCTGGTCGGGTGCGGCCGCCGCCCTGTCCTCCGGCGGGGCCAGGACCCGCCGGGGCCGGATCACGCCGAACGCTGGCGGGGGGTCGCCGATCGCCTGCCCGCTGCGGGCCAGGGCGAGCGAGGCCTCCGGCCCGCCGGCGCGGGCGGCGGCGGCCGGGTCGACGAGCGGGCGCACCACAGGCGGGAGCACGTCCTCGCTCGCGGCCAGCGCCCGGTGGCCCTCGACGGCGAGATAGCGCCGGGCCAGCGCCGGGCGCCGCGCCAGCTGCCGCACGATCGGCGCGTCGAGGCTCCCGGCCGCCAGCAGCGTGGCCTGCACCGCCACCATCCGGACCCGCTCGGCCGGCGGTGCGCCGGGGTCGACGAACACCGCGGTGCCGTCGGTCCACGCGGGCTCGCCGGCCCCGGCCGGGCCCACGTCGAGCGTGCGCCCGGCGATCGCGGACGCGAGCAGCCCGAGCCGGTGGACGCCCGGATCGGTCACGGGACCGGGCGCAGCAGCATGGGGAAGCGCTCCAGCGTACGGATCCCCGCGGTGTAGGTGAGCTCCGCGCCGGGCTTGATGCAGTAGTCCGGGATGCGCCGGTGCCACTCGCGCAGCGCGACCCGCAGCTCGAGGCGGGCGAGGTGCGACCCCAGGCAGCGGTGGACGCCCCCGCCGAAGGCCAGGTGGCGGTTGGCGTCACGGTCCCAGCGCAGCTCCCGGGCCCCGGGGACGTCGGCGTCGTCGAGGTTGGCGGCGCCGATGATGGCCATCACGTGCTCGCCGCCGCCGATCGGGCAGCCGCCGACCTCCACGTCCCGGGTGGCGACCCGGGCGACCGCCATGACCGGCGTCTCCCACCGGAGCAGCTCCTCGACCATCACCGGGATCGCCTCGGGCTCGCCGACCAGCCGGCGGCGGGCCTCCGGGTCCTGGGCGAGGTGGCCGAAGAAGCAGTCGAGCGACGCCGTCACCGTGTCGAGCCCGGCGATCAGGAGCAGGAAGCAGATGTCGAGGATGTCCTCCCGCGTGAGCCGGTCCCCGTCGACCTCGGCGCGGAGGAGGTGGCTCAACAGGTCCTCACCCTCCTCGTCCTGCCGTTCGACGAGCAGCCGTTCGAAGTACGCATAGATCGAGTCGGCCGTCTGTTGCTGGTGCGCGTCGGTCTCGGGGTGGCCGAACTCGTGCCCGACGACGTGGTCCGGGCGGATGACCCCGTCCTTCATGCCCAGGAAGGTCGGGAGGTCGGCGAGCGGGAGTCCGAACAGGGTCAGGAACACCTGCGACGGGAACGGCACGGAGAACCGCGCGGCGAAGTCGATCTCGTCATCGTCGGCGAACGAGTCGATGAGGTCGTTCACCAGCCGGGCGACCGGCTCCTCCAATGCACGCATGCGCTGCGGCGCGAACAGCGGGTCGAGGATCTTGCGGTACGTCCGGTGGGCCGGCGGGTCGATCTGGAGCGGGATGAGCGGCCGCTTCGTCTTGAGGTCGTGGGCCGACATGTTGGACGAGAACAGGTCGGGGTTGCGGAGCACCTCGTCGACCCCCGACCGGGAGCTGACGACGACGCCGACCCCGTCGACGCGCAGCACGGGCGATCCGTCGCGGAGCATCGCGTAGGTCGGCTGCGGGGTCCGCGCCAGCTCGGGACTCATCAGCTCCGCCAACGCGAGGCCGTCGCTCTGCGCCCGTTCGCTCATGGCGCGCACTTTAGCATGGAACCTAATATTTGTTCAGTCCTCTGCAGTCGCCTCTTGACCTCAAGTCTTCTTGAGGTGCGATCGTCCGGCCATGGACGCGATCGACCGGGACCGGGCCGACGACGTGGCCACCATCGAGCGGATCATCGGCGACGTCGAGACGGGCTTCAACACCAAGGACGTCGAGCTGGCGGTACGGCACTTCGCCGACGACGCCACGGCCACCAGCGCGACGGGCGTGCGCGTGACCGGCCGCGAGGCCCTGGTCGAGGCCCACCGCACCGGCTTCGCCGGCTTCCTGAAGGACCAGTACGCCCGGTACACCATCGCCGGCATCACCTTCCTCCGCCCCGACGTCGCCCTGGTGCACAAGGAGGCCCGGGCGACGACGCCGGAGGGTGACCTCGTCGACCCGGACCACTCGATGGTGGCGCTCTACGTCATGGTGAAGGACGGCCACCGCTGGCGGATCGCCGCCCGCGCCAACACGCTCGTGCCGCACTGAGCCCCGGCTCACGCACCGGGGCTGGTGGCGGTCCCCAAGATGTGGGGCGAGGTCGCGGGCATGCCGGTCTGGATGCGCAGGCGGGTGATGTCCGTGACGGTGAAGCCGGCGGCCTCGATGGCGGCGGCCGTGTCGCGGTGGGTGTGGCACCCGCCGCCGAACGTGGGCCAGACGGTGGCGTCGAGGGCCCGCTGCACGCGGGCGAGCCCGGTGGTGTCGGCGCGCACGTGCTCCATGAACCGGAGCTCGCCGCCGGGGCGGAGGACGCGGCGGATCTCGGCGAGCGCCGCGGGGACGTCGGGGACCGAGCAGAGGACCAGCGAGGTGACGGCAGCGTCGTAGCCGCCGTCGGGGGCGGGGATCGCATCGGCGGTGCCGTCGACCACCTCGGTCGGCACCGCGGCCCGGGCCGCCTCGGCCTCGGCCAGCTTGCGCAGGTGGGCCTCGGGCTCGACCGCCAGCACGTGCGTCACCGCCCCCGGGTAGTGGGCGAAGTTGAGGCCGTTGCCGGCGCCGACCTCGACCACCCGGCCGGCGAGCCCGCCCAGCAGCCGGTCCCGGAGCGGCCCGAACACGGACCCTTCCATCCGGGTGCTGGCCCAGGCGTAGAAGCGCGCGAACAGGGGGTGGTGGACCTTCGTCGGCATGGCACCACTCTGGCGCTCGCCGGAACCGGCCGTCACCCTCCCCCGGGCGCCACGATGGTGCCGGCGCGGCCCGCCACGATCTGCTCGATCTCGTCCAGCGCGCCGATGGCGGCGCGCTGGCCCGTGGCGTCCACGAACCGGGCCGCCGCCTCGACCTTCGGGCCCATCGACCCGGCGACGAACGGCCGGGCCCGCAGCTCCTCGGGGGTCACGCGGTCGATCCGCCGCTTCTCCGGCGTCCCCCACCCGTCGTAGACGCCGTCGACGTCGGTGGCCATGACGAACAGGTCGGCGCCGACCTCGCGGGCGAGGAGCTCGCTGGCCATGTCCTTGTCGATCACCGCCTCGACGCCGCCCAAGATACGATCCTGGCCGTCAACCCAGGTCGTGGGGATGCCGCCCCCGCCCGCGCAGATGACGAGGACCCCCTTGTCGAGCAGCCAGCGGATGGGCCGGATCTCGAAGATCTGCTTCGGTGCCGGCGACGGCACAACCCGCCGGAGGTACTCACCGTCGCGCTTGAAGACCCAGCTCTTCGCCGCGGCCAGCCGCTCCGCCTCCTCGTCGCCGTAGAGCGGCCCGACGAACTTGGTCGGGTCGGCGAACGCTGGGTCGGCGCGGTCGACCTCGACCATCGTGAGCACGGTGGCCAGCGGCATCTCGGGCGGGAGCAGGTTGCCGAGCTCCTGCTCGATGAGGTATCCGATCATCCCCTCGGTCTGGGCCCCGAGCAGGTCGAGCGGGTACGGGTCGACCGCGGCGTAGGCCGCGGCCTGCAGGGCCAGCAGTCCGACCTGGGGACCGTTGCCGTGGGACAGCACGAGCTCGTGATGCTGGGCCACAGGTGCCAGCGACCGGGCCGCGGTCCGCACGTTGGCCCGCTGGACCTCGGCCGTCATCTGCTCACCCCGCTTGAGCAAGGCGTTGCCACCCAGTGCGACGAGGACCCGCACGCCCGCCTCTCCGGCCCCGCCCCGCGCGTCAGAGCCCGAGCAGCTTGGCCTTGGCGGCCGCGAACTCGTCGTCGGTCAGGACGCCCTGGTTGCGGAGGGTGGCGAGCCGCTCGAGCTCGGCAGTCATGTCGCCTCCAGCCGGGGCGGGCGCCGGGGCGGGCGGTGGGGCCGCGTACTGCTGGGGCGGCGGGGCCGCGTACTGGGGCTGCTGCTCGTACTCCTCGCGCGACCAGCGCTCCGCCTGGCGGCGCGACACCCGGTTCGACACCGCCGTCGCCGTGCCGGCGACGACAGCCGTGCGGGCCATTCCACGGATGAGTCCCATGTCTCTCTCCCTCACACGCTCTGGGCGGCGTCGCGGACCGCGGCCACCACGTCGGACGGCACCCGGAACTGGTCGACGAGCTCGCCGCCCGAGCCTCGGACTGCCTCGATGAACGGGATCGCCCACAGGTTCTCGACGGCGATCACCGCCACCGAGCTCCCGGGCTCCATGCCGGCCGCGACGTCCTCGACGTCGTCGGCGTCGAGCAGCCCGCCGCCCAGCTGCCCGTCGAGGTCGACGAAGCTGGGCTCGAGGTCGGCGCCGAGGCCGGCCAGCTCGACCGAGCCGACCGTGCCGTCGTCGTCCTTGGTCACGAAAAGCAGGTCGACCACCCGCACGAGCCCCCGCACGACGAGGTCGCGCAGGGCCGGCGCGATCGTCCCGTTGAACTGGTTGCCGGGGAAGCTCAGCATCACCACGTCGATGGGCCCGTCGCCCCGCGTGTCGGTATCCATGCGCATCTCCGTTCGCGTCGCTGTGCCGCCCATCCTGCAGGTGGACGAGGGCAGGTCTCCCCACCCCGGCGCGGGTGGATCCCGGGCCTGCCGGCCACCGCGGGTCGGAAGACCACCCTTCGTGGGGTGGTGCCCGGGACACCCCGCCACGGCGAGCATCTCGGCATCGAAGCCGACGACGTGACCCCGGACCTCGTGGAGTACATGGTGGTCGTGACGCCCGACGCCGAATCGCTCGGGGCCCTCGTGCCCGCCCTGGCGGAGCTCGTCACCGACGCCCGGATCCGCATCCTCGATCTGGCGGTCGTCGTGCGCGACGCGGACGGCGCGGTGGTCGTCCACGAGGTCGAGACGGTCGACAGCCTCGCCGGGCTGCGCGACGTCGAGGGCGAGGTCGGCGGGCTGCTCAGCGAGCAGGACGTCGAGGTGGCCGGCCTGGCGCTCCGGCCCGGCACCGCGGGCCTGGTGGTCGTGACCGAGGACCGCTGGGCCGAGCCGCTGTCCGTCGCCGCCCGAAGTGCGGGGGGCCGCATCGTCGGCGGCGAGCGCATCCCGCCGCGCCGGGTGGCGGACGCCCTCGCCGAACGGATCGACGAACAAACCGAAGGAGGCTGACATGCGACGAGTGCGGGCGCACCGGGCGGACCGGGTCGACCTGCTCAACCGGCCGCCGTCCGGCGCCCTCGACGCCGTCGGGTCGTGGGGGCCGCCCGGCGTGGAGCCGCTCGACCAGCTCGACGAGCTCTCGGACCTGTGGCGCCGGGGCCTGCTCACGGGCGCGCTCTACGAGCGCCAGCGCGACGAGGTGCTCGGCGCCGGGCACGGCCCTAGGCTTGCCGGTCGACCTCCGTCATCTGCCGGGCCAGGTCGGCGGCCTCGGCCCGCGAGCTCACGCCGAGCTTGCGGTAGATGGCCTTGAGGTGGAACTTCAGCGTGTTCACCGACACGTAGCGCTCGTCCGCGATCTCCCGGATGGTGAGCCGGCTCGGGAGGAACCGCAGGATGTCCCGCTCCCGCTCGGTGAGCGGCTCGACCAGGTCGACCCCGGCGGCCCGTGAGCCCGGGCCGTCGGTCACCCGCCGGCGCAGCCGGTCGAGCCAGCTGGGCGAGGCCCGCCACGCCGCGTGCTCGACCTGCTCGACGACCTCGGTGCCTTCCGCTGCGACCGTCTGGAGCATCCCGTGGGCGGTCGCCACGTCGACCGCGGCCTCGACGCAGCGGGTCGATACGTCGGCATCGGCCGCGGCCCGGGCCCGCAGCAGTCCGAGGACGACCTCGTGGCGGGGGCAGCGGGGTGCGCTCGCCAGCAGGCCGGCGCCGGCCTCGGCCGGGCGCTCCCGGGCGAGGTGGACGCGCGCGGCGCACACCCCACCCCAGAACGGGTCGTCGACCCGGCCGGCCCACCACCCCGCGGCGTCGAGGTCGCCGGCCGCCAGCGCCACCTGCGTCGCGGCGCGGGCCAGCCACAGACGCCCGCCTCGCCCGAACGACTCGGCCTCCACCAGCGCCTCGGCCGCGGCCAGGGCCTCCCGCGCGCCATCGACGTCGCCCTGGTCGAGGCGGGCCAGGACGAGCTCGGTGGCGGCGAGGACCTGAGTGAACAGCATCGTCTCGGCCGGCGTCGACGCCAGCGCCTCGAGCTCCGGCAGCGCCCGCTCGTGGTCGCCGAGCTCGCGGTGGGCGACCGCCTCGGCCGCCGCCAGCTCGGTGCGCAGGATCGTCATGCTGGCGACCTCGGCGGCCCGGCGCACCCCGGCGGCCACCCGCAGCGCGTCCACCGGCCGGCCCGCGAGTGCCAGGCCGAGCGCCCGCGTCCCCTCCAGCGCCAGCCGGCGCTCCGGGAGGCGGCCCAGGGCGCGCTCCGCGTCGCGTGCCTCGGCTGCGGCGTCGTCCCAGCTCTCGGTCAGGGCCACCTCGCGGGCGACCATGTTCCACCCGAAGCGGCCGAGCGGGTCCCGCCACCAGTCGTTGCCGAACGCCGCCATGCCGGCCCGTGCCAGGCGTCCGCCCTCCTCCCAGTCGCCGCCGACGGTGGCCGCGATCGACTGGAGAACGGTGATCCGGGCCCGGGTGGGCCCGCCGGGCGCTGACCGGTCGGCCCACCAGGTCATGTCGTCCACGAGCTGGGTGAACCGGGAGCGGCTCACGAGCAGGTGGCACCAGGCGTAGCCGATCATCGCGTCGAGGTCCGTGGCCGCCTCCTCCGCGGGGATGGCGGCGATCGTGCGAACGACCGTGGTTTCCCGTCCGGTGTCGTACAGCTCGACGTGGGAGGCGGCCAGGAGCCCGAGTGCGTCGCGGGGCCGGCCGGCGGCGAGCCAGTGGTCGAGCGCCTTGGACGTCTCGCCGGCGTCCTGGAACCACTGGGCGGCCCGGGCATGGCGGTCGGCGAGGCGCTCGGGGGCGCTCCGCTCGAGCTCGGCGACGAGGGCGCGGCGGACGAGGGCGTGCAACTCCAGCCAGCCGGCGTGGCCGAGGCGGCTCACGAAGAGGCCTCGGGCCTCGGCCTGGAGTAGGCAGGCCCCGGCGTCCTGCCGCCGCGTGAGCGCCCGGGCGAGGCCGGCGCTGACACGGTCGACGACCGAGACATCCAGCAGCACGTCGACGAGGTCGGGATCCTCGGCGGCGAGCACCTCGCCCCACACGTAGTCGTCGACGAGCACCTCGTCGCCCACCGCGGGCACGACGGCGTCGCCCTGCGCCCGCTCGGCCCGGGCCGCGAGCGCCGCCAGCTGGAGGCCGGCGGCCCAGCCGTCCGCCTGCGACGCCGTGGCCTCGACCCACCTCTCCGGCGCCGAGGGGGCGATGCGCGCCAGCATCTCGTGGGCCTCGGGCGCGGAGAACCGCAGCTCGGCGAGGTGCACCTCTCCCAGCTGGCCGCGGGCTCGCATGCGCTCCAGTGGCAGCGCCGGCTGCCGGCGGGACACGCCCACGACGCGCAGCCAGGGCGGGAGGTGCTGGAGGAAGGTCGCCAGCGGCGCGGCGATCTCGTCGCCGTCGGCGCAGTGGAGATCGTCCACGATCAGCACGGCCCCGGGGCCGTCGCGGACGTCCAGATCGTCGAGCAGGCGTTCGACCACGCCGTCGAGCCCGCCCGGGCGGCGCAGCGGGGCCACCACCGCGTCCCCGCAGCCGGGGGCGAGCCGGTCGAGCGCTGCGATAATGCCCGACCACAGCTGGGTCGGGTCGCGGTCGGACTCGTCGAGCGACAGCCAGCCGGTGGCCACGTCCGCCTCGGCGGCCCACCCGGCGAGCAGCACCGTCTTGCCCACCCCGGCGGGCGCGACCACGAGGGTCAGCGGCGCCTCGACGGCCTCGTCGAGCAGGCGCAGCAGGCGGGGCCGGCGGACGTAGTGGTCGGGGACCGCCGGGGCCCGGAGTTTGGCCCTGAGCAGGGAGGACGTGCGGACAGCGGGCGCCGGCCGGTCGTTGGCATCTGCCGCGTGGCCCATCACGCGGATGTTCGGGGAAATCCTCGGCCGCCACAACACCCGCTGGGGGTGGTACCGACCACCCACGCATGGGTGGTGCTGGCCCACCCGGGAGGAACGGATCGTCGGTGTCGCTCGGCGAACTTCGTCGCGAGGAGGCTCAGGTGAGCGACACCGGTCAGGTGGACTACGGGACGCCGCTGCGTGGTGCCGGGTGGCTGGCGTTCGCCGGCACCCTCCTCGTCGTCGGTGGGGCGTTCAAGATCCTGGATGCTCTGTGGGCGTTCAAGTACGACGACGAGCTGTCCGACGATGTGCAGACCGTCATCTTCGAGGGCGACCTCAACGCCTGGGGCTGGGTGTGGCTGGTGATCGGCATCGTGCTGATCATCGCCGGGATCGCCGTCGTCAGCGGCTCCGAGTGGGCCCGCTGGTTCGGCATCTTCGTCGCCACGGTGGCCGCGATCGGCTTCCTGCCGTGGATCTACTACAAGCCGCTCTGGACAATCCTGAGCGTTACCCTCGCCGTGATGGTCATCTATGCCCTCGCCATCTACGGCGGGCGGCGCATGCCCGGGACCCCGGCCCGTGCCTGACGCCGGCAGCCCGGCGCTCGCCGTCGTGCCCGAGCCCGCCGCCGGCGGCCAGGAGGCCGGCGACTGGTACCGGCTGACGGCGGACGAGGCGTGCAGACGGCTCGGCGTCGATCCGGCGCTCGGCCTCGACGACGCCGAGGTGGCCGGGCGCCGGGACCGCTACGGGCCCAACAAGCTGGCCGAGGAGGCCAAGGAGCCGGCCTGGCACGCGTTCCTCCGCCAGTACCAGGACCTGATGCAGCTCGTGCTGGTCGGCGCGGCCGTGGTCAGCATCGTGGCCCTTCAGGACGTCTCGACCGGCCTCGTCGTGTTCGCGCTGACCGTGCTCAACGCCATCATGGGCCTCAACCAGGAGGGCAAGGCTGCCGAGAGCGTGGCCGCGTTGCGGCAGATGCTGATCATCACGGCCAGCGTCCGGCGGGGCGGCCAGGTCCACGAGGTGCCGGCCGAGGACCTGGTGCCGGGCGACATCGTGAGCTTCGAGGCCGGCGACAAGGTCCCGGCCGACGGCCGGCTGCTGGTGGCGGCGACGCTGGAGATCGAGGAGGCGGGCCTCACCGGGGAGAGCACGCCGGTCGCCAAGAGCCTCGAGCCCGTGTCCGGGGACGACGTCGCGCTCGGCGACCGGGTCGACATGGCCTACATGAACTCCCAGGTCACCCGGGGCCGGGGCGAGATGGTCGTGACCGCCACCGGCATGGACAGCGAGGTCGGGCACATCTCCGGGATGCTCAGCGGGGTCGAGCAGGAGAAGACGCCGCTCACCCGCCAGCTCGACCAGCTCACCGTGCTCATCACGATCATGGCCGCCGCCGCGCTGGTGCTGATCGTCGTCCTCGGCCTGGCGCGCGGCGAGGACTTCGACGACCTGTTCCTCGTCGGCGTCACCCTCGCCATCGCCGCCATCCCCACGGGCCTGCCGGCCGTGGTGACTTACCTGCTGTCGGTCGGGACCCGCGAGCTGGCGGACAAGGGCGCCATCGTGAAGCGCCTGCGGTCAGTGGAGACCCTCGGGTCGACGTCCGCGATCTGCTCGGACAAGACCGGCACGCTGACCCTGAACCAGATGACCGCCCGCGAACTCGTGGTGGCCGGCCACCGCTACAGCGTCGACGGCGAGGGCTACTCGACGACTGGCCGCATCCTGCACGTGGCCGGCGACGCGGAGCTGCCGATCGAGCCGTTCATGATGCCGATGGCGCTGGCCAACGACGCCGTCATCCGCGACGGCGTCTGCATCGGCGACCCCACCGAGGGCGCCCTGGTGGTCCTGGCGGCCAAGGGCGGGCTCGACGTCGAGGAGACCAGGCGGGCCTTCCCCCGCCTGGCCGAGGTCCCCTTCGACGCCGAGTACAAGCTGATGGCGACGTTCCACGGGGTCGACGACGGCGGCCGGAACGTGGTCCGCTGCTTCGTGAAGGGTGCGCCCGACGTCCTGCTCGCCCGGTCGACGCACTACCTCGACGCCGACCGGTCCCACCGGCAGATGACCGGCGAGGGTGCGGCCCGGGTGGCCGCCGAGAACGACCGACTGGCCGGGGAGGGCCTGCGGGTGCTGGCCGTGGCGCGGCGCGACTTCGACCCTGCTTCGTTCGACCCCCGGGTCGACCTGCTGGCGCTGATGTCCGAGCTCGAGCTCCTCGCGCTCGTCGGCATCGTCGACCCACCCCGCAAGGAGGCCAAGGACGCCATCGCCCTGTGCAAGGACGCCGGCATCCGGGTGCGGATGATCACCGGCGACCACGCCACCACCGCCGCCGCCATCGCCGGCCAGCTCGGCATCGAGGGACGGGCTCTCACCGGGGCGGAGTTCGCCGCGCTCCCCGACGACGAGCTCCACGCGCAGGTGGAGGACATCGGCGTCGTCGCCCGCGTCGCCCCGGAGGACAAGGTCCGCCTGGTCAGCATCCTCAAGGAGCAGGGCAACATCGTGGCGATGACCGGCGACGGCGTGAACGACGCGCCGGCGCTGGCCCGCGCCGACATCGGCGTGGCCATGGGCATCACCGGCACCGAGGTCACCAAGGACGCCGGCGAGATGATCCTCACCGACGACAACTTCGCCACGATCGTGGCGGCGGTCGAGGGCGGCCGGGGCCTCTACGACAACCTGATGAAGTACGTCCGGGTCCAGATGATCATGCTGGCCGGCTTCATCCTCACGTTCGTCGGCGCCGGCGTGTTCGAGATCGCCGACGGTGTCCCCCTGCTGCCGCTCCAGATCCTGTGGATCAACTTCGCCATCGACGTGCTGCTGGCGGTCGGCCTCGGCTTCGACGCCGCCACGCCAGGGCTGATGCGGCGGCGGCCCCGATCGCCCGACGAGCCGGTCATCCCCCCGGCGCTGGGCGTCCGGCTCGGCGTAGCCGGCCTGCTCATCGCCATCGGCACGCTGGCCGTGGTGTCCTGGGGCGAGGACCGCTACGGGCTGGCCATCGCCACCACTATGGGCCTCGTCACCACCTCACTGCTGCATGTGGCGGCCGCGCTGGAGTGGCGGGACCCGCGGGAGAGCATCTTCCGTCGCGAGACCGTCGCCAACGGGCGCTTCAACCTGCTGGTGCTGGCGGCGATCGCCCTCACGCTGCTGGTCACCACCGTAGGTTTGCTGCAGCGCATCTTCGACACGGTCGACCTGGACGGCCACCAGTGGCGGGCGTGCCTCATCGCTGTGGCCGCGTACATTGCGCTGACCGAGGCGGCCAAGCTCGTGCTCCGCCGGCTCGACCCGGAGGGGGCCTGATGGTCGACACCGACCGCGCGACCGCCGCGCGCGACGCCGTCGTGCGCGACCTGCGGGTCGAGCCCGGGTCTGCCGCGGGCATCACCGGCCGGTCCACCACCTGGGTGGGCGGCGGCGAGTACGCCGGCCTGTCCACCAAGAAGCTCGACGCCGCCGCCAAGAAGTTCCTCGCTCGCGGCGTCGAACAGCTCGCCGACGCCCAGGAGCTGCTGTGGGCGAGCGACACGTACGCCATCCTGCTCGTGTTCCAGGCGATGGACGCCGCCGGCAAGGACTCGACGATCAAGCATGTGATGTCCGGGGTCAACCCCCAGGGCGTGGACGTCACGTCGTTCAGGAAGCCGTCCAGCGAGGAGCTCGACCACACGTTCCTGTGGCGCACGTCCAAGGCCGTGCCCGAGCGGGGCCGCATCGGCATCTTCAACCGGTCGCACTACGAGGAGGTGGTCGCCATCAAGGTCCACCCCGACTGGCTCGACCGCCAGAACCTGCCCCGGGGTTCGCGGGGGCCCGACTTCTGGGACGACCGCTACGACGACATCAACGCCTTCGAGCACCACCTCGACCGCAACGGCACCAAGGTCGTGAAGTTCTTCCTCAACGTGTCCCGGGCCGAGCAGAAGGGGCGCTTCATGGCGCGCCTCGACAAGCCCGGAAAGCTGTGGAAGTTCAATGCCGCCGACGTGCCGGAACGGGCCCGCTGGGACGAGTACATGGCCGCCTACGAGGACGCCATCACGGCCACCTCGACCCCGTGGGCGCCCTGGTACGTCGTCCCCGCGGACCAGAAGCACGTGATGCAGGCGCTGGTGGCCGCGATCGTGGCCGACACGATCGAGGGCCTGGACCTGCAGTGGCCCACCGTGACCGACGCGGATCGCGAGGCCAATGCCCGCGCCCGCGCCGCGCTGGAAGCCGAGTCCGACTGATCAACACGGAGGTAAGTGACACATGCTGGCTGCCGAATGGGCTACCGGCCAGGTCTTCTGGTCGATGCTCTGGTTCTTCCTGTTCTTCATCTGGATCTGGCTGCTGATCGTCATCTTCGGCGACATCTTCCGCAGCCCCGACCTGTCGGGCTGGGGCAAGGCCCTGTGGTCGATCTTCATCATCCTGGTGCCCTACCTGGGCGTGTTCGTGTACCTGATCGCCCGCGGTCACAAGATGCACGAGCACGCCGCCCGCGAGGCGGCGGCCCAGGAGGCGGCGTTCCGCGACTACGTCCAGAACGTCACGAGCTCCGACAGCGGCGGAGCGGCTGGTGAGCTCTCCAAGCTCGCCGACCTGCGGGACAAGGGTGTGATCACCGAGGAAGAATTCCAGCGGGCCAAGGCCCGGGCGCTCGGGTGACGTGACCGACCGGCTGGACACCGGCGTCGCCCCGCCGGCCACCGGGAGCCCGCGCCTCGGGCTCCTGCTGGCCATGGCGATGTTCGTGCTCGTCGTGGACACGTCGCTGATGAACGTGTCGATCTCGGCCGTGGTCCGGGACCTCGACACGACCGTCAGCGGCGTGCAGTCGGCGATCGCGCTGGAGGCGCTGGTGTCCGCCGCCTTCATCCTGATCGGCAGCAAGGTCGGCGACCTGTTCGGTCGCAAGCGGGCCTACGTGCTCGGGCTGCTCGGCTACGCCACCGGCGCCCTGGCCATGACCGTGGCCCAGGGGCTGACCGCCATCATCGTGTTCTGGTCCATCATCGGCGGGCTGGGCGCGTCGCTGCTGCTGCCGGCGATGCAGTCCCTCATCCACGGCAACTTCGAGGGTCCCGCCCAGCGCAAGGTCTACGCCCTGGTGGGGGCGTCCGCTGCGATCGCGGCGGCGGTCGGGCCGCTCATCGGCGGGTTCATCACCACCTACCTGTCGTGGCGGGTCGCGTTCGCGCTCGAGGCGGTGATCATCGCGGTCGTGCTGTCCGGCATCGGGCTCGTGCGGGACGCGCCCTACACCGGGTCCCGGGCGGTCGACCCGGTCGGCGCCGTCCTGTCCGTGCTCGGCATGGGCGGGATCGTGCTGGGCATCCTCGTGTGGCAGGAGGGCGGCGAGGCCGTCGGCGCGTTCATCGTCGTCGGCGTCGTGGCGCTGGGGGCGCTCTCCCGCTGGCTGGTGCACGGCAAGCAGCGGGGCCGCCCGACGCTGATCGACCCGGACCTGTTCGAGTCGAAGGTGTTCCGGCTCGGCATCACAGGGCAGACATCCCAGCAGATCGCGCTGGGCGGGATGATGATCGCCCTGCCCATCTACCTCCAGATGGTCCTGGAGTACGACGCCATGCAGGCGGGCCTGTCGCTCGCCCCACTGTCGCTGACCATGTTCGGCATGGCGGTGCTCGCCGGCCGCAAGGCCGGGGACCGCCGGCCCAGCAGCATCATCCGGGTGGGCTTCGCGCTGGTGGCCGCCGGGGTGGTGATCCTTCTGCCGATCGTGCCCCGGGCAAGCTCGGGCTGGTGGCTCGTCGTCCCGCTCGCCATCGCCGGGGCCGGGCTGGGCCTGCTGGTGTCGCAGCTGAACAACTACACGCTGGCGCCGGTGTCCGAGGAGCGGGTCAGCGAGGCCGCGGGCGTGAACTCGGCGGCCGGCTCGTTCGGCCTGTCGTTCGGGCTGGCGTTCGCCGGCGCCATCATGCTGGCGACGCTGTCGTTCGCGTTCACGCGTCTGGCGGAGGACAGCGCGGTGCTGCCACCCGACGACAAGGAGCAGGTGGCCACGGCGCTGGAGGACGACGCCGAGGTGTTGACGAACACCCAGCTCGACGAGCTGCTGGCGGACGAGCCCGAGGACGTCCAGGACGAGATCATCCGTATCAACACCGACGCCCGGCCCCTCGCGCTCCAGGTGGCGCTGGCCATCCCCCTGCTCGCCGCCCTCGCGGGGCTGGCCACGTCGTTCCGCATGCTCCGGCTCCCCGAGCCGGAGCCGTCCGGCGCGGCGGAGGGGATGGTGCTCGGGTGACCGCCGCGGACGACCCGCCGGCGACGACGGCGACGCTGCCGATGCGCCAGGCCGCGTTCATCGGCGTCGGCGCCATGGTGGCGCTGGTGATGATCCTCGTCCTGAGCATCGCCGCCGACGTCGTCTGGAAGCGCGCCCGCACCGGGTCGGCGCCCGGGGCGCCGGCCGGACCGGTACAGGCGGAGTGACGGCCGGCAGCTACGTCCTCGTCCACGGCGGCGCCACGACCGGCCGGTTCTGGGACCGCTTGCGGCCGCACCTGGACCGCCCGGCGCTCGCCGTCGACCTGCCCGGCCGGGGCGCGCACCCGGCGGACCTCGATGCGGTCACCGTCGACGACGAGGTCCGCTCGGTCGTCGCCGACGTGCTGGCGGCCGGCCTGCCGGCGCCGCTCGCCGTCGTCGCCCACTCGTCCGGCGGGCTGCCGGTGCCGGGCGTCGTCGCCGCCCTCGGCGACCGCGTCGCCGGTGTCGTGCTCAATGCCGCCTCGGTGCCCCCGGAGGGCGGCTGCGGGATCGACTGCATGCAGGCCCGCCACGCCGAGCGCCTCCTCGCCGCCCGGGCGGCCGGCTACGTGCGGACCCCGGGACCGCCTGCCGATCCCGAGGCGTTCCGCACGACCTACGGCGGGCCGCCGCTCGACGACGACACGCTCGCCTACGTCGTCGCTCCCGAGCGCTGCGTCGTCGACACGACCAACCACTACTTCCAGCCCGTCCACTGGTCCGCCGCCGACGGCGTGCCGGTCACCTACGTCGTCAACACCCTCGACCGCCCGGTCCCGCCCGCCCTCCAGCACGAGATGCTCGCCCGGCTGCCGGGAACACCGCAGGTCGTGGTGCTGGACTGCGGCCACGTCCCGGCGATCACGTCGCCGGGGGCGTTCGCGGCGATCCTGGCGTCGGCGCCCGGGCGATGAAGCTCGTGAACCCGATGAAGCCGTAGAACTCGCCGGCGTCGGCCCGGCGCCGGGCCTCCGCCTTCAGCGACGCGGTGAGCTCGGGCCCGATGCGGCCCGACGAGGCGAGCGTGTCGGCCCCGCGGTCCACGAGGCTCAGCACGTACTCGGGATCGGACGTCTGGAGGTACCCGTGGCTGCGGCAGCCGAGGAGCTCGAAGCCGGCGGACCGGAGCAGGGTCGGGAGGCGCCGCACCAGCCAGGCATCGTTGAGGAACGCCGCCTTCATGGCCTCGATGCAGTCCTGGAGGGGGTCGGCCTCCCCGAGCGCCACGCTGATCGTGGAGTAGTCGCCGTCGCAGATCGCCAGGGTGCCGCCAGGGCGGAGGACCCGGAACGCCTCGGCCAGCGCCCGCTCGGGCTCCGGCACGTGGCACAGCACCGTGTGGAACACCACCGCGTCGACGGCGTCGTCCGGGAGGCGGAGCGCCCGGGCGTCGCCCTCCTCGAACAGGACGTTGCCCTCCCCGGCGGCGAGTTCGCGGGCCCGGGCGACGAACACCGGCGACGGGTCGATCCCGATCACGTCGGCGACCTCCGGCCGGCGGGCGAGCACCCGTGCGACCGCGCCCGTCCCGCACCCGACCTCCAGCACCCGCGCCGACGGAGGCAGCTCGACCTCCGCCAGGTACGCGTCCAGCATCGCCCGCTGCTGGGGGTCCGCGGCCCGCAGCTCGAGGATGCCGGCCAATCGCTCCTGCGTCGCGACGTCGACGTCGGTGATGACGGCGTACACATCAGGCATCGCAACCCTCCCGTCCGCGGTCGCCTGTCGAATCTGGCGATCCCCGATTGTCGTCCAGTCGTGACCACCATCACGAGGAGGAACGGAACATGACCACCAGCACGGCGAAGGGACGGCGCGTCGTCGTCTCGGAGTTCGTCTCGCTCGACGGCTACATCGTCGGGCCGGACGAGGACATGAGCTGGGTGATCGAGGGCTTCGACCCCCGCATGCAGGAGGACGTCGCCCGGGACATCGGCGGCTCGTACGACCTGTTCGTGTTCGGGCGGGTGACCTACGGGATCTTCGCCGACTACTGGCCGCACGCACAGCCCTACGACGAGGGCGACATGCTCGACCCGGCCGGCGGCAAGGAGGACCCGCGGATCATCCGAGCGCTCAACCAGCGGGCGAAGCTCGTCTTCTCGACGACGCTCGACGAAGCGAAGTGGCCCGGCACCCGGGTGGCCGGCGGCGGGCTGGAGGACGAGGTCCGCCGGCTCAGGGCGGAGCCGGGATCCGCCATGCTCGTCCAGGGCAGCGCCAGCGTCGTCCAGGCCCTGGCGGCCGCCGACCTGGTCGACGAGTACCAGCTGTACGTCCACCCGGTCCTGCTCGGCGCCGGCACGCCCCTGTTCCGCGGCGGGCACGGCCGGCAGGACCTGGACCTGGTGCGCTCCGTCCACTACACGAACGGGGTCGTCGCCACCACGTACCAGCGCCGGGAGGACGCCCGATGACCGACCAGCAGCCCAGCGGGACGACCCAGTACGTCGTCCTCATCTACGAGCGGCAGTCGGCCGACTGGCCGGCCGACATGCCGCCCGAGGTCGCCGAGGCGGCCGGCGAGGCCGACGCGGAGATCGTCGCCCGCGGCGGCCGGATCCTCGCGGGCATCGCGCTCGAGTCGACGGCCACGGCGACATCGATACGCGGCGGCGTGGTCACCGACGGCCCGTTCATCGAGACGAAGGAGGGGCTGGCCGGCCTGTTCGTGGTGGAGGCACGCGACCTCGACCACGCCATCGAGCTGGCCAAGCTCACCCCGGTCGCCGACGGCGGGGTCGAGGTGCGGCCGCTGCTCGACATGCAGATCGTCGAGGGGCCCTGACCGAGGTCGAGCAGGCGGTCGCCGACGCCCACCGCCGGGAGTGGGCCACCGTCGTCGCCGCGACCGTGCGGGTGGTCCGGGACATCGACGTCGCCGAGGAGGCCGTGCAGGACGCCTATGTGCAGGCGCTCCGCCGGTGGGAGCGCGACGGGGTCCCGGATCGCCCCGGCGCGTGGCTCACGACGGTGGCCCGCCGGACGGGGCTCAACCTGCTCCAGCGCCGGCGGACGCTGGAGACGAAGCTCCCGCTCCTGATCGATCGCCGCACCCCGTCGGCCGCGGACGGCGTCGACGTCGGCGAGGAGCCGGCGATCGCCGACGACCGGCTGCGCCTCGTGTTCACGTGCTGCCACCCGGCGCTGGCGCCGGAGGCGCAGGTCGCCCTGACGCTCCGGCTGGTGTGCGGCGTGCCGACGGCCGACATCGCCCGGGGCTTCCTGGTGGCGGAGCCCACGATGGCGGCCCGCCTGACCCGGGCGAAGAAGAAGATCGCCACCGCCCGCATCCCCTACGCGGTGCCGAGCGCGGCGGAGCTGCCCGAGCGGCTCGACGCCGTGCTGACCGTGATCCACCTGCTCTACGCGACCGGGCACACCGCGCCGAGCGGCGCGGACCTCGTCCGTCACGAGCTGTGCGACCGGGCGCTGGACCTCGCCGTCCTCGTCCGCCACCTGCTCCCCGACGAGCGGGAGGCGGCCGGGCTGCACGCCCTGCTGCTCGTCCACCACGCCCGCCGCGCCACCCGCGTCGACGCCGACGGCAAGCTCCTCCGGCTGGAGGAGCAGGACCGCACGCAGTGGGACCGGGCGATGATCGGCGAGGCCGACCGCCTCATCGTCGCCGCCCTGCGGGCCGGCCCGCCCGGCCGCTTCACCCTGCAGGCCGCCATCGCCGCCGTCCACGCCCAGTCCCCGTCGTACGGGGCGACCGACTGGTCCCAGATCGTGGCCCTCTACGACGAGCTGCTCCGCGCCTGGCCGTCGCCCGTGGTCGCCCTGAACCGCGCCGTCGCCGTCGCCGAGGTCGAGGGCCCGGAGGCGGCGCTGGCCCTGGTGGAGGCCCTCGAGGAGGACGACCGCCTCGCCGGCTACCGCTACCTGCCGTCCACCAAGGCCGACCTGCTCCACCGCCTCGACCGCCACGCCGAAGCCGCGGACGCCTACCGCGCCGCGCTCCGCCTCACGGACAACGCGGCGGAGCAGGACTTCCTCACCGAACGCGCGTCCGCGGCCGACGCCGACAGCCGCTAGGACCGCCCCCTCGCCAGGTCGTGCGGGCCGCTGGCCGGGTAGCCCTGCCCGTCGCGGATGGTGGCGCCCCAGCGGCCGAGGATGGTGACCAGCTCGTCGAGGTCGTCGCCGAGGGCGTCGACGATGGGGCGGCAGCAGTCGTCGGTCACCTGCTCGACCGCCTCGCGGGCGGTGCGGCCGGCGTCGGTGAACGCGCCATCTGCGACCAGGCCCCGGGCCACGAGGCGCTCCTCGGCGGCGTCGAGCTCGGGGTCGCTCCACGCCCGCGTGCGGACGTAGGTCCGCATCGGCAGCCCCCAGTAGAGCTCGGTGATGAGCCCGATCTCGGTGGCGTCGAAGCCGGCGGTCTGCCAGGCGGCGACGTGCACGTCGCCCCGGTACTCCCGCAGCATGTCGGCGCGGCGCCAGGCGTCGGCCAGTGGCTCGCCGGGGAGCCCGAGGCTGCGCAGCCCGCTGTACAGCGGGCGGCCCTCGGGCCGCAGCGTCTCGACCGCGCGGGCGAGCAGCTCGTTGGCCCGGGCGAGGCCGTCGGGCGACTCGCCGAGGAGCCGGCGGAGCTGGGCGACGGCGCCCTCGGTGCGGGCTGCGCAGATCTTGGCGGCGTCGACCAGCGTCCAGCCGTACGCCACCGCCGGCACGACCACCGCCGGGTTGAACACTCCGAACGCGGCGGCGACCACCTCCCCCGGGACCTGGCCCATGACCGACCCGCGGCTCGTGAAGTACGCCGGGCCGTCGGGCGCGGCCACCCCGCCGAAGTCGCCGGGGCTCCCGCCGAAGCCGAGCGCCTCGTACGCACTGTGGCACTCGGGCGAGAAGTACACCTGCCCGGCGACGGGCTCCAGCGCCCCGGCCAGCAGCCGGGCGGGGGTGGCGATCACCGGTTCCTCCCGAAACCGAACAGCTCCTGGGCGACCTTGCGCATCTGGATCTCCTCTGCCCCTTCCGTGATCCGGTACCGCCGGTGGTGCCGGTAGATGTGCTCGAACGGCATGTGGCGGCTGTAGCCGACCCCGCCGCACGTCTGCATGGCCCGGTCGGCGGCGTCGCACGCCAGCCGGTTGGCCCGGTAGTTGCACATGGCGACGAGGTGGGTGACCTCCATGTGGTGCTGGCGGTCGAGGCGCCACGCCGTCGACCGGATCAGCTGGCGGAGCATCGCTGCCTCCGTGTGCAGCTCGACCAGCGGGAACTGGATGCCCTGGTTCGTGGACAGCCGCTTGTTCCACACGATCCGCTCGTTGGCGTAGGCCACCGCGGTGTCGATGCAGTGCTGGGCGGCACCGAGCGACGACGCCGCCTGGCGGATGCGGTTCTCGTGCACGAAGTGCTGGGCCAGCTCGAGCCCGTGGTCCACGCGGCCGAACAGGGCGTCCTGCGACACCCGGACGTCGGTCATCGTGACCTCGGCGTGGTCGGTCGGCATGTTGAACGTCCACCAGAAGAAGTCGACGTTGAAGCCGGGCGAGTCGACGGGGACGAGGAAGGCCGAGATCCCCACCGGGGACCCCGGGTCGCCCGACGTGCGGGCGAAGATGATGTCGTGGGTGGCATGGTGCAGACCCGAGTTGAACCGCTTGTGGCCGTTGATGACCCACTCGTCGCCGTCGGCGACCGCGGTGGTCTCGAGGAATGTGGCGTCGGACCCGTGGTTCGGCTCGGTGAGCCCGAAGGCCAGCCGCCGCGACCCGTCGAGAAATCCCGGCATCCACTCGGCCTTCTGGGCGTCGGTGCCGAAGTCGCGCATCATGAGCACGGTCGGGAAGTTCCCGACGATCGAGCTCTCGTTCTGGAGGTCGTTGTGGAGCCCGAGCCCCTTGGTCGCCAGGTGCTCGCGGATGATCGCCATCTCGAGGTTCGTCGCGTCGTGGCCGCCGAACTCGGCCGGCAGGGCCCAGCGCAGCCACCCCGCGGCGTCGGCCCGGCGCCGCATCTCCCGCAGCAGCTCCTCCCAGTCCTTGCGGGGGACGCCGCCGTTGTCGAAATCGGTGCGGGCCCACTCGCGGCGGTGGTCGAAGAACCGGATGTTGTCGTTCTGCTGCTCGAGCGGCCGGATCTCGCGTTCGATGAACTCGTCCAGAGCGTCGAGCGTCGCCTGGATGTCCTCCGGGACGTCGAAGTCCATGGGGTCCCCCTTGCCGCGTCTATCGACGGACTGTAGCTTACCGAGCGCTCGTTCAGTTCTGCCATGGAACAGCTCGCCGCCGCCCTCGACGCCACCGCCATCGACGGCCTCGATCGGCTCTCGGGCGGCGCCTCCCGGGAGACCTGGCGGTTCGACGCCGTACATGCCGACGGCCGCCGCGACCCGCTGGTGCTGCGCCGCGACCCGCCCGGGCGGCCCGGGTCGCTCGACGTCGAGGCCCGCGCCATCGCCGCCGCCTTCGCCGCCGGGCTCCCGGTCCCCGAGGTCCTGGCCGGCCCCGACACCGCGGGAGGGCTGGTCATGCGCCGCATCGAGGGCGAGACGATCGCCCGCCGCATCCTGCGCGACGACCAGTACGCTCCCGCCCGCCGCGTGCTCGCCGAGCAGTGCGGGCGGTTCCTGGCCGGCCTCCACGCCCTCGACCTCGACGCCACCGGCCTCGCCGACCTGGCCCGACCGGACCCGCTGGCGCTGTGCCGCGACAACCTCGGGCTCGTCGGCGAGGCGAGCCCGACCTTCGAGCTGGCGTTCCGCTGGCTCGACGCCAACCGGCCGCCGCCCCCGGACCGCGACGTCGTCGTCCACGGCGACTTCCGCCTCGGCAACCTGATCGTCGGGCCCGAGGGCCTCCGGGCCGTGCTCGACTGGGAGCTCGTCCACGCCGGCGACCCGGTGGAGGACCTCGGCTGGCTGTGCGTGAAGGCCTGGCGGTTCGGCGCCGAGCTCCCCGTTGGCGGGTTCGGCACCCGGGAGCAGCTGCTGGGCGCGTACTGCGCGGCCGGCGGCGCCGACGTCGAGCTGGGCACCCTGCGGTGGTGGGAGGTCCTCAACACGCTGAAGTGGGGCATCGGCTGCATGGGCCAGGCGGCCGCCCACCTGCGGGGCGCGGTCCGCTCCGTCGAGCTGGCCGCCATCGGGCGACGGGTGTGCGAGCAGGAGTGGGACCTGCTCCTGCTGCTGGCGCCGGAGGTGGCCGTCCGGGGGGACCAGCCGAGCGCCGCGCCCGCCGGGGACCTGCACGGCCGCCCGACGCTGGACGAGCTGCTGGAGGCGGTCGCCGAGTTCCTGCGCGACGACGTGATGCCGGGAACGGAGGGCAGGCTCTCGTTCCACGCCCGCGTCGCCGCCAACGTGGTCGACACCGCCCGCCGGGAGATCGCGCTCGGGCCGGTCCGGGCGGCGCGGCGGACCGACGAGCTGGCCGGTCTCGGCGTCGGGTCCGAGGCGGAGCTGGCGGCGGCCGTTCGCCGCGGCGACCTCGACGACCGCTACGACGAGCTCGTCGCGGTGCTGGTGTCAGGCGTCGTCGCCAAGCTCGCCGTCGCCAACCCGCGCTACTGACGCGCCGGCGAGCGCGGCCGCGAACCGCTGGTGCAGCTCGATCACCTCGGCGATCGACACAGACGGCTCCGGAAAGGGCTCCACCACCGAGATGCCCAGCACGAGCACGGCCCGCGCCACCTCCCGGGCGTCGGGCGTCGAGAACTCGCCCGCCTCGACCCCCGCGGCGACGACCCGTTCGATGACGTCGACCATCCGGGCCCGCTTGTCGAGGACGGCCCGCCGGTCGGGGTCGTCCAGGCGGCCGTGCTCGCGCCACGCCACCCGGCACGCCTGCCGGGCCCACTCGTCGTGGAGGTTGGACCAGATCAGGGCCTCGACCGCCGCCTCGAGGCGGGCCCGGGCGGTGGGCTCCGCGGCGAGCACCGCCCGGTCGACCCGGGCGAGCACCACGTCGTGGGACTCGAAGAGGAACTCCCGCAGCAGGTCGAGCTTCGACGGGAAGTGGTAATAGAGCGCCGCGACGCTGACACCCGACGCGCGGGCGATGTCGCGGGTCGAGGTCCCCTCGTAGCCGCGCTCGCCCATGAGGGAGATCGCGGTCCGCATGATGGCGACGCGCCCCGGTCGGCTCACATCGTCAAGCGTACTTGGCGAACGCACGCTAAGTTTCGGACCGGTGGACTACACGGAGCTGTCCTACGCCGAGGAGGGCGGCGTCGGGGTCGTCACGCTCGACCGCCCCGAGGCCCGCAACGCCCTCACCCACACGACCTACGCCGAGCTGGAGCACGCCGTCCGCACGACGACCGCGCGCTGCCTCGTCGTCACCGGCGCCGACCCCGCCTTCTGCTCGGGCGACGACGTGAAGGTCGTCATGCAGGCGGCCGGCCAGCAGGTCGCGGCCGGGCTGCGGGCCGAGCCCCGCCTCACGCCTGCGGCCGACGCGCTGCTCTCCACGGACGTCCCGGTCATCGCCGCCGTCAACGGGCCGGCCGTGGGCTGGGGCATGGAGCTGGCCCTGATGGCCGACATCCGCATCGCATCCGAGCGGGCCCGCTTCGGCGAGCTGTTCGTGAAGCGGGGGCTCAACTGCGATGTCGCCGGGCTCGGCCGCCTGGCCCAGCTCGTGGGCCGCGAGCGGGCGGCCGAGCTGCTGTTCACCGGCCGGATCATCGACGCCGACCAGGCCGCCGCCTTCGGCCTGGTGTCGCGCTGCGTTCCCCACCGGGACCTCATCCCGACGGCGATGGAGCTGGCGACGACGATCGCCGACAACCCACCGCTGGCGGTGCAGGCGATCAAGCACGGCCTCCGCGAGGCGCTCGACCCCGACTGGCAGGTGCTCGGCGCCTGGGTGTCGACCAGCCTGGGGCGGCTCTTCCGGACCGAGGACCACCGGGAGGGGGTCGCCGCCTTCCTCGAGAAGCGCGAGCCGCGGTACACGGGCCGGTGATCGACACCGGGCCCCTGGAGGCGTGGCTGGTCGAGGCGCTTCGGATCGAGCCCGGCGCCGCCGGCCGGTTCGAGGTCGAGACGCTCGCCGGCGGGGCGTCGAACCTCACCCTCGGCGTCTCGGTCGGGCGCCACCGGGTCGTCGTGCGCCGGCCGCCGCTCGGGCACTTCCTGCCGACGGCCCACGACATGGGCCGCGAGCACCGCATCTACCGCGCCGTCCACGGGACGCCGGTGCCGGTGCCCGAGCCCCTGGCGTTCTGCGAGGACGAGTCGGTGCTCGGCGCGCCGTTCCAGGTCATGGCGCGCGTCGACGGGATCGTCCCGAACGGGCCGGAGGACCTGGCCGGCGTGTCGGCCGACGTCAACGCCCGGTGTGCCGACGCCTATGTCGACGTTCTGTGCGCCATCCACGACCTCGACGTCGACGCGGTCGGCCTCGGCGAGCTGTCCAAGCGGGACGGCTACCTCGAGCGGCAGGTGGCGCGATGGACCGACCAGTGGGCCCGGTCCAAGGACGGCGACGTGGCGGCGATCGACGACCTCGCCGACCGCCTGCGCCGTGCGCTCCCCCGCCAGGCCGAGACGACGCTCGTGCACGGCGACTACCGCCTCGGCAACTGCATCCTCGACGCCGCGGCGCCCGACCGCATCCTGGCCGTGCTCGACTGGGAGATGGCGACGCTGGGCGACCCGCTCGCCGACCTCGGCTACGCGGTGTTCTGGTGGGGCACCCGCGACCGGGTGCTGACCTCGCCGAGCCAGGCCGTCGCCGACCTGCCCGGGTTCCCACGGGCCGATGCCGTGGTCGAGCGCTACACGTCGGCGTCGGGCCGCGATGGCGCCACCATCGACTTCCACGTCGTGCTGGCCGCGTTCAAGCTCGCCGTGATCGGCGAGGGGCAGCGGGCGCGGATGCGCCGGACCGGCGTGGACGTCCCCGACGGGGGCGTGGCGCCGCTGGCGGACTGGGCCGTCGACTACGCCGACCGGAAGGGGGTCCGATGAGCGAGCGTCCGTCCGTAGTGAGGCACAGCCGAGCGAGGCCCGGCCAGCGGAGCGAGCATGGCCCGATCCCTACAGATAGGCACCCCGTCCGGCCAAGGCGGGTTCGACAGGTGCCTATCTGTAGGGAGAGCGGCCCGGTGCGAAGCACCAGGAGCGGGAAACAATGAGCAAAGCACTGCACGTGACCGGGCGGATCGGGTTCGAGGGCGCCGTCGACGCCGACGGCCACATCCTCGAACCGCCCGACCTGTGGGAGACCTATCTGGAGCCGAAGTACCGGGACCGGGCATTGCGGCTCCGGCTCGACGAGAACGGGCTCGAGGAGCTGGAGATCGGCGGCGAGCGGTCGAAGCTCAGCCGCGGCGGGTTCCCGTCGACGCTCGGCGCAATGGGCGACCCGGACCTCCGGTCGATGCAGCTCGACCCCGAGCGCACCTATGTGTCGGAGGCGCCGTTCGGGTCGATGGACCCCGGCGAGCGGCTGGAGCTGCTCGACGCCGAGGGCATCGACGCCGCGGTCCTCTACACCACGGTCGGGCTGCTGTGGGAGGCCGAGCTCGACGACCCCGAGCTGTCGCAGGCGTACACCCGGGCCTACAACCGCTGGATCTGCGAGTTCTGCGCCGGCAGCCCGCGGCTGGTGCCGACCGCCCACCTGTCGCTGTCCGACCCGGCGGCGGCCGCGCAGGAGCTGGAGCGGGCCGTGGGCGATGGGGCCCGCGGCGCGTACGTGGCGCCGTTCACCCACGACGCCAGGCCGCTCGGCCACCCCGACAACCACGTCGTGTTCGCCGCCGCCCAGGACCTCGACGTCCCGTTCGCCATCCACCCGACGTTCGAGCCGCAGTGGACCAAGGGCACGCGCATGGGGGCGTGGGAGAACATCCGCAAGCTGCGCCTGCTGGCGTCGGTGACCGCGTCCGACGGTGTGCGCCAGCAGTTCACGACACTGTTCGACTACGGCGTGTTCGACCTGTTCCCACGGCTGAAGGTGCTGGTGCTGGAATCGGGCGGCGGCTGGATCGGCTACTGGCTCGACCGCATCGACGCCGTGTACGGCCACACGTTCATCGGGACACGGGTGCCGCTGGAGGCCAAGCCCAGCGACTACTTCCGGGAGCGCTGCTGGATCTCGTGCGACCCCGACGAGCGCACGATCCCCGCGCTGGCCGAGCGGTTCGGCGCCGACCGGTTCCTGTGGGCGTCCGACTTCCCCCACGCCGACCACACGCCCGAGTACATCGACGACCTGGAGGAGCTGGCCGGCTCGTTCGGCTCGGAGGACCGCCGCCTGTTCCTCGGCGACAACGCCCGGCGGCTCTTCCGGATCGAGGCCTGATGCCCGGCTATGAGCAGATCCTCTACGAGGTCGACAACCCGGTCGCGACCATCACGCTCAACCGGCCCGAGGCGCTGAACGCATGGACGCCGCGGATGGGTGCCGAGGTGCGCCATGCGGTCGCCGCCGCCGAGGCGGACCCGGCGGTCGTCGGCATCGTCTTGACCGGCGCCGGGCGGGGCTTCTGCGCCGGCGCCGACATGGGCAACCTGACGTCGATCACCGAGGGACGGTCGATCGCCGACGACGCTCTCGACGACCTGGCCGTTCCGGCCGACCCGGACCGGCCCGCCGACCTCGACGGCGAGTACACGTACCTGCTGGCCTGCCGGAAGCCGGTCGTGGCCGCCATCAACGGCGCGGTCGCCGGCATGGCAGTGCCGATCGCCCTCTGCTGTGACGTGCGGTTCATGGCTGCCGACGCCGTGTTCCTGACCGCCTTCGCGCAGCGGGGCCTCGTCGCCGAGTGGGGGCTGAGCTGGCTGCTGCCCCGCCTCGTGGGGCCGGCCGTCGCCCTCGACCTGATGTTCTCGTCGCGCAAGGTGCGGGGCGACGAGTGCGAGCGGCTCGGGCTCGTGAACGCCGCCCTGCCGGCGGCCGAGGTGCTGCCGCACGCGCAACGCTACGTGCGGGACATCGCGGAGCGGTGCTCGCCGGCGTCCCTGGCGGTCATGAAGCGCCAGGTGTACGGCCAGCTCCACGGGGGGCTCGGCCCGGCCGAGCGCGAGGCACAGCGGCTCATGGTCGAGAGCTTCGGCCGGCCCGACTTCACGGAGGGCGTCCGGTCGTTCCTGGAGAAGCGCCCGCCGGCGTTCCCGCGGTTGGGTTAGCGGCGGGCCGCGATGCCGGACGCGGCGGCACCGAGGCCGATGAACAGCTCGGTGGCGTCGTCGACGAGGCGCTCCCGTGGCAGGTCGATGCGACCGTCGAGCCACGCGACGACGAGCTCGGTCAGGCCGCCGACGAGGATGGCGGCGGCGATGCGACCGACCCCGTCGTCACCGACGCCGCCGCGGGCCTTCGCCCCCTGCTCCTCGACGGCGACCACCACGGCGTGGGTCGTGTCGAGTCGCCGGCGGTTGAGCGGCTCGCTGCCGAGCGCCTCGACGTAGAGGACCCGGCCCCGGCGGGCGTCGTCGGCGACGTAGGCCAGGATGCGGTCGATGGCGGCCCGCAGGCGCGCCGCCGGATCGTCGCCGGTGGCGTCCATGGCCGCGAGCACCTGCTCGCCCAGCTCGGCGACGAGCCGGTCGTAGAGGGCAACGAGCAGCTCGTCGAGGTCGGCGAAGCTCTCGTAGAAGTAGCGGAAGTTCAGCTGGGCCTGGGTGCAGACGGCGCGCACGGTGGTCGCCGACCAGCCCTCGGTCCCGAGCAGCTCGAAGGCGGCGTCGAGCAGCAGCTCGCGCCGCCCGGCGCGGCGCTCGTCGGCGGGCACGCCGGCCCAGCGGGTGCGGGCCCGGATCCGGGGTTGAACTGGCAACGACCGTTACCATAGCGTGTCCCTGGTAACGGTCGTTGCCAGATGGAGACGGGGAGCCAGGGGGGGAGCCGGCTATGCAGCGCGTGATCGTCGCCGGCGGCGGCGTCGGGGGGCTCGCGGCCGCGCTGGCCCTGGGCCGCGCCGGCCATCCCGTCACGGTCGTGGAGCAGGACCCCCTCCCGGCGACCGCCGATGCGGAGGAAGCGTTCACCGCCGAGCGCCGCGGCGCCCCACAGGTCCACCAGACCCACGGCTTCCTGGCCCGCCTCCAGGTCGTGCTGCGCGACCGCTTCCCCGACGTGTTCGACGACCTGCTCGCCGTGGGCTGCACGACGATGACCGGGGCGGCAGACCTCGGCGAGCCCCAGCCCGGCGACGAGGACCTCAAGGTGCTCGTCGTCCGGCGCACGACGCTGGAGTGGGTGCTCCGGCAGGCGACGCTGCGGCGGCCGGAGGTCGCGTTCCGCACCGGCGTGCGGGTGACCGGCGTCGCCGCCGACGGCGCGACCGTCACCGGCGTGCGCCTCGACGACGGCACGACGCTCGACGCCGACCTGGTCGTCGCCTCGACCGGCCGGCGCGGCGCCGTGCCGGCGTGGCTCTCCGACATCGGCGTCGACGTGCCCGAGCGGGTCCACGAGAGCGGTCTCATGTACCTCACGCGCTGGTACCGCCTGCCCGGCGCCGTCGACATCACGACCGACCCGAAGCTGGGCGGCAACCTCGGCTTCGTGAAGTACCTCGCCGTCCCCGGCGACGCCGGCACGCTGTCGGTGACCCTCGCCGTCCGGACCGACGACGCCGACCTGCGCGCCGCGCTGTCCGACGGCGACCGCTTCGACGAGGCGTGCCGCATCCTCCCCGGGCCCGACCGCTTCTTCCGCGACGGCCCGCTCGAGCCGCTCGGTGGGGTGCGGCCGATGGCCGGGCTGATCAACCGCGTGCGCCGGTTCGTCGACGACGCCGGCGAGCCGACGGTCCTCGGCTTCCATGCCGTCGGCGACGCCCACACGTGCACGAACCCGCTCTACGGCCGCGGGTGCTCGCTCGCCTTCGTGCAGGCGGTCCTGCTCGCCGACACGCTCGCCGACCACCCGGACGACCCGGCCGCCCGCGCCCGCGCCTACGAGGCGGCATGCCGGCGCGAGATCGAGCCGTGGTTCGACATGGCGGTGCAGATGGACGAGGCCGGCGCGGACCCGGGCAGCGCCGGCGGGAACGGCGCCGACGAGCAGGCGGGCAGGACGATGGCCGCGGTGTTCGTCGCCGCCGCCACCGAGCCGGTGCTCGCCCGCGCGATGGCGCGACTCTGGAACCTCCTGGCCACGCCCGCCGACCTCATGGCCGACGGCGCCTTCCTCGCCAAGGTCGCCGAGGTCGTGGCCGAGCCCGACAAGTACCCCCCGCCGCCGCGGGAGGGCCCGAGCCGCCGGGCCCTGCTCGAGGCGCTGACCGTGATCGGAGCCGCCCGTGCCTGAGATCCCCGTCGACGACGGCGTCGTGCTGGACGTCGAGGTGACCGGCGACGGGTTCCCCGTCGTCCTCGCCCACGGGTTCCCCGAGCTCGGCTACTCGTGGCGCCACCAGGTGCCCGCGCTGGCCGGCGCCGGCTACCGGGTCGTCGTGCCCGACCAGCGCGGCTACGGCCGCTCGAGCCGGCCCGAGCCGGTGGAGGCCTATGACATCCACCACCTCACCGGTGACCTCGTGCGGGTGCTCGACGAGCTCCGCGAGGAGCGGGCCGTGGTCGTCGGCCACGACTGGGGCTCGATGGTGGCGAGCCACCTGGCGCTCCTGCACCCGGACCGGGTCGCCGCCCTGGTGAACATGAGCGTCCCCCATCTCCCCCGCGGCCCGATGCCGCCGGTCACGGCGATGCGCAACGCCCTGGGCGACGCCTTCTTCTACATCCTCTATTTCCAGGAGCCCGGCGTGGCCGACGCAGAGCTCGGCGGCGACCCCGCCCGCACCATGCGCCGGCTCCTCGCCGGCGCCCGCACCGAGCCGGGGGCGGTGCCCGACCCAGCGCTGTTCGCCCAGGACGGCCGCGGCTTCGTCGACCGCATCCCCGAGCCCGAGGGGCTGCCCGCCTGGCTCTCGCAGGAGGAGCTCGACCACTACGTCGCCGAGTTCACCCGTACCGGCTTCACCGGCGGGATCAACTGGTACCGCAACCTCGACCGCAACTGGGAGACGACGCCCCAGCTCGCCGGGGCCACGGTCGGGGTCCCGACCCTTTTCGTCGGCGGCGCGCTCGACCCGGTCGTCCTCATGTCGCCGCCCGCCGTCGCCCACGACGCCGTGTCCGATCACCGCGGCGACGTCCTCGTCCCGGGCGCCGGCCACTGGGTCCAGCAGGAGGCCCCGGAGGAGGTCAACGGCGCCCTGCTCGCGTTCCTCGCCGACGTCACGCACTAGGCCGTGCGCGGGTACGTCACGTCATCGCGGCCACCGTGGCCTGTACTTCCCGCTCTTGCTGCTCCGCAGCAGGCCGCTCGGGCCACGGCTACGCCTATCAGCGCAGCCTCATAGGAGACAGGAGACCGGCATGCGCTTCGGCGCCTTCTTCGCCCCGTTCCACCCGGTCGGCCAGAGCCCGACCCTGGCGCTCGAGTACGACCTCGACCGGGCGGTCGCCCTCGACAGGCTGGGCTACGACGAGGTGTGGTTCGGCGAGCACCATTCCGGGGGGTACGAGCTGATCGGCTCGCCGGAGATCTTCATCGCTATGGCCGCCGAGCGCACCCGCCACATCCGCCTCGGCACGGGCGTGACGTCCCTGCCCTACCACCACCCGTGGCTGGTCGCGGACCGGTGGGTGCTGCTCGACCACATCACCCGGGGCCGCTGCATCTTCGGCGCAGGGCCGGGAGCGCTGCCGACCGACGCGTACATCATGGGCATCGACCCCGTCGACCAACGGCGGATGATGGAGGAGGCGCTCGACGCCATCCTCGCTCTGTTCCGCAGCGACGAGCCGGTCGACCGCGAGACCGACTGGTTCACGATGCGCGAGGCCCGCCTCCAGATGCGGCCCTACACGTCGCCCCATCCCGAGGTCGCCGTCGCCGCCATGGTCACCCCGTCCGGCCCCCGCCTCGCCGGGCAGCAGGGCGTGTCGCTGCTGTCCCTGTCGATGCAGGTGCCGGGAGGGTTCGCCGCCGTCGGCGAGGCCTGGACCGTCGTCACCGAGCAGGCCGAGCGCCACGACCGGCCCGCGCCGGACCGCAGCACCTGGCGCGTCCTGGGCTCGATGCACATCGCCGAGTCCCGCCGGCAGGCCATCGACGACTGCACCTACGGGCTGGAGCAGTTCGCGAACTACTTCGGCGGCGGCGCCGGCTTCGTGCCCCTCGCCGTCGACCACGACGGCAGGCCGCCGACGGGGCGGGACATGGTCGAGGCCTACGCGGACAGCGCCAGCGTGGTCATCGGGACGCCCGACGACGCGATCGCCTACATCGAGGGCCTGGTCGAGCAGTCGGGCGGGTTCGGCGCGTTCCTCCTCCTCGGCCACGACTGGGCCCCGCCGGACCGCACGATCGAGTCGTACCGGCTGTTCGCCCGCGAGGTCATCCCCCACTTCCGCGGCCAGCTGGCAGCTCCGACCGTCTCGCACGACTGGGCGACGGCCAAGCGGGGCGAGATCTTCGGCCGCGCCGGGCAGGCGATGATGAACGCCATCCAGACGCACGTCGAGGAGAAGAAGGCGAACGCGTAGCATCGCCGGATGGACCGCGAGCGGTTTCCCGGGCTCCGCGACGGGTGGGTGCGGCTCGACGGTCCCGCCGGCACCCAGGCCGTCGACAGCGCCATCGAGGCCTCCGCCGCCTGGTGGCACTCGGGCGACCCGGCCAACGCGCACGGCCCGTTCCCGCAGGCGGCCGCCACCGACGCGCTCGTGTGGTCGGCCCGGGAGGCGTGCGCCGAGCTGCTTGGCGGGGACCCGCGGGGCGTCGTGTTCGGCGAGTCGATGACCTCGCTCACGATGCGGTTCGCGGCCGCCGTGGGCCGGACGCTCCGGCCCGGGGACGAGGTCGTGGTGACCCGCCTCGACCACGACGGCAACGTCCGGCCGTGGGTGCTGGCCGCGGAGCGGGCGGGGGCCACGGTGCGCTTCGCCGAGCCCGACCGGGACTCGCTCGCCCTCGGGCCCGAGCACCTCGCGGCCGCGCTGACCGACCGGACCCGGTGGGTCGCATGCACCGCCACGTCGAACGTCGTCGGGACCGCGCCCGACGTCGCCGCGCTGTGCGCAGCCGCCCGCGACGCCGGGGCCCACACCTACGTCGACGCGGTCGCCGCCGCGCCCCACCGGCCGGTCGACCGGCCCGCGTGGGGCGCCGACGCCGTCGTCTGCTCGGCCTACAAGTGGTACGGCCCCCACCTCGGGGTCCTGGCCGCCGATCCCGATCTGCTGGACGAGCTGCACCCGGACAAGCTCGTCCCCTCCCCCGACACGGTCCCCGAGCGGTGGGAGCTGGGCACCCTCCCGTTCGAGCAGCTTGCTTCGGCGCGGGCCGCGGCCCGGTTCGTGCTCGACCGGGTCGTCGCGCAGGGCTGGGCGGAGGAACAGGCCCTCGGCGACAAGCTCGACGCCGGCCTGCGGGCGATCGACGGGGTCCGCGTGCTCGGCGAGCGCCGGCCGGGCGACGCCCCGACCCGCTGGTTCACGGTCGCCGGGTTCGAGCCCGACACGGTGGCCCGGCGGCTGGCCGAGCAGCACATCGCCGTGTGGGCCGGGACGAACTACGCCTGGGAGATCTCGCAGTGGCTCGGCCTCGGCGACGACGGCGCGGTGCGGGCCGGCCTGGTCCACTACAACGACGCCGCGGACGTCGACCGCTTCCTCGACGCCCTCGCCACGATCGCGAGGTAAGACTCGCGCCATGTCCATCAGACGGGTCGTGACCGGGGTGAACGCCGAGGGGACCTCGGTGTTCGCGAGCGACGAGCACGTGGAGGCGGTGGCGCCCGCGCTGATGCCGGGGCTGGAGTTCCACCGGCTGTGGGGGCAGGACGGCACGCCGGTGGCGCCCCAGGACGGGTCGCCGCCCCCGGCGCATGCCTACTTCCCGCCCGCCGGCGGCTACCGGGTCGGGACGTTCACCCTCCCGACGGACTCGACGGCGCCGCCCGAGGGGCTCGACGTCCAGGCCGGCCTGGTCGAGCTCGAGGCGACGCTCCCGGGGCTCATGGGCCACATGGAGCCGGACAGCCCGGGGATGCACACGACCACCACGATCGACGTCGAGTACGTCGTGGCGGGCCGGGTCGTCCTCGAGCTGGACGACGGCGCCACCGTCGAGCTCGGGCCCGGCGACACGGTCGTCCAGAACGGGACCCGCCACGCCTGGCGCAACCCGTTCGACGAGCCCGCCACGCTGCTGGTCGTGCTGATCGGCGCCACCCCGGCCTGACCCGGGACGGCACGGTGGGCGTCCTCGACCCGGAGGCGGCGCGGCGGCTCCGCGATCGGCTGGACGCCGCGGGATTCACGTTCGCCGCCATGACCGAGCGGCTCGGTCCCCAAGCGGTCGCCCAGGTCGCCGCCGGCGAGCTGGCGCCGCTGGTGCGGGCGACGAGGGCCGGCGACCCGCTCGACGTCCTGCTCCGGCTGTTCGTCGTCGGCCTGCGGGCGCCGCTCGCCGCGGCACGGGCCGCGCTCGAGCCCGTCACTGTCGACGAGCTGGGCGCAGCGGGCGTCGTGGGCACCGCTGGCGACGGCGTCGAGGCGCGCATCGCCCTGCGGCCGCTCGACGGGCCCGAGGGCTGGATCGTGGCCCACGACCGGCCGCCGGCGCCGGGCACCTCCCCCGCTGCAGACCACGTCATCGGCGTCAGCGCGTCGTCGATGGCCCTGGCCGGCGCCACGGTGCGCCGGCCGGTCGCGTCCGCCCTCGACCTCGGGACCGGGTGCGGGATCCAGGCGCTGTTCGCGGCGGCGCACAGCGACCGGGTGGTGGCGTCCGACGTGAACCCGCGGGCGGCGGCGCTGGCCACGCTCACGCTGGCGATCAACGGCGTCGGCAACGTCGAGGTGCGCAACGGCGACCTGCTCGACCCGGTCAGCGGCGAGACGTTCGGGCTCGTCGTGGCCAACCCGCCGTTCGTCATCTCGCCGTCCGAGCGCTACCTGTTCCGCGACGGCGCGCAGCCGGTCGACGAGCTGTGCCGCACGCTCGTCCGGTCGGTCCCCGCCCACCTGGACGAGGGCGGCCACTTCCAGTGCCTGGCCTCGTGGGCCCACGTCGCCGGCGAGGACTGGCGCGACCGGCTCGCGGGCTGGTTCGCCGGGACCGGCTGCGACGCCCTGGTGCTCGTGCGGGAGGCGCTGGACCCGGCGGCCCACGCAGCCAACTGGCTGCGTCAGACCGAGGCGCCCGACCGCTGGGAGCCCGAGTACGACCGGTGGATGACCTACTACGAGCACCGCCGGATCGAGGCCATCGGCCTCGGGCTCGTCACCATGCGGCGGCGGGCCGGCGGCGACGGCTGGTTCCGGGCGGAGGAGGCCGCGCAGGACTTCGCCATGCCGTGCGGCGACCACCTCGGCGCCGCGTTCGAGCTGGCCGACCTCCTGGCCGCCCTCGACGACGCCGGGCTGGCCGCGACCCACCTCCGGGTCGCGCCCGACGTCGTCCTCGACGAGCGGGCGAGCTCGGCCGACGCGGGATGGTCGGTGACCGATCGGCGGCTGCGCCAGACCGCGGGGCTGTGCCGGGAGGGCGAGGTGGACGGGGCGGTGGCCGCCATCGTTGCCGCCTGCGACGGCTCGCGGCCGCTGGGGACCGTCCTCGACGAGGCGGCCCGGTCGGCGGGCGCCGACACGGGCACCCTCGCCCGGGCCGCGCTCCCGCTGATCCGCCGGCTGGTCGAGCAGGGCTTCCTGCTCCCCGCCCTCGACTGAGGCTCAGACCTTCTTGCTGGTCGTGAGGTCGTAGCCGGCGGTCACGGGCGCGTCGAGGCTTCCGTCGGCCTTCTGGGCCGCGTACGAGATCTCGAAGCGGCCGTAGCGCAGCGAGAACTGTTCGGTCGCGGCATCCGACCCACCGCCGCTCTGCTGCACGCTGGACACCTCGACGTCGGTGAGCTTGTACTTCAGGAACTCGCCACCGCCCTTGACCGCGCCGGCACGCCGCCCGCTCAGCAGGGCGGTCTTGTGGTGGACGCCGTTCGCGCACGAGAGGAAGAGCTTGGGCGACGCCTTGCTGATGTTCGCCACGAAGTGGAAGTCCTGGAACGACGGCCTGCCGCTCCCGCCGCCTCCGCCGGCGCCGGGCGAGCCCTCGTTCTCGACCCCCCACGACCACGAGAGCACGTCGATCTCACCCTTGTGGGCGTTGTCCTGCGACTCGCCGTCGATGCCGTCGATCTTGAGGAACCAGTCCTGCGCCACCGGGTGTCACAGTGCCGGACGGCGTTCAGGCGCGCAAGGGATCCCGCCCGGTCGCGAGACTCTGGGCCGTGGAAGGGTTCGAGGTCGTCCTCGCCGCGGTGCTGGTGTCGGTGGCCTGCCTCAACGCGCTCGCCAGTCGCATCGGCGTCCCGTACCCGATCGTGCTGGTGCTCGGCGGCCTGGCGCTCGGCCTCGTCCCGGGCCTGCCCGAGATCGAGCTGGACCCCGACCTGGTGCTGCTCGTCTTCCTGCCGCCGCTGCTCTACTACGCGGCCTTCTTCGCCGACATGCGGGAGCTGCGCAGCTATGCGCGCGCCCTCACGCTCACCTCGATCGGGCTCGTTCTGGCCACGACCGCGCTCGTGGCCGTGGTGGGCCACGCGGTGCTCGACCTGCCGTGGCCGATGGCGTTCGCGCTGGGGGCGATCGTGTCGCCGACCGACCCGGTGGCGGCGACCGCGATCATGCGCCGCCTCGGCGCGCCCCGCCGGATCGTGAACCTCGTCGAGGGCGAGAGCCTGGTCAACGACGCCGCGGCTCTCGTCACGTACCGGGTGGCGGTGACGGCGGCGGTGGCCGGCGGCTTCTCGCTGGCGGAGGCCAGCCTGGAGTTCGTCGCCAGCGTCGCCGGAGGCATCGCGCTCGGGTTGGCGGTCGGGTGGGTGATCGGCGAGATCCGCCGCCGGCTGGACGACCCGCTGACCGAGATCACGATCAGCCTGATCTCCGGCTACGCCGCGTTCGTGCCGGCCGAGCTGCTGCACGTCTCGGGCGTGCTGGCCGTTGTCTTCGCCGGGCTGTACCTCGGCTGGCGCGCGCCCGAGCTGACCTCCCCGCCCACCCGCCTCCAGGCCATCGCCGTGTGGGAGGTGCTGACGTTCCTGCTCAACGCCACCCTGTTCGTGCTCATCGGCCTGCAGCTGCCGGTCGTCGCCGACGACCTGGCCGGCCGGTCGGTGGCGGAGCTGGCCGCCGAGGCCGCACTTGTCGTCGTGACGGTGGTCGCCGCCCGGTTCGCCTGGGTGTTCACCGCCCCGTACCTGGTCCGGGCGCTCGACCGCCGGCCCCGGCAGCGGGAGCTGCGGGTCGGGGCCGCGGCCCGCGTGATCGTCGCGTGGAGCGGCATGCGGGGTGCGGTGTCGCTCGCCACCGCGCTGGCCCTGCCGCTCGCCACCGACGCCGGCGCCCCCCTGCCCGGGCGGGAGCTGATCGTCTTCGTCACGTTCGTGGTCGTGCTGGTCACCGTCGTGGGCCAGGGCCTCACGCTGCCCGCCCTCATCCGGCGCCTCGGCGTGGCCGGCGACGGGCAAGAGGAGGAGCACGAGGAGCTCGTCGCCCGCCTGGTCGCGAGCAAGGCCGCGCTCACCGAGCTCGAGGCGATGGCCGGCGAGGGATGGGTGAACGACGACACGCTGTCCCGCGTCCGCGAGGCCTACGAGCTGCGCAAGCGCCGGTTCGCGGCCCGGGCGGGGAAGATCGAGGACGACGGCTACGAGGACGAGTCCCAGGTCCGCCAGCAGGTCCTCCGCCGGCTCTACACCGCCGAGCGCCGGGCCGTCGTCGGGCTCCGCAACGCCGGCGACATCAGCAACGAGCTGATGCACCGGCTCGAGCGCGAGCTCGACCTGGAGGAGTCCAACCTGGAGGGGTGACCGCCCGATCTGGAATCGAGCCAGATCTGGACAGACACCAATATCCGACTAGTATCCGCAGGCATGCCCGGGGAGACACCCGTCGACCACGGTGTGCTGCTCCGCCGGCACGGCCTGCAGGTGACCGCCCAGCGCCTGGGCGTCCTCCGGGCGGTGTCCGAGCGGCCGCACAGTACAGCGGACGACCTGTACACGGTCGTCCGGGCGGACATCGGCGCCATTTCTCGCCAGGCGGTGTACGACGCCCTCACGGCCCTCGGCGACAAGGGCCTCCTCCGGCGCATCCAGCCGGCCGGATCGCCGGCCCGCTACGAGGACCGGGTGGGTGACAACCACCACCACCTGATATGTCGCGCCTGCGGACGTATGGTCGATGTGGACTGCGCGGTCGGCGACACCCCCTGCCTGACGGCAGCCGACGACTCCGGCTACGAGGTCGACGAGGCAGAGGTCATCTACTGGGGGCGATGCCCCGAGTGCGTTGTGAGCCATCAGAAGGAAACAACGAAAGAGGAGCAGGACAGCGATGTCTGAAAGCGAGAACCCGGCACTCCCGTATCCCGATGGGAAGCCGTTCAGGTCGAACCGCGACTGGTGGCCTAACCAGCTGAACCTGCAGGTTCTCCACCAGCACTCGCCCGAATCCAACCCGCTCGGCGACGACTTCGACTACGCGGCCGCGTTCGCGACCCTCGACGTCGACGCCCTGAGGCAGGACCTCGTCGACGTGATGACGAACTCCCAGGAGTGGTGGCCGGCCGACTACGGCCACTACGGGCCGCTCTTCATCCGGATGACGTGGCACGCCGCCGGCACCTACCGCATCCACGACGGCCGCGGCGGTGGCGGCACCGGCGCCCAGCGGTTCGCGCCGCTGAACAGCTGGCCCGACAACGGGAACCTCGACAAGGCCCGCCGGCTGCTGTGGCCGATCAAGCAGAAGTACGGCAACAAGATCTCCTGGGCCGACCTGCTTGTCTTCGCCGGGGACGTCGCCATGGAGTCGATGGGCTTCAAGTCCTTCGGCTTCGGCTTCGGGCGCGAGGACATCTGGTCGCCCGAGGAGGACATCTACTGGGGCCCCGAGGACACCTGGCTCGGAGACGAGCGCTACAGCGGCGACCGCGAGCTCGCCGGCCCGTTCGGCGCGGTGCAGATGGGCCTGATCTACGTGAACCCCGAGGGGCCGAACGGCGAGCCCGACCCGCTCAAGGCCGCCCGGGACATCCGCGAGACGTTCCGCCGCATGGCGATGAACGACGAGGAGACCGTCGCGCTCATCGCCGGTGGCCACACGTTCGGCAAGACCCACGGCGCCGTGGATCCCGAGTACGTCGGCCCCGAGCCAGAGGGCGCCCCCCTCGAGGAGCAGGGCTTCGGCTGGCGGAACACGTACGGCACGGGCAAGGCCGGCGACGCGATCACCAGCGGGCTGGAAGGCACCTGGACCAACGAGCCGACGAAGTGGGACAACGGGTTCTTCGACAACCTGTTCAACTACGAGTACGAGCTCACGACCAGCCCGGCCGGTGCGAAGCAGTGGACGGCCAAGGACGAGGCGGCGCAGGGCACGGTGCCGGACGCGCACGACCCGTCCAAGCGGCATGCACCCGTGATGCTGACCACGGACCTCTCCCTGAAGCTGGATCCGGTCTACGGGCCGATCTCGAAGCGGTTCCACGAGAACCCGGACGAGTTCGCCCTGGCGTTCGCCAAGGCGTGGTACAAGCTGCTGCACCGCGACATGGGGCCCGCCCGGCGCTACCTCGGCCCGTGGGTCCCCGAGCCGCAGCTGTGGCAGGACCCGGTCCCGGACGTCGACCACGACCTGGTGGGTGAGGCGGACGTCGCCGCCCTCAAGGACAAGATCCTCGCCTCGGGGCTGTCCATCCCTCAGCTGGTCTCCGCCGCCTGGGCGTCGGCCGCCACCTTCCGCGGCACCGACATGCGGGGCGGGGCCAACGGCGGCCGGGTCCGCCTCGCGCCGCAGAAGGACTGGGAGGTCAACGATCCGGAGGAGCTGGCCAAGGTGCTGCAGACCCTGGAGGAGATCCAGCAGGACTTCAACGGGTCGCAGTCCGGCGGGACGCGCATCTCGCTCGCCGACCTGATCGTCCTCGGCGGCGTCGCCGCGGTCGAGCAGGCGGCGAAGAACGCCGGCCACGACATCACGGTCCCGTTCACGCCGGGGCGCACGGACGCCTCGCAGGATACGACCGACGTCGAGGCGTTCGCCGTGCTCGAGCCGACCGCCGACGGGTTCCGCAACTTCATGCGGGCCGGCGAGAAGCTGCCGGCCGAGCACGGACTGGTCGAGCGGGCCAACCTGCTGACGCTGACCGCGCCCGAGATGACGGTCCTGATCGGCGGCATGCGGGCGCTCAACGCCAACTGCGGGCGGACCGCCCACGGCGTCTTCACCGACCGGCCCGAGTCGCTGACCAACGACTTCTTCGTGAACCTGCTCGACATGTCGACGGAGTGGAAGCCCTCCACGACGGCCGAGAACGTCTACGAGGGTCGCGATCGCTCGACGGGCGACGTCAAGTGGACCGGCACGGCGGTCGACCTGGTCTTCGGGGCGAACTCCCAGCTCCGGGCCATCGCGGAGGTCTACGCACAGGACGACTCGAAGGAGAAGTTCGTGCGTGACTTCGTGGCGGCCTGGGACAAGGTGATGAACCTCGACCGGTTCGACATCGACTGATCCGAACCACGCTTCGCCGCACCCCGCGAGCAGCCCGGCTCGCGGGGTGCGGCGCGTCCGGGCCCGATCCGGCCGTCAGGTGCTCGTGTCCGTCAGCCGGACGCGGGTCGGCCGGATGCGGATCTCGGTGTCGTAGGTACGGTCGATCTCCTCGACCGTCACGCCGAGGGGCCCGGTGATGCTGGCCTCGTACCTGTCGAGGTAGCCCGGCAGCGCGCTGGGTCGGCGCCCGGGGGTGAGCGCGGCGTCGCCGGTGATGACGACGACGTCCCCGCCCTCGGGAGTCGAGTTGAAGTGGAGCGTCACCCGGGGTCGCCGCTCGATGTTGTGTACCTTGCGTGAGCCCGGCGCGGCGTAGACGACCAGGTCGTCGCCGTCCGGCACGAACCAGACCGGGTTCGGTGCGGGGGCGCCGCTGTCCGTGACCGTCGTGAGCCACACGACCCGGTCCTCCGAGATGCGGCGCTGGGCGTCCTTCGGCATGTCCATGGGGCATCGGCCTCCTGGTGTGTCGGGCGTGTCGTATCGTCGCGTCCGCCGCGGGCGCGCCGCCTGCAGCCCGGGGAGCGAGCATGAACGTCGGCGTCCAGATGGTGTTCCAGTCCTACGGTTACGGCCCCGACGTCACCGACGGGCAGGTCGTCGCCGAGGAGGTCCACCTTGCGGAGCTCGCGGACGAGCTCGGCTTCGACGCGCTGTGGCCGGTGGAGCACCACTTCGAGGATTACTCGTTCTGCCCCGACAACACGGTGCTCCTCGCCCACCTCGCGGCGAGGACCCGGCGCATCCGGCTCGGGACGGGGGCGGTGATCCTTCCCTGGAACGACCCGCTGCGGGTCGCCGAGAAGATCTCACTGCTCGACCACCTCGCCGACGGGCGGGTGCTGTTCGGCGTGGGGCGGGGGCTGGCCCGCCGGGAGTATGCGGGGTTCGGCATCCCCATGGACGAGTCGCGCGACCGCTTCGACGAGGCCGCTCGGATGGTGGTGGACGCCCTCGAGACGGGGTGGATCGAAGGGGACGGTCCCTACTACCGCCAGGCCCGCACCCCGATCCGCCCGGAGCCGGCCCGCAGCTTCCGCGACCGGCTCTATTGCGTCGCCATGTCGCCGGACTCGGTCCTGGCGGCCGCCGACCTCGGCGCCCGGATGGTCACGTTCAGCCAGCGGCCGTGGGAGGACCAGGCCAAGGACATGGCGACCTACCGCGAGCGCTTCACGGCGACGCACGGGCGCTCGCCCGGGCCCCCGGTCACCTGCGACTTCGTCTACTGCGACACCGACCCCGCCCGCGCCGAGGACAAGGCCCGCGAGCACCTCGCCGGCTACCTCACGAGCGTCGTGCAGCACTACGAGCTGGTGTCCGACCACTTCAAGGACGCCCGGGGCTACGAGGCCTACGGCAACGCGGTCGACCTGCTCAAGGCGATCGGCCTCGAGCGGATGTGCGAGATGTACCTCGGCGTCCAGGCCTGGGGAACGCCCGCCCAGGTGCTGGAACGCCTGCACGCCCGCCGGGAGGTGATCGGCGACTTCGAGCTCACCGCCTGCTTCCGCTACGCCGGGCTCCCGCTCGAGGACGCCGAGCGCAGCATGCGCACGTTCGCCCACGAGGTGCTCCCGGCACTGCACGCCACGACCTGAACGCGTCGAGCCCCGACGGAGGACACGTGCCCCAGCCCACCCTCGAAGAGCGGTACGACCAGAGGATCGCCGACGGCCTTCTCGCTGCCCCGGTGACCGGCCTGCCGGACTACCTCGGCATCGAGCACGTCCGCTTCGAGCCCGGGCGGCTGTGGTGCAAGGCGACGATCCACGAGGAGCTGCTGACGCCGTTCGGGAACGCGCACGGGGGTGCCCTCGCGGGCATCGTCGACCACGTCACGGGCATCGTCGTCTATCCCCTCATGAAGAAGGGCCAGTGGGCGGCGACGACCGAGGTCAAGCTCAACTACATCGCGCCGGTCCAGGCCGGGGTCGTCGAGACCGAGTCGACGGTGCTCGCCATGACGAACCGCAGCGCGGTCGTGCGGGGGGAGGTCTACTTCCAGGACCGCCTCGTGTGCGCCGCCCAGGGGACCCTGACGATCGTCGACCCGAGGTGAGCCGCGGGAGCCGGGCGATGGTCGATGCCCTGGTGCTCGAGGCCCCCCGGACGCTGCGGCGGCGCGAGCTGCCGGTGCCCCCGGTGGGGGACGACGACGGCCTCCTGGCAGTGGAGGCGTGCGGGTTGTGCGGCACCGACCACGAGCTCTACACGGGCGTGATCACCCCCGGCTTCCCGTTCGTGCCGGGCCACGAGGCCGTCGGGGTGATCGAGGCGGTGGGCGACCGCGCGGCCGAGCGGTGGGGCGTCACGGCCGGCGACCGGGTCGCGGTCGAGGTCTTCCAGTCGTGCCGCACGTGTGCACCGTGCGGGCGTGGCGACTACCGGCGCTGCCGGCGCCACGGCCTGGCCGACATGTACGGCATGGTCAGCGTCGCGACGCCGCCGGGCCTGTGGGGCGGCTACGCCACCTACCAGTACCTGGCGCCGGACTCGATGCTGCTGCCCGTGCCCGACTCGCTCCCGCCGGAGGTGGCGGTGGCGTTCAACCCCCTCGGCGCCGGGTTCCGGTGGGGCGTCACCGTTCCCGGCACCAAGCCCGGGGACGTCGTGGCCGTGCTCGGCTGCGGCATCCGCGGCCTGTCGGCCGCGGCGGCGGCCAAGGAGGCGGGCGCCGGCTTCGTGATGGTCACCGGGGCAGGCGAGCGCGACCATCCCCGGCTCGACCAGGCGGGTCGCTTCGGTGCCGACCTCGCGGTCGACGTGCTGGCCGACGACCCCGTGGCCCGGCTCCGGGCCGAGGCGAACGTCCCCGGCGCCGACGTCGTCGTGGACGTCACCGCCAAGGCCCCGTCGGCGTTCGCGCAGGGGGTGGCACTGGCGCGGGCGGGCGGCACGATGGTCGTGGCCGGCACCCGGGGCGGCGGCGGCACGCCCGGGTTCGACCCCGACCACGTCGTCTACAAGGAGCTGCGGCTCCTGGGCGCGCTCGGCGTCGACACCGCGGACTATCGCGCCGCCCTGGACCTCCTCGCCCGCGGCGCGTACCCGTTCGCCGAGCTGCCCCGCCGGACCGTCGGGCTGGACGGTGCGGCGGAGCTGCTCGAGACAATGGCCGGTGAGCGCGGCGTGCCACCGGTCCACGCGGTGCTCGAGCCCCGGGCGTAGGCCCGCCTCAGCCCCAGTTGCCCTCGGTGAGCGTGATCGGCCTGCGCTCGAACTCGGGGGTCTGCCCGCCCGCGTCCAGGAAGCGCTCCATGCGGGCCGCCGCCTCCGGGTCGGCGAGGCAGCGGGTGAACCGCCACCACTCCGCCCGCAGCCCCGGCACCGGGTCCGGCTCGGCCGCGGCCACCGATGCCTTGGCCTCCGCGATCGCCACGGCCGGCAGGGACGCGATGCGGGCCGCAAGGGCGTCGACGAACGCCCACACCTCGTCGGGCGGCAGCGCCCGGTTGACGAGGCCCCACTGATCGGCCGTATCGGCGTCGACGTCGGCGCCGCCGAGCACGATCTCCAGCGCGCGGGCCCGGCCGACCAGCCGGGGGAGCCTCTGCGTCCCGCTCCCGCCCGGGATGATGCCGACCAGGACCTCCGGCTGGCCGAACACCGCCCGTCCCCGTGCCGCGACCCGCATGTCGAACGACGAGACCAGCTCGCAACCGCCGCCCCGCGCGATGCCCTCGACGACGGCGATCGTGGCCACGGGCATCGTCCGGAACCGGTCGACCATCTCGTGGAAGAACCCCAGGTCCGGCCCCGGCTCGGCCAGAGGCTCCCGGGGCAGGTCCAGGATCGTGCCGACGTCGGCGTGGGCCACGAAGAACTCGGGGTTGGCCGACCGGACGACCAGCACCCCGACGTCGGGGTCGGTCGCCACCTCCCGCCCGAGCCGATCGAGCTCGAGCATGAGCGGGACGTCGAGCAGGTTGATCGGCGGGTTGTCGATCGTCACCCCGCACACCCGGCCGCCGACGTCGACGTGCAGCAGGTGGAAGTCCTCGTAGGCCATGCCGGGACGCTAGTGGGGTGGCCGCTCACCCCACGGCCTGGTGGAGCTCCACGAGGTTGCCCGACGGGTCGGTGAGGAACGCCTGGCGGCTCGACCCCACCGGCCGGGGGTCGCTCACCTCGACATCCCGCCCGCGCAACTCCGCGACGGTGCCGTCGAGGTCGTCGACCAGCAGCGCGAAGTGCTGACCGACGGCGGACGGGGGCGTCCCCTCGATGAGGTGGACCTGCTGGCCACCCGCATCCAACCACGCCCCGCCGAACGCGAAGTCGGGCCGGTCGGCGCGCTTCCCGAGACCGAGCACCTCGGTGTAGAAGCTGATCGCCGCGTCGACGTCGTCGACGTTGATCGACACGTGGTGCACAGCGAGCGGTCGCACGACCCCAGTATCGCCTCCGATCCCCGATCGAGCACGCCGAGCAGTGCCCCGCGGGCGTGCACCGCCCACTTCCTGCCCGGGCCGGTGTCGATACTGGTGTGGTGACGACCGACCTGATGACGAGGGCGCGGGCCGGGGACGGCGAGGCGTTCGGGGAGCTGACCGAGCCGTACCGCCGGGAGCTCCAGGTCCATTGCTACCGGATGCTCGGATCGCTGCAGGACGCCGAGGACGCCCTGCAGGACACCCTGCTGGCGGCCTGGCGGGGCCTGGGAGGATTCGAGCGGCGGGCCTCGATCCGCACGTGGCTCTACCGGATCGCCACGAACCGGTGCCTCAACGCGCTCCGCTCGGCCAGCCGGCGCCCACCCCTGGCGTGGGACATCCCTGAGGTCGAGCCGCCCGAGCCGACCCGCCTCGGCGAGGTCGTGTGGCTCGAGCCGTATCCCGATGCCCTCCTCGCCGGTGCGATCGACGTGCCACCCGGCCCGGAGGCACGCTACGAGCAGACCGAGGCGATCTCCCTGGCCTTCGTGACCGCGCTGCAGGTGCTGCCCCCGCGCCAGCGCGCCGTGCTCATCCTGCGTGAGGTGCTCGGGTACCGCGCCGCGGAGGTGGCCGGCATGCTCGACGCGACGGTCGAGGCAGTCAACAGCGCCCTCAAGCGAGCCCGGGCCACGCTGCAGCGCCGCCTGCCCCCGACCGGCGACCGGGAACCGCCTCCCACGCCGGACTCGTCCGCCGAGCGGGCCCTCGTGGCCAGGATCGTGCGGGCCTACGACTCCGGTCACGTCGACGCGCTGGTCGCCCTGCTCACCGCCGACGTCACGATCTCCATGCCCCCGATCCCCCTCGAGTACCAGGGCCGCGAGGCGGTCGCCGGCTTCTTCACCGCCATCGGGCGGGAGGGCCGGAGGTACGACGTCGTGCCGACCAGGGCCAACGGCCAGCCGGCGTTCGGGGCCTACCTCCGCAACCCGGCCGACGGCACCCGCCGCGCCACCGGCCTCGACGTTCTCACCCTCGCCGGCGACCGGGTCTGCGCGATGGCCCACTTCGACAGGAGCGTGCTCCCGTGGTTCGGGCTGCCGCGGTCACTCCCCGCCCCAGGCGTCGGCCTGTAGGAAGCGGCTGACCGCGAAGATCCAGAGCACGGAGAGGATGGCGACGAGCAGGAGGGCGAGGAGCCAGGGCGCGGGCCGGGCCCACCCGACGGCGAGGGCCACGGCGGCCGCGCCGGCCATGGCGGGCTTGAGGGGCCGGTACACAACGGCCAGGCGATCCGCGTCGGCGAGCGCCTGCTCGGCGACGGTGACGGCGAGCAGGCCCAAGGCGACGGAGCCGGTCAGGAGCCAGGCTGTCGCCGTAGGCGTGCGGGCATCGGACGCGTGGCTGATGAGGCTGACCATCGCGGCGCCGGCGGCGGCGATGGACAGCGTGATCGGCAGGTGGCTCAGCATCCAGGTGACGAGGGACCGGCCGCCGCGTGGCATGCGCCGCCCGATGAGGTCGAAGTAGATCCACCAGAACCCGAAGCCGATCACGAGCGCGATCATCCCCGTGACCGTGAGCTTCACGTCCCGACCCGGGACGGACAGGCCGTTGACGACGCCGAAGATCAGCTCGCCGAGGACGATGATCGTGAACAGCCCGAACCGCTCGACCAGGGACTCCGTCGGCGGGAGGCCGTGGTCGGCGACCACCGTCAGGCGCCCCACCAGCGCCAGGCCGACGAGCCAGGCGACCACGCAGGCTGCCCAGACGGCCAGGCGTGGCCCCTCCGGCAGGAAGGCGCTCACCACGATGACAGGCACCGCGAGGGCCATCCCGGCCACGTAGCGGCTTGCCGACGCGAGGTACTCGCGGTGGTCCCGGCGGTCCTGGCGGCGGACCGAGTTCCACAGCCACGTCATCACCAGGAGGAACGCGGCGTAGACCAACGCGAACTCGGCACCGCTGCCGCCGGTGGCGTCGGCGGCGAACACGGCGAGCAGGACCAGGACGCCCATCTGGAGGAAGACGGCCGTGCGGGTGCGCCCGTCCTCCCGGCCGTGCAGCTCCAGGTAGAGGGTGCCGTTGACCCATGCGGCCCAGATGAACCCGAAGACGACGGCGAACTCGATGAACCCCCCGGCCGTGACGTGCTCGGCGAGGTGGTGGGCCGCCTGTGCGATCACCGCCACGTAGACCAGGTCGTAGAACAGCTCCAGCGCGCTCACCGTGCGGTCGGAGATGACCTCGCCATGGGGGCGCGGCGGGCTCCACAGCCACTGGCGGAGGCGGCCAGGGGTCCCGTCGGTCACGGCGCCAACCTACGTGCTCACGTTCGGTCACCGGCGAGGCCGCTGGCGCCGGTCACGTGATCGAGGACGTCGCCGTAGCCTGACATCACGACGCCATCGACTCCCGACGGAGGTTGCGTGCCGCCCGATCCTGCACCGGAGGTCACCGCATGAACGACGGGGGAGAGCTCGTCGGGCAGCGCGTCGTCGTGATCGGCGGCAGCGCCGGTATCGGGCTCGAGACCGCCCGGCGCGCCCACGCCGAGGGGGCGGACACGATCCTCACGGCGCGCGACCCGGACCGCCTGCATCGCGTCGGCCTCGACCTCGGGGCGAGCACTGCCGCCTTCGACGCTCTCGACTTCGACCGGCTCCGGCGGTTCATCGACGAGCTGCCGGCGCCGATCGATCACCTGATGGTCACAGGCCCCGGCCCCTACTACGCGCCGCTCGCGGAGTTCGACTTCGACGAAGGCCGCCGTGACGTCGATGCGCACCTGTGGTTGCCGTTGCACGTCGCACGCCACGCCGCCGGCAAGGTCCGCCCCGGAGGGACGCTGCTCTTCATCGGCGGCACTGGCGGACGCCGGCCGGCGCCAGGCTTCGCGCTCATCTCGGCGCTCACCGCCGCGCTACCCGCTCTGACCAGGAACCTCGCCCTCGAGCTCGCACCCGTGCGGGTCAACCTCATCGCGGCCGGCTTCGTCGACACGCCGCTGTCGGCCTCGTTGCTCGGCGATCAGCTCGACCAGCGCCGCGAGCAGCTGCGTGCCACGCTCCCGATCGGTCGTGTGGTCGGCCCCGCCGACGTCGCCGCGCTCGCGGTCCACCTCATGACGAACGAGGCGGTCACCGGGGCGACGTACGACATCGACGGCGGCCAGCAGATCGTCCCTGCCTGAGGTTGATGTCAGGGCACCAGGACGATCTTGCCCAGCGTGTGACGGTCCTCGACCTCGCGGTAGGCGTCGCGCACCGCCTCGAGCGGGTACACCCGGGCGATCGGCACGTCGAGGCGGCCGTCGTCCACCAGCCGCGCCACCTCGGCCAGCACCTCGGGCCGGGCGCCGACGGTGTTGCCGTCGGTCCTGGTCCCGTGGCGCGCGGCGGCGTCCCAGTCGATGATCGTGTCGATGCGGTCGGGAGGAACGCCCAGCTCGATCGCCATGTCGACGTAGCCGCCACCGAACGTGTCGATCAGCGCGGCGACATTCCCGCTGGCGGCGACCCGCACGCGGTCGGCCACGCCGTCGCCATAGGCCACCGGGATCACGCCGTGATCGCGCAGCCAACCGTGGTGCGGCTCGCTGGCCAGGCCGATCACGCGGGCACCCGTCGCCCCCGCGAGCTGGACGGCGATCGAGCCGACCCCGCCCGCCGCCCCGGATACGGCGACGGTCTCTCCGGACTGTGGGGCCACGGCCTGCACGGCGGCCCACGCGGTCGTGCCGGCGACGAAGAGCGAGCCGGCGACCTCCCACGGCACGCCGGCCGGCTTGTCGACCAGATGATCCGCGTCGACGACCACGAGCTCGGCCTGGCTGGCGCGGTCGTGCGTGAACCCGATCACCTCGTCGCCGGCGGCCACGCCGTCGACTCCGAGGCCCACCTCCTCGACCACACCGGCGAGGTCGCTGCCCTGGCCGGAGGGAAAGGTCGCCGGCCAGCGGTCGTGGACCAGCCCGCGGCGGATCGCCGACTCCCCGGGGTTGACCCCTGCGGCCTTCACCCGCACGAGAGCCTGGCCCCGATCGGGCACCGGCCGGTCGACATCGACCACCCGCAGGACATCCACATCGCCGTACTCGTCGAACCGGACCGCCTTGGGCATGTGTGCGACCTCCTCGTCGCTCCTCGCCGGCCGCCGGTGCGAACGCCGGCCACCCGGCGATCATTCCGGACCACCGGGATCAGGACTCACACCCGCCGGGCGGCCGTCAGCCTCTCCCCCGCGGTTGTGGCCGCCTGCCCCGAGCGGGCCGAGGTCGGCCAGCGGGCCCAGGTGCCCGAGCTTGTCCGGGTCGATCATCGAGGTCACCGCCTCGATCTGTCCGCTCTCGCCGATGTCGAGCGCCACCACGCCGATCAAGCGCTCGGAGGGGTCGAACATCTCGGCTCCCGGCTGACCGTTGACGGAGACCTCGCGCAACGTGAGGCTGCCGAAGCGGGTCGTGGCCCGCCGCACCCACGCCAGCATCGTGCGGGCGACCCGCACCCGGCCGGTGACCGGTTGGGGTCGGGCGCCGCCGTGCAGGGTCACGTCGTGGGCCAGCAGCTCCTCGAGCGCGCCCAGGTCGCCGTGCTGCGCGGCGGCGAAGAACCGCCGGGCCAGGCGGTCGCGCCGCTCGCGCGAGGGCTCGAAGCGGGGGCGCCGCTGCTCGACGTGGCGCCGGGCCCGGGCCACGAGCTGGCGGGCGTTGTCCTCGCTGGTGGCCACGATGTCGGCGATCTGGTCGTAGGGGTAGTCGAACACGTCGCGCAGCAGGAACGCCGCCCGCTGCTCGGGCGTGAGGCTCTCGAGCAGCACGAGG
>DASRJM010000140.1:0-27178 GCA_035649475.1 Acidimicrobiales bacterium
CATCGCCCCCTCCAAATACCTCGGCCACTACGTCGCCGGCAACCTCGCCGCCCGCCACAACATCCACGTCCACCTCGACAACTCCCCCGGCAACGGCATCACCGCCACCATCGACATCCCCCCCACCCTCCTCACCACCGACGAGCGGCTGGCGCCCGAGCTCACGCCGCCGCACGGCAGTCGGAGGGCGCTGCTCCCGATCACGGGCACGGGGCTGTCGCCGGTCATGCCGCCGGAGCCGGTTCCCGATCCCGAGCCGCTCCTGTGGCCGGCGTCGGTGGCCGGCTGGGACGCTCCGCCGGTTCCGGACGCCGCCCCGTACACCCCGCCGCCGGCGATGATCCCGCCGCCCCCGGTCGAGGTCAGCCGCACGCAGAGCGGCCTGGTCAAGCGCGCGCCCGCCAACGGCCTCAGCACGACGGTGGGCGCCGGCGACCCATCGGGCGACCTTCTCGACGCCTTGAGCCGCCACTCGGCCAACCTCCAGCGGGGCACGGGCGACGGCACCGGCCCCCGGGCCCGCACCGGGCTGTGGGGCCCGCAGGACGAGCCCGTCAGCCGGGACCGCCCGCCCCTCGCCCCCCGCCGGACCCCGCCGGCCGACCACGTGCCGCCGGCACCGGCCCTCGACCCCTACGGCCCCTCCCACGGCGAGACCGCCCGCCCGGCCCTCGACCCCTACGGCCCCTCCTACGACGAGACCGCCCGCCCGGCCCTCGACCCCTACGGCCCGTCCCCGGGGGACGTTCCGCCGCCGGCGCCCGAGCCGTACATGCCGCCCGAGCCGCCGTTGCACACCCAACCGTCGATGCCACCCGCGCCGGACGCGCCCACGTGGCTCGCCTCGCCGCCGTCCCCCGACCGGCCGCCGCTCCTGCCCCGGGCGTCCGAGCCGGTCGCCGAGCCGCGACTCGATCCCGACGCGGGCGGCGTGACCAGCAGCGGCCTGACCCGCCGGGTCCGGGGCGCGCAGCTTCCGAACCCCGAGCCTCTCCTGTTGCGTCGCTCGGGCGCCGACGCCGGCGCCGGCAGCCGGACCGACATCGGGACCGGCAACGGCGCCCCGGCGCCGGAGCGGACGCCGGAGCAGCGTCGCCAGGCCAACGACGTCTACGGCTTCCTCACCAGCTTCACCGCCGGCGTGCGCCGGGGCCTGCAGGAGCAGCCCGCCGAGCGCCGACGCAACGGCGAGCGCTGACGCCGCGGCGCGTCAGCCGAGCTTGAGCAGCGTGCGCTTGAGGTTGCGCAGCGCCTGCTGCGTGCGCTGCTCGTTCTCGATGAGGGCAAAGCGCACGTAGCCCTCACCGCCGGGCCCGAAGCCGATGCCCGGCGACAGTGCCACCTGGGCGTCCCGCACCAGCATCGAGGCGAACTCGACCGACCCCATCTCCCGGTAGGGCTCGGGGATCGGCGCCCACGCGAACATCGTCCCCCGGGGCCGGGGGACCTCCCAGCCGATGCGATGGAGCCCGTCGATCAGCACGTCGCGCCGGCTCTGGTAGACGGCCTGGACCTCACGGGGGAAATCCACGGCCTCGTTCATCGTGACGGTGGCGGCGATCTGGATGGGCTGGAAGCTGCCGTAGTCGAGGTACGACTTGAGCTTGGCCAGGGCCTGCACGACCTCGGAGTTGCCGGCCAGGAACGCCATGCGCCACCCGGCCATCGAGAAGGCCTTGGTCATCGAGTACAGCTCGACCGCGCACTCCTTGGCGCCGTCGGCCTGGAGGATCGAGGGCGGCTCGAAGCCGTCGTAGCCCAGCTCGGCGTAGGCGTTGTCGTGGACGACGATGACGTCGCGCTCGCGGGCAAAGTCGACGACCTCCTGGAAGAAGTCGAGTTCGACCGTGGCGGTCGTCGGGTTGTGGGGAAAGCTGAGCACGATGACCCGCGGCTTGGGCCACGAGTACTCGTAGGCCTCCCGCACCCGCTCGATGAAGTTCCCGTCGGTCGACATGGGGATCTCGCGGGCGGAGGCGCCGGCGAACAGCGGGGCGAAGATGTGGATCGGGTACGACGGCGACGGCACCAGGGCGGCGTCGCCCGGCCCCAGGAGCACCCACATCAGGTGGGAGTAGCCCTCCTTGGCCCCGATCGTGGCGATGACCTCCCGGTCGGGATCGAGCTCGACGTCGAAGCGCCGGCGGTAGAGATCGGCGAGGGCCTGGCGCAGCTTGGGGATGCCCTTGCTGGCCGAATAGCGGTGGTTCCGGGTGTTGTTGGCGGCCTCGCACAGCTTGTCGACCGCCAGGGACGGCGATGGGATGTCGGGATTGCCGAAGCCGAGGTCGATCACGTCCATGCCAGCTCGCCGGGCCTCGACCTTCAGACCGTCGATGATCGTGAAGACGTACGGGGGCAACCCGGTGATGCGGCGGAACTCCATGGGAGACCACGCTAGCCGGGGGTCGCTGCGGCTCCCCCGGTCGGTTTCGGCGTCGTTGTGGGCCCGCCGGGCATCGGGGATCATGTGGCCCGTGAGCACCGAGATCGAGGTCATGGTCGAGATCCCCCGCGGCAGCCGCAACAAGTACGAGTTCGATCACGAGGCGCACGTGTTCCGCCTCGACCGGCGGCTGTTCACCGCGATGACGTATCCCGCCGACTACGGGTTCATCCCCGACACGCTGTCGGAGGACGGCGACCCGCTCGACGCCCTGGTGCTGCTGGACGACCCCACGTTCCCCGGATGCTGGGTCACGGCCCGCCCGGTCGGGGTGTTCTGGATGGAGGACGACGCGGGCCCCGACGCCAAGATCCTGTGTGTGCCGGCCGGCGATCCGCGCTGGGAGCAGGTCGAGGACATGGCCGACCTGCCGGCCCACCTCGTCGACGAGATCGAGCACTTCTTCGAGGTCTACAAGGTGCTCGAGCCGGAGAAGCACTCGAACGTGCGGGGCTGGGAGGGCGTCAAGGCCGCCGAGACCGAGATCGAGGCCTGCCGGAAGCGCTACGCCGGCGGCGTGCCGGCGTCCTAGCCGCCCGCGGCCGCGGCCTCGCGCCCGCCCAGCAGGGCGGCCCCGACGGCTCCGGCCCGCTCCCCCAGCTGGGCGGCCTCGACCCGGACGTCGCGGCGGACCTCCGGCGCCATGACCTGGCGGGCGAAGGACTGCCGGACCGGCTCCATCAGCAGCTCGCCGACCTCGACGAGGCCGCCGCCGATCACGACCAGCTCGCTGTCGAGGACAGTGACGAGGTTGGCCAGGCCGAGCGCCACCCACTCGGCGAACGTCTCGACGACCGCCAGGGCCTCGGGATCGCCCTCCGCGGCCGCGTGCGTCACGTGCTCGCCCCGCACGAACTCGGCCACGCCGCCGGCCAGTTCGACGCCGCGGCAGAACAGGCCTGCCTCGGCCGCCTCGCGGCCCAGCCAGCCGAGACCGCTGCCGGAGGCGAACCGCTCCCAGCAGCCCCGACGGCCGCACGGGCACAGCGGGCCCCGGGGGTCCACGACCATGTGCCCGGCCTCGCCGGCGAAGCCGTGCTCGCCCCGGACCAGCTCGTTGTCGGCCACGATCCCGGCGCCGATGCCGGTCCCCAGCGTGACGCACACCGCGTCGGTCACGCCCCGGGCGGCTCCCCCGAGGTGCTCGCCCCACGCCGCGCAGGTCGCGTCGTTGTCGACCCGGATCGGCAGCCCGAGACGGCACGCCAGCTCGTCGCCGACGTTGACGTCCATGAGCCCGGGCAGGTTGGGTCCGATCCGCAGGACCCCGCGCCGGTCGACCAGCCCGGCGATCCCCACCCCGACTGCGGCCACGCCGCCCGCGCCCGCGCGGTCGCCGAGCTCCCGGACCACGGCGGCGATGGCGTCGAGCACGGCCGTCTCGCCGTCGGGTGTCGGGGCCCGCGCCTCGTCCACGACCGTCGTCGGGTCGGCCGGGTCCAGCGCGATGCCGAGGATCTTGGTGCCGCCGATGTCCACGCCCGCCAGCAGGCGGCCTGCGGACTGGCTCAATAGCGCAGCAGGGCGCCGATACGCCCCATGACGTCGAGGTCGGCGTTGCCCACGCAGATCTCCAGCTCGCACGACTGGGTCAGTGCCTCCTCGACCACGTCCTCGACCAGATCGTCGACCTCGACCATCTCGCCCGCGCAGCCCTTGCAGCGACGGCCCATGGCGGCCAGCTTGTCGCAGTGGCGGCAGCGCCAGCCGGGGGCCGCGAAGCCCTTGGACACGACCAGGGTGCCGACCCGGTGGGCGCCCAGGGCGTCGACCACGGGTCCCAGGCCGGCCACGCCACGGCGGCCGGCGGCGACGGCGGTGCGCAGGCGCTCGACGACCTGGGCCTCGCGGGCCCGCTCGACCTGGCCCTCGACCTGGTAGGCGGCGGTGAGGACCTCGGCGTGGTTGGCGGTGACGGGGACCGACAGGCGGCCGCAGAGGCGCCTGCGCAAGTAGGGGTGGAGGGCGGCCTCGAGGTGCCCGGCCAGGTGCTCGGGCGCCGCGATGGCCAGGTGCTCGAACGGGTGCTGGCTCCACACGTCGAACGCGACCTGGGCCGCGTTGCGGAGGTGCTGCTGGGTGTGCGCCTCCAGCGAGTGCGGGTGGTCGCCCCCGCGGTCCCGCTCGCCGCGAGCCCCGGTGGCGCGGGGCAGGGCCTCGAACATCTCGGACCGCTCGACCAGCTCGCCGAGCTCGAACACGAACATGCGGGCATGCTGGCGGTCGGCGAGCAGCACGCCGATCGGCTCGTGCTCCCGCAGCACCGACTCCAGCTGCCCGACGGCGGGCACGTGGTTCACGACGACCCGGGCGTGGACCGGGACGGGGAGCTCGATGACGTGCCACAGCCGGTCGGCGGAGCAGGAGAAGATCGCCAGGCCGCGGGTGCGGGACCGGTCCAGGCCGCCGCCGACGAGCTTGCGGATGCGGTCGAAGTCCGACTCGACCGAATGCTCGCCGTCCGCCTTGGCGCGCGCCGCCTTGAGCAGGATGTCGACCTCTCGTTCGAGATCTTGGTGACGGGCCACCCGGCGGCCGTCGACGTCGAGATAGCAGGACGTTATGGGCGCTTTGTCGCCTTTGATCGCTGCCAGCTCCCTGATCGCGGCTTGGGTGATGGCCGCCACGGCGCCTCCTGTGGTGCGATCGTCGATCGTCGGACGGTTCCCACCCGGCACCCGCCATCCGGATCGGAGGTGTCGGGGCGATGGTAGGCGACCCGCTTGCCCCGTGCCGGGGGTCAGTCCGCGCCGCCGGCTCGTGGCGCCACCCGGGCGGCCAGGCTCCGGGCGCCCGTCACCCTGGGGTGCGATGCGCCGCCGGTCAGCGCACGGTGATGCGCTCGACGCGGCTGTCGGCCTCGTCGGCCCCGCCGTTCCGGGAGTGCGCGGCGGGCGGCCAGGATCCCGTGCCGGTCACCCGCCGGGCGAGGTCACCGAAGGTCGTTACCACGCCGGCCAGCGATGCCACCGCCTCCGGGTCGTTCACGAGCTCCTCGGCCACGTCGAGTGCGGCCCTCGCGGCCTGGATCAACTCCCGCGCCGCCGCCTGCAGGTGCTCGACGCCCTGCCGCGCCCGCTCGTGCACGTCCGTCGCCACCCGCTCGCCCGCGGCGCCGTCGCCGTCGGGCCCGTGGCCGTTCGTGATGTGGTCCATCGCTCGCTCCTCCCCTGTCAGGTGGTGGCCCCGGCCGGGCGGCGCTCGGCGTCGCGGAACGTGACCGCCAGCGTCCCGTCCCGCAGCTCGGCACCGGCCACGGACCGCCGCCGCAGCGCGTCGGGCAGCACCAGCGACCGACGGTAGGGGCCTACCCGTACCAGCAGCTCGTCACCCGTTCGGCCCACCTCCAGGTCGTCACGCTCGGTGAACGGCAGCTGGATCTCCAGCACCAGCGCGTCGCCCCGCCGGCGCACGCCTAGCGGCGACCTGTCGCCGTAGCGGGCGGTCGGGTCCTCGTCGCCGTACAGCGCGTCGCCGAAGTGCCGCAGCGCCTCCAGCCCCACCTGCTCGGTCGGCTGCAGCGAGACCCGCAGCACGGGCACGGGGGCGAAGCCGTCCTCGATGGCGGCCAGGTGCTCGGCATGCGCCGCCTTCCACCGGGCGAACCACGGATCGGTCACGTCGTCCGGCAGCAGGCGGTTGGCCACGACCGCGTCCACGTGGTAGCCGAACAGCGCGAGGTAGGTGTGGGTGCGGCGGGCCTCGGCGATGACCATCCGCTCCGGGTTGACGACGAGGCGCACGCTCGTGCGGCGGCCGTCGGTCAGGATCCCCCGCACGCCGTCCAGCCGGTCGTAGAACCGCTGGGTGGCGGCGAACACCTCGTCGCCGGCGGTCGGCAGGCTCGACACCTTGGCCACGATCGGCGCCACCACCCGGTTGACCCGCCGGCCCAGGGGGAAGAGGCGCTCCATGTAGCGGCCGAGCACGTCGGGCAGCGACAGCAGGCGGATCGTCTCGGCGGTCGGCGCGCAGTCGACGACCACGACGTCCCACTCGCCCGAGCTCGCGTGCTGCTTGATGTCGGTCAGGGCGAAGACCTCGTCGAGGCCCGGGATCACCGACAGCTCCTCCGCCTCCAGGCCCTCGACGCCGGCCCAGCGGAAGACCTCCAGCAGGTAGCGCTGGATGTCCGCCCAGGCGTCCTCCATGCGGTCCTGGGCGTCGAGCTGCTGGGCGTAGAGGTTGGGCGCCACGGGCGCCACCAGCGGGCCGAGCGGGGTGTCGAAGGCGTCGCCCAGCGAGTGCGCCGGGTCCGTGGACAGCGCCAGCGTGCGGAGCCCGGCGTCGGCGCAGCGGAGCGCGGTGGCGGCCGAGGCGGTGGTCTTGCCGACGCCACCCTTGCCGGTGAACAGCAGTACCCGGGCCGGCTCGGCGCCGCCCATCCATCCCCCAGCGGTCGCGGTCACGTCTCGAGGTGGGACCGGAGCTGTCGCAGGGCGGTCGCCAGCAGCCGGTTCTCGGCCCGGCGCTTGACGAAGCCCGGGAGGGGGACCAGCAGGTCCACCTCCAGGTGGTAGGTGATGGCCGTGCGGTCGGGGTCGCCGTCGACCGGGGCGAGCTCGTAGGAACCGTCGAGCTTGCGGGTGATGTCGCCCCGCAGCAGGCGCCACGCCAGGACCTGCGGCGCCTTGCTGTAGTCGTAGCGGAGCGTGTAGCTGGTGCTGCGCCCCATCGCTGCGGCCCGGAACGCGACGTCGCGGGGCCGGCCCTCCTCGTCGAGGTCGACGATCTCGGCCGACTTCAGGTCCTGGGCCCAGGTGGGGTAGTCCTCGAAGTCCGTGAGCACGTCCCAGGTGCGCTCGGGAGAGGCGCCGACGACCATGTGCTGCGTCGTCTGGTCAGCCATGTCGAGCGGCCCCCTTGCGTGGACTCGGACGGGACGTGCGCACGTTAGTGCGCCCGCGCTCATCCGCTGTCCGGACCGTCCCGGGCGGGCTCGTCGCCTTCGACGTGGTCGCCTCCGACCTCGTCGCTCTCGTCCGGCTTGGCGGCGAAGCGCCCGAACCGGGCGCCGTACAGCGCCATCAGCCCGAGCCCGAGCATCGGGACCAGCACGGCGAACGCCGCCGCCGTGAACGGACGGGCCGCGGCGACCGCGACGGCCACGACGACCTGGACCGCCAGCGCCAGCCGGAGGATGCGCACCGCCCGGGCCGGGATCACGTCCTTGCCGGGGAGGAACGCGCCGCCGATCGTCACGACCTCGAACCGGCTGCGGCTCACCGCCACGGCGTAGGCCCACAGGAACGCCGCCGACCCGGCCACGAACAGCACGAGCTCGAGCGGCACGGCCAGGACGAGCATCGGCCGCGGCACGATCGCCGCCGCCACCGCCACGACCACGAAGACGCCCGTCGCCCACACGTCGACCTGCAGGATCCGCTCCCCGGCGTCGTCCCCCACGTGCGCCTCTCCACCAGGCACGGGTGCCACCGGCGGGGGGTCCTCCGCGCTCACCACCGGTCCAGCTCCCCGGCCAGGCGCTCGGCCAGCACGTCGTAGGAGAACTCGGCCTCGGCCCGCCGCCGCGCCGCCGCGCCCATCTCCGCTCGCCGGTCCGGGTCGTCGAGCAGGCGGGCCAGCGCCGCCGTCACGGTCCCGGCGTCGCCGGGCTCGGTGACGACGAACCCTGTCGCGCCGTCGACCACGGCCTCCGCCGCGCCCCCGCTCGCGCCGGCGACCTGCGGCACGCCGCACGCCGCCGCCTCGAGGAACACGATCCCGAAGCCCTCCTGCTCCAGCCCGGCCCACCGGTTCCGGCACAGCATGGCGTAGACGTCCGCGCAGCCGTACAGGGCGGCCAGGTCCGGCTCCGGCACCCGCCCGAGCATCCGCACCGGCGCCCCGGTCCTGGCGATCAGCCGATCCAGCCGGGACCGGTCCCGACCGGCCCCCCCGATGGCCACGATCAGATCCGGCCGCCCTGGCGCCAGCCGCGCCGCGGCCTCGATCAGCACGTCCATGCCCTTCCGCGGCACGAGCCGGCTGAGGCTCACGATCACCCGCCCGTCGGCCGGCAGGTCGAACAGCGCGCGCGCCTTGGCCCGCTGCTCCGGATCCAGCGGCCGGAACCGCTCCGGATCGACCCCCGGCGGCACCTGCGTCACCGGCAGCCGCCGTCCGGCCGCCCGCTCCGCCTCGGCCGCCGCGTAGCCGCCCGCGGCGATGACCTCCGACGCCCCCCGCAGCACGTGCCCGAGCAGCGACCGCGCCCCCGGCAGCCGTCCGGGCACCGTGATTTCCGCCCCGTGCAGGACCAACCCGTAGGGCCGGTCGAGCCGCGGCCCGACGAGCCCCACCGGCAGCGCCGGGTCCAGCACGACCAGGCCGGCCCCGACCTCGGCCGCCAGCACATCGATCCGACGCGCCAGCGACGGCGTCGGCCACAGCACCCTCTCCCGGGTCCGCACGACCCGGAACGGCTGCTCCGCGTCCCACGCCCCCGCGCCGTCGTACGGCGTCGTGAGCACGGTGAACCCGGTCGGGTCCAGCCGGCGCCACAGCTCCCACAGGTAGGACTGGATGCCCCCGACCTTGGGCGGGAAGTCGTTGGTGACGAGCAGGTGCGTCATGCGATGACGTCCTCGGTGCGGATCAGCGCTGCTCGACCGGTGCGGTCAGCTCGGCCCGCACGAGCGGATCGGGATCGGCGTCGAGGTCCAGCCCCTCACCGGTCAGCAGGTCGTCACGGCCCACTCGCCGGGACGCCCACACGGCGTGGGACCGCACCAACCCGTCGTCCGACCGCAGCGCCCCCCGGAGAGCCGCCACCACCCGGGGATCGGTGCCGTCCCCCACGTTGCCGAGGACCACCAGGGCGTTGCGCCGCAGGTACCGGGCCTCGCGCCGGGGTATATACCACCGCCCGTAACGGGCGAGCAGCTCGTGGTCCGGCGCAGCGAGCAGGTCGACCAGGTCGACGGCCGGCTGCGCGTCGGGCTCGGCCTCGGTGGAGGGCCGCGTGCGGTGGACGCGACGGTTGGGTGGACAGACCTCCTGACAGTCGTCGCAGCCGTAGATCCGATTGCCGAGCGCCACCCGGTGCTCCCGCGGGAACGGCCCCTCGACCTGGAGCAGCCAGGCCAGGCACCGGCGGGCGTCGACCACGCCGGGCGCCACGATCGCTCCTGTCGGGCAACCGTCGAGGCACCGCGTGCAGGTGCCGCAGCCGTCGTCGACCCGGTCCCGGGTCGCCTCCAGCGGGGCGTCGGTGACGATCGATCCGAGGACGAACCAGCTGCCCTCCCCGGGCAGGAGCAGGTTGGCGTTCTTGCCGTACCAGCCGAGTCCGGCGCGGTACGCCGCCTCCCGGTCGACCAGTGCGTTGTCGTCGGCCACCACCCGGGCCCGCCAGCCGTCGGCGGTGATCCGCCGGGCGACCGCCGTGAGCGCGGTGCGGAGCGGCCCGTAGTGGTCCGCCCAGGCGTAGCGGGCCACCCGCCCGGCCGGGGAGACCGCCGAGTCGGCGGCCGACCCACACGGATCGCCGTGGACCGCAGGCGGAGCAGCCCGCCGGTAGCCACGGGCGGCCACCACCAACGCCCGCGCGTCCCGCAGCGCCATCCCCGGGTCGCACGACCGCTCGGGCCGCCGGTAGGTGAAGGACATGCCGCCGTGGTACCCGGCAGCACGGCGCCGCTCCAGGTGGTGGCGGGTCGTCGCGAACGGCTCGGCCGGCGCCACGCCCACGGCGTCGAGGCCGTGGGCGCGCCCGAGCGCCACCAGCTCCGCTGCGTCGGGGACGCGGCGCTCGGGGCGTGACGCCGTTGGCACGGCCGCCATCGTGCCGACCCCGACCCCTGGCGGCAACTCCCGCCGGCGGTCGCCGTCAGCCGGTGCGCCGCACGTGGCGCAGCTGCGGCAGGAGCCCGGCGCCCGACAGCAGTCGGATCGCCCGCTCCTCGGCCACGTCGACCACCACGGCCTCGCCGGGCGCACGCGAGCAGATGTAGGTGACGACGCAGTCCGAGCAGGCGGAGGTGCCCTGCATGGCGCAGTCGTCGCAGTCGATCACCAGCACGCCGTCGCGGCGCGGCGGCGGATCGGCCGGGGTGCTGCTCGCTCGGGACACGGTCGTCTCCTCGGCATCGGCCGTCCAGCGGCTCGGACATCTGCTCCACGGCGGAGACCCTACGAACGGGGTGTGACAGTGAAGCGCCGCGAGGGCTCAGCGGCGGGCCAGGAGCTCCACCAGCTGGCGGGAGTGGATCACGTTGGCGCCGAGCCGCCGCACCCCCTCGCGCACCCGGTTGTCGCTCGACGCCACCACGAGCGGCGTGGCCGCCGGCAGGCGCCTGACCAGGTCGATCACGACGTCGTCCGCCTCCACGCCCGGCGGCGAGAAGCGAACCCGGACCAGCTGGCGCCGGGGCGCCGGCACGGCCAGCGCCTCGACCTCGGCCCCGTCGAACACGACCTCGCTGGGCGTCGACGTGCGGGCCGCCAGGTCGTGCAGCGAGGCCACGAGCCGGCGCCGCTGCTCGGCCGCGCCCGCGTCGGGCCAGCCGGCCATCGAGACGTTGTAGCCGTCGACGATCAGGGTCACGCCCGGGGTGCGCAGGAGGTGGTCGGCGGCCTCGACCGAGTCGTCGAACATGCCGCCGGGCAGCGTCAGCGGCACCCGCCGGGCGCTGTCGGCCTCGGCGCCGCCCGCCCCGGGCACCGACAGTCCGGGCTCCGCCGCCGCTCCGGCCAGCGCCGCTGCGGCCGGGTCGCCTGCGTCGACCGATCCACCCAGGAGCCGTGCCAGCGCCGCCAGCCCCTCGGCCACCTCGGCCGCGCCGGACGCCGCCCGGGCGATCTCCCCGGCGATGGCCTCCCGGTCCGGTGCCCCGGGCGACGCCGAGGCGGGGGACGGCGAGGCGGGAGGCGGCGAGGCGGTCGACTCCGGCGACGTCGACGACGCCCCACCGCTGGGCGGCGCACCCTGCGCACTCGGCGCGGACGGAGGAGGTGCGGACGGAGGAGGTGTCGGCGGCCCCGGATGTCCGACGCCGGTCGTCCCGCCCTGCTGGGCCTCCGCCTCCAGTGCCCGCACCCGGGCCCGCAATCTGTTGACCTCCGTGCCGCGCTCCACCGCCCGGGCCTCCGCGGCCTTGAGGTTGCGCACGGCCTCCGCCCGGGCCGCGGTCACTGTGGCCACCTCCGCCTCCAGGTCGGCGACCCGCCCGTCCGCCGCCTGCCGCTTGTCCCGCTCGGACCCGAGCTCCGCCCGCAGCGCCTCCAGGTCGGCCAGCCGGGACGCCGCCTCGGCCTCGGCACGCAGCGCCGCCGCCTGCGCCGACGCGAGCCGGCGGATGGCGGACCGCTCCTCCCGCGCCTCGGCCTCGTCGGCCGTGCGGGCCGCCGACGCCGCCTCGAGCTCGTCGAGCTCGTGCTCCCAGCCGTCGGGACGCGCCAGCCACAGCCAGCCGGCGCGCCCCACGTCGGCCTCGTCGACCGCCTCGACCACGCGGGCCCGGAACTCGTCGTCCCGTTCGACGACCCGGGCGATCGCCCGCAGCGATTGCGGCGTCAGCTTGGCGAAGCCGACGTAGGGGCGCAGGGCGACGGGTGGCGGCACGACCGGGTCGGCCGCGAGGCCGGAGCGGGCGACGGCGAGTGCGGACTCGACCGCCGGACGGATCACGCCCGCGGGGTCGCTCAGGTCGCCCCCGGGCGCTCGGACGCGACCGCGGGCTCCTCGGCCGCGCCGTCCCCACCGCCCTCGATCCGCTCGACGGCGGCCCCGTTGCCGCACCATCGGCACGTGACGTCGTCGACCCGCTCGTCGAGCACGGTCTCGTCCTCGATCCGGAGCTCACCACCGACCGTGTAGTGGTGGTACGCGCGGATGCGCTTCGAGGTCACGACGTCGAAACGGGTGAGGTTGCCACAGGCGGAGCAGCGGTAGCGGATGGGCACGGCCGCAGCCTACCCAGCGGTCTCAATCCACCTCGGCACCACCGGTGATGTTGAACGCGGTCGCGGTCATGGAACGGGCCCGGTCCGACGCGGCGAAGGCGGCGACGTTGCCGACGTCCTCGAGCGTGGCGCTGCGGCCCAGCATGGTGCGGGCCTCGATGTCGGCGACGATGCGCTCACGGCCCTCGACCCACGCCGGCAGCGTCTCCGCGATGCCGCCGGTCTGCAGCGAGATCACGCGGACGCCGTAGGCGCCGAGCTCGGAGGCCAGCTGCCGCCGCAGCGCCTCCTGCGCCTGGAAGGCCGCCTGAAGCCCCCCGAGGTAATAGCCGGTCCACGGGTCCGCGTAGCCGCCGAACACCAGGATGGCGCCCGACCGCTGCCGCATCATGTGGCGGGCAGCCGCCCGCGCGCTCAGCATCAGCGACCGCACGGCGACGGACACGGGCTCGAGCACCGTGTCGGGAGCGAGGTCGACCAGCGGCATGCCCGGCGCCTCGCAGAACGAGATGAGGTTGAACGAGACGTCGAGCGACCCCGTCTGCGTGGCCACGGCGTCGGCATGCTCGTTCACCGCCTGTTCGTCCAGGGCGTCGAAGACGGCCATCTCGGCCCGGCCGCCGGCGTCACGGATGTCGGCCGCCGACTTCTCCAGCGGCGGCTCGGTGCGGCCGGCGAGGAACACACGGGCGCCCTCGCGGGCGAACGTGCGGGCGACGGCGCTGCCGATGGCCCCGCCCCCGCCGTAGATCACGGCCGTCTTGCCCTCGAGCAGCATGTGTCCTCCCGACGTCGGATCCCTGGTGGCGCCGGTATCAGAGATATTTCTCATCGACCGCGTGCACAACCGTACATACGTTCGCTAGTGTTCTCCCCGTGCGTTCCGGCCCGTACGTTGCCACCCCGTTGCACGACGTGACGTTCTGCGTCGTCGACCTCGAGACCACCGGCGCTTCGCCGGCAGAGTGCACCATCACCGAGGTGGGTGCCGCGAAGTTCCGCGGCGGCGAGTGCCTCGGCACGTTCCAGACGCTGGTGAATCCCGGGGTACCCATACCCCCGTTCATCACGCTCCTCACCGGCATCACGCAGGCCATGGTCGGCCCGGCTCCGCCCGTGCGCCAGGTGCTCCCGGCCCTGCTCGAGTTCGTGGGCCGGTCCGTGCTCGTCGGGCACAACGTGCGATTCGACGTGTCCTTCCTGGACGCGGCCCTGGCCGCCGCCGACCGCGGGCGGATGGGCATGCCGACGGTCGACACGGTGGCGCTGGCGAGGCGCCTGCTCGGCGAGGACGACGACGTGATGGACTGCCGGCTCGGCACCCTGGCGGCCCGCTTCGGGCTGGCCCACCGGCCGACCCACCGGGCGCTCGACGACGCGCTGGCCACGGCCGAGCTGCTGCACCTGCTGCTGGAGCGGGCCGGCCCGCTGGGCGTGACCGAGCTCGACGATCTGCTGCGGCTGCCGTCGGTCGCACGCCGGCCCTACGCCTCCAAGCTGCGGATGACCGCCCGTCTGCCGCGGGTGCCCGGGGTGTACGTGTTCCGCGACGGGCAGGGTCGGCCGTTGTACGTCGGCAGCGCACCGGACCTGCGCACGCGGGTGCGGTCGCTGTTCACGGTGCGGTCGGGGCCGCGCCTGCGGGCCATCGGGCCGGTGCTCCAGAGCGCCCACCGACTCGAGCACGTGGTCTGCAGCTCGTCGTTGGAGGCGGGGGTGCTGGCGGTACGGCTGGTGCACGCGCTCGAGCCCCGGTTCAACCGGGCCGGGCGATGGCAGGGCTACCGATACGCCCGGGGTGTGGGCGGGCGGACGCCGCGACTCTCCGTGGCGCGGAGCGCGGTGCAGGCCGGCCCCGGCTGGTTGGGCCCGCTGCCGTCGACCCGTGCGGCGCGGGTGGTCGTGGGGGCGTTGACGGCCGCAGTGGGCGACGGTGGTCCGGCGATCGACCGGTTGGAGGCGGCAGTGAGCGGAGACGGCGACGCGGTCTTGGCGCCGCTGCGGTGGCGGTTCCGTGCCCTGGCGGAGGTTGGACGCCACGAGGACGCGGTCGTCGCCGGGGAGGGCCTGGACGTGGTCGAGCGGGCGCTGCGGCGTCAGCATCGCATCGACGCCCTGCGGCGGGCGGAGCGGATCGTCGTCGACCTACCCGGCGACGCCGGTGTCGAGCTCCGGCGCGGGCGGCTGGTACGGGCGTGGGGTGCCTGCGAGCGGCCGGGAGACGGGGCCACAACAGCCGGCTGGCCCGGGACGCCGACCGCGGCCGGTCGGGCCGACGCTGGTGGGACCGGCCCCGGTGATGCCCCGGACGCCGCGCTTCGCCGGCTGTGCGAGCCGGCCGGGGACCTGCCACTGCCACCGCTACCCGACGAGGGGCCGGTGCCGCTGGACATGGCCGACGAGCTGGCGACCGTCGCCTCGTGGCTCGACCGCCATGCGGATCGGGTCCGGCTCGTGCACGTCGACGGCGAGCTGTGCGGGGTCGTGCCGGGCGGATCGGGCGCCGATCCAGGAGGTCTACGCTGCCGTGCGTGTTGACCGCCTTCGTCCTGATCCACGCCGAGCCCGACCGCATCGCCGACCTGGGGTCGGAGATCGCCGACGTGGAGGGAGTGGCCGAGGTCTACTCGGTCACCGGGGACCTCGACCTGGTCGCCGTCGTGCGGGTGCGGCACCACGAGGAGTTGGCCGATGTCGTGACGCGGAACATCTCGGCGCTCGACGGCATCGTGCACACGACCACGATGATCGCCTTCCAGGCCTACTCCCGGCACGACCTCGAGTCGATGTGGGGGTTGGGGATCGACTGATCCCCGGCCGCCGGCACCGGCACCGTCGGCGGCGGCGGTCAGGACGATGCGTCGTCGTTCGCCGTCTCGTCGGCCTCTGGGCCCGGTTCCGGTGCGACGGCACCGACGAGGCGCTCGATGAGCGTCTCCCACGGCGCGGCGTCCGGCCGGTCGAGGCTGACGGCGCCGAACAGCAGGAAGCCGAAGCCCACGGCGTGGCAGAAGCGGACGATCGAGAAGGTGTCGAGGTCCTCGTCGATGCCGCCCGTGCGCTTGGCCTCGGTGATGAGGGCCGCGAGGGTCGCGGTGCGCTGCTCGATGACCCGGCGCAGCATGACCGCCACCTCGGGCTCGCGGCGTGCGGCGACGAACGCCTCGAGCAGCAGGGCCTGGCCGCTGTCGAACTCCTCGGTGACGAGGTGCGACCCGACCGTGGTGAGGATGTCGGTCGCCTTGCCCTCGAAGCGGTGCTCGGCGAACAGCTGCTCGAACTCGTCTCCGGACTGGGCCTCGATGGCGGCCAGCAGCAGCTCGGCCTTGCCCCGGAACCGGCCGTAGATGGCGCCGGTGGTGAAGCCGGCTCGCCGGGCGATCTCCTGCACGCCCGCGCCGTCGTAGCCCTTCTCGGCGAAGACGTCTGCGGCGGCGGCGACCAGCCGGTCGCGGGTCGGGTCCCCGGACGGCTGCGGGGCATCCGTGATCACTGCGCCAGTCAACGGCGCGCGCTCCCGGGCGTCAAGCTCGCGCACAGTGGCGACGCGCCTCACTCCTCGGGCATGTTCGACACCGCCACGAGCCGGTCCAGCGCGGCGGCGGCCGCCCCGTCGTCGAGGGATGCCCGTGCGGCGTCGAGGCCTTGGTGGAGATCGTCGGCCATGCCGGCGGCCACGAGGCCGGCGGCCGCGTTGAGGCTGACGATGTCGCGGTGCGGGCCCGGCTCGCCGGACAGCACGGCGCGGGTCAGCGTGGCGTTGGTGGCGGGGTCGCCACCGACGACCGACTCGCCCGGTGCCAGGGTGAGGCCGAGCTCGCCCGGGTCGATCGTGTACGTGCGGATGCGGCCGTCCCGCAGCTCGACGACCTGCGATGTCGTCGCGATCGTCAGCTCGTCGAGGCCGTCGTCGCCGTGGACGACCAGGACCCGCTCGCTGCCACGGGCGGCGAGCACGCCGACCATGCGCTCGGCCATCGACGGGTCGGCGACGCCGATCATCAGGCGGCGCACGCCGGCCGGGTTCGCCAGCGGGCCAAGGAAGTTGAACGCCGTGGGGATGCCGAGCTCGCGGCGGGACGGGCCCACGTGGCGCATCGCCGGATGGAACCGGGGCGCGAAGCAGAACCCCATGCCCGCCTCGGCCACGCACCGGGCCACCAGCGCGGGGCCGCAGTCGATGCGGACGCCCAGGGCCTCCAGCACGTCGGCCGCGCCGGTGGACGACGACGCCGCCCGATTGCCGTGCTTGCACACCTTGCCACCCGCGCCGGCGACGACCAGCGCCGACAGGGTGGACACGTTGATGGTGTGTGCCCGGTCGCCCCCGGTGCCCACGATGTCGACCGCGTCGATGCCCGGGTCGAGCGTGACCCGGTCGGCGGCGCCCAGCATGGCCTCGACCATGCCGGTGAGCTCCTCGACCGTCTCGCCCTTCATGCGCAACGCGACGATGAACCCGGCGATCTGGGCGGGCGTGGCGGCGCCATCGAGGATCTCGGCCATGACCGCCCGCGCCTGCTCGCCGCTGAGGTCCGCGCCGCCGGACAGCGTGCCCAGCACCGAGGGCCAGCCGGCGAACGGGGCGCCGGCCGTCACGTCGGCGGGCGTGCCGGCGGGCGGTTCGGTCACCGGCGGGTCACGAGGCGCGACGGCGCTGGCGGATGATGCGCCGTCGCTCGCGCTCGGTGGCGCCTCCCCACACGCCCTCTTTCTCGCGAACGGCGAGGGCGTGTTCGAGGCATGCCTCCCGGACGGGACACTCGTCGCACACGTCCTTGGCGTACTCGGCCTCCTCGTCGGTGACCGGGTAGAAGATCAGCGGGTCCAGGCCGCGGCAGGCGGCCTGCTGGCGCCAGGTCTGCTTCATGGTGGCGGGAAGGTCTCCGTGTGACTGGAACGTCGGTGTACGCAGTCGCGGCTCGACCGCAAGACGAGCCCCAGACCGAATGTCTTGTCCCCGGGGAGCCCGACGCAAACAGTGCGAGGACCGCCTCGTTCACGCTGGCCCGCCGCCGGGGGACGGTCGATATTGGCACCCCGCAACGCCCGTGGCAAGGGGCTATGCATGACTTGGCAGGGACGCCCGACCCCTACACCGTAAGGTCGGGTCGGCGATCTCGCGCACCCGGCCTGCGGGAGACCGCCGTTAGGCTCACAGCCGTCTCCTCCCCCGGGAACGACCCATGCCCCTCGGCACCTTCGATCGCGACGACAACCTGGCCCTCCTCGGCACCGGCACGTTCGACATCCTGGTCATCGGCGGAGGCATCACCGGCGCCGGCGTGGCCCTCGACGCCGCCGCCCGGGGCCTGCGCACCGCGCTGGTCGAGCGGCACGACTTGGCATCCGGCACGTCGTCGAAGTCGTCCAAGCTCGTCCACGGTGGCCTGCGCTACCTGCAGAACGGCGACGTCCGCCTGGTCTACGAGGCGCTCCACGAGCGCCAGCGCCTGCTGCGCAACGCCCCCCACCTCGTCAAGGTGCTGCCGTTCCTCATCCCGGTGTTCACCGGCAAGGAGGGCCTCATCCCCAAGCAGGTGGCGCGGGCCCTCGGGTCCGCCATGTGGATGTACGACCTCACCGGCGGCCTGCGCATCGGCAAGCTCCACAAGCGGCTCCGCCGGGACGCGGCCCGGGCCCACATGCCGACGCTCGACGACCGCCTGGCCTGGGCCTACCTGTACTACGACGCCCAGACCGACGACGCCCGGCTCACCCTCGCCATCGCCCGCACCGCGGCGCTCGACTTCGGGGCGGTGGTGGCCAATCACGCCGGCGTGACCGCGCTGCGCCGCTCCGGCGACCGGGTCCGGGGCGCGGTGGTCGACACCGGCCGCGGCACCATCGAGGTCGACGCCCGGGTCGTGGTCAACGCCACCGGCGTGTGGGCCGACGATGTGCGGGCGCTCGAGGAAGGCCCGGGCGCCCACAGCATCCGGCCCGCCAAGGGCATCCACATCACGGTGCCCTGGGACACGGTCCAAAACGACATCGCCGCCGTCGTCCCGGTGCCCAAGGATCGCCGCTCGGTGTTCGTGGTGCCGTGGCCGGGGGCCGACGGGCGAATCGGCGGCGAGGGGTCGGTGACCTACATCGGCACGACCGACACCGACTACGACGGCGACCCCGACGACCCCCAGTGCACGGCCGAGGACGTCGCCTACCTGCTCGGCGCGATGAACCGCTCGCTGCGCGAGCCCCTGTCCGAGTCCGACGTGCTCGGCACCTGGGCCGGCCTGCGCCCGCTCGTCAGCGACGTGGCCAGCGGGCGCACCGCCGACCTGTCCCGCCGCCACCGGGTCACCACCTCGCCGGGCGGCATGGTCACGGTCACCGGCGGCAAGCTCACCACCTACCGCGAGATGGCCGAGGACACGGTCGACGCCGCGGTCGCCGCCGTCGACGACCCGCTCCCCCGCCGGTCCGGCCGCAGCCGCACCCGCAAGCTTGCGCTGCGGGGCGCCGACGGCTGGGAGGAGATCCGCGAGACCGACCCCCACCTGGCCGAGCGCTACGGCGGCGAATCCGGCGTCCTCCGGGCGATGGTGGCGGCCGACCCGACCCTGGCCGAACCGCTGGTGCCCGGGCTGCCGTACCGCAGGGTCGAGGCCCTGTACGCGGCCCGCTACGAGATGGCGACCACCCTCGACGACGTCCTGTCCCGCCGCACGCGGGCCCGGCTGCGGGCCCGCGACGCCACCGCGGGCGCGGCCGACGACGTGGCCGCGCTCCTGGCCACCGAGCTCGGCTGGTCGGAGGACGAACGGGCCGCCCAGGTCGCCGCCTACCGGGCCGCCGCCGAACGGGAGCGCGAGGCGCCGGGCCTGCCCGAGTCGGTCGCGGTCGCCGGCGGCGTGTGATGACCCTGCCCCGCGACACCGAGCACCTCCTGGCCCCGCCGCTCGAGACCGCAGCTGCGCTGGCCGGGGCCCGCGAGGCGCACGCCCGCCTGCTGACCGGGCTCGCGGGCCTCGACGACGCCGCAGTCGCCCGCCCCAGCCGCCTGCCTGGCTGGACCGTCGGCCACGTCATCACCCACCTGGCCCGCAATGCCGATGCCCACGTCCGGATGCTGGAGGGCGCGGCGGACGGCGGGATCGCCGACCAGTACCAGGGCGGCGCCGAGGGCCGGGCGGCCGACATCGAGGCCGGCGCGGGCCGTCCTGCCGCCGAGCTGGTGGCGGACCTGGCCGGCGCGATCGCCCGCCTGGAACTCGCCTGGGACGCCACCTCCGAGTCCGTGTGGGCCCAGGGGTTCGGACGCAATCCCGCCGGCGAGCTGCTCGCCTGCGCCGACCTGCCGTTCCGCCGCTGGCGGGAGGTGGAGGTCCACCACGCCGACCTCGGCCTCGAGTTCGGTCCCGCCGACTGGTCCGCGGCGTACGTCGACACCGAGCTGCCCCGCTCGCTGGCCGGGCTGCCGGCCCGCCTGAGCCTCGACGACCGCCGGACCCTGCTGGCCTGGCTGATGGGCCGGGCCGGCGATCCGCCGCCGCTACCGCCCTGGTAGGACTCCGGCGGGCCCGATCGGCAAGGATGCGGCGCATGACGCCGTCCACCGAGCTGCCCCCGGTCGGTCCCGGGGCCCCCACGCCCCCGATCCCGCTGGCCGGCGGCGGTGCCGGCGTCACGCCCCGGCTGGCGGCCGCCCGGGTCGAGGTCGACGACGCCCTGATCCGCCGCCTGCGGGCGGCGTGCGCCGAAGTCACGGTCGAACCCGCCGCCGTCGCCGAGGCCAGTCGGGACTGGTGGCCGCTGGCGATGTCCTGGGCCACCGAGGGGCAGGTGGCCGGCCTGGCGGCGGCCGTGGCGCGGCCTGCCGACGCCGACGAGGTGGCGGCCGTGCTGGCCGTGTGCGACGAGGCCCGGGTCCCGGTGACAGCGGCCGGCGGGCGCAGCGGCGTGTGCGGGGCGTCGGTTCCGCTGCACGGCGGCGTCGTCCTCGACCTGACCGGCATGGCCGGCATCGTCGAGGTGGACGCGACGTCGCTGGTGCTCGACGTCCTGCCCGGGACCTTCGGCGACGTCCTCGAGCACGCGCTGCGAGCCGGGCACGGCCTGACGCTCGGGCACTGGCCCCAGTCCGTGGCGCTGTCGACCGTCGGCGGGTGGCTGGCGTGCCGGTCTGCAGGCCAGCTGTCGGGCCGCTACGGGAAGATCGAGGACATGGTCGAGGGCCTGGACGTGGTCCTGGCCGACGGCCGCCACGTCACGACCGGCGGCTTCCCCCGGGCCGCGGTCGGCCCCGACCTCACCCAGCTGTTCGTGGGCAGCGAGGGCACGCTCGGCGTCATCACCGGCGCCCGCCTGCGCCTGCACCCGGCCCCGGCCCACGAGGCCCGAGGTGCCTGGCTGCTGCCGTCGTTCGCCGCCGGGCTGGAAGCGATGCGGGCCACCGTCCAGCGCGGCGCCACCCCCGCCGTCCTGCGGCTCTACGACGCCGCCGAGGCCGACCGGACCTACCACACGGGCGACAAGGCGCTGCTGCTGGCGCTGGACGAGGGCGACGAGTCACTGGTCGCGGCGACGACGTCCGTGGTGGCCGAGGCGGCCCGGCTCGCCGGTGGAGAGCCCGGCGACCCCGCCCACGTCGCCCACTGGCTGGAGCGCCGCAACGACGTGGCCGCGCTCGAGGCGCTCACGTCCCGGGGCTACACGGTCGACACGATGGAGGTCACCGGCTCGTGGACGAACCTGCCAGTGATCTACGACGCCACGCTGGCCGCGCTGCTCGGGGTGGAGGGCACAGTCGCCGCGTCGGCCCACCAGTCCCACAGCTACGCCTCCGGCGGCTGCCTCTACTTCACGTTCGCCGGCCAGGTCGCCGCCGAGCGACGGGACGCCTACTACCGCGAGCTGTGGGACGCCGGTCAGGGCGCGGTCCTGGCGGCCGGCGGGTCGCTCAGCCATCACCACGGCGTCGGCCTCAACCGAGCGCGGTTCATGACGGCGGCGCTGGGCGGCTCCTTCGACGTACTGGCCGCCGCCAAACGGGCGCTCGACCCCCGGGGCGTCCTCAACCCGGGCAAGCTCGGCCTCCCCTCGCCGTGGGGACCGGTTGGCGGCTGGTGAGCCGGGTGCTCACGCGCCGCGGTGGCGCCTCGGCGCGTGCCGCGGATGGGGCAGACTCCTGCGGATGACCACGCGCCACGCGCCCGAGCGCGCCGCCCCGGGGAGCCGGCTGTGACCGGGCCGCTGCTCGTCGTCGACATCGGTACCTCCGGCGTCCGGGGGTCGGTCGTCCACCCCGACGCCACGGTGACCGCGGTCCACTACCGCCGGGCGCTGCCATCGTCTCCGGCGCCCGGCCTGGTCGAGTTCGACCCGCTGGCCCTTGCCGACGCGGCCCGCGGCGTAGCTCGGACGGCCCTGGCCGAGGGCGGGCCGGTGGCCGCGGTGGGGATCACCAACCAGCGGGCGTCGACCGTCGTGTGGGACCGGGCGACCGGCGAGCCCGTCGGTCCCGGCCTGGGCTGGCAGGACCTGCGCACGGTCGGCGACTGCCTCGTGTGGCAGGGCGAGGGGCTGCGGTTCGCGCCCAACGAGTCGGCGACGAAGGCGGCCCACCTGCTCGACGCAGCCGACCCCGACCGCCGTCGCGACCTGTGCGTCGGCACGATCGACACGTGGGTGGCATGGCAGCTGTCCCACGGCGACCTGCACGTCACGGACCCGTCCAACGCCGCGGTCACCGGCCTGCTGCTGCCCGACGCATCGGACTGGGACGACAAGCGGCTCGACGCGATGCGCATCAAGCGCTCGGCGCTGCCCCGGGTCGTCGATACGACCGGAGTGCTCGGCACGGCCGCTGCGCTCGACGGCTCCCCGCCCATCGCCGCGCTGGCCGGCGACCAGCAGGCGTCCCTGGTCGGCCAGGGCTGCGTGCGGCCCGGCCTGGCCAAGATCACGTTCGGGACCGGCGGCATGCTCGACGTCTGCGTCGGCGAGGAGCGCCCCGAGTCCGTCCGCCAGGGTGCGCACGGCACGTTTCCGATCGTCGCGTGGCGGGACGGCGCCGGCGTCACCTGGGGTGTGGAGGCCGTGATGCTGGCGGCCGGCACGAACGTCGAGTGGCTGCGCGACGACCTCGGCATCATCGACTCGGCGGAGGCGTCGAACGACGTCGCGGCGATGTGCGAGACCACCGACGGCGTCGTCTACGTGCCCGCCTTGCTCGGCCTGGGGACACCCATCTGGGACTACGGCGCCCGGGGCACGCTGCTCGGGATCACGCGGGGCACCGGACGCAGCCAGGTGGTGCGGGCCGTGCTGGAGGGCGTGGCGCACCGCGGCGCCGACCTCGTGGAGGCGGCCGAGGCGGACACCGGCCTGGCGCTCGACCGGTTGCGGGTGGACGGCGGCATGACCGCCAATGCCACGTTCGTCCAGGCGGTGGCCGACGCCGCCCAGCGTCCGGTCGAAGTGTCGCCGGAGCGGGAGGCCACGACGTTGGGCGCCGGGTTCCTGGCCGGCCTCGCCGTCGGCACCTGGGGCGGGTGGGACGACGTGGCCGCCACGTGGCGCCCTCGCACCGTGGTGGAGCCCGCCCGCGCGCTGGACCGCGACCGGTGGCGCGAGGCCGTGTCCCGCGCCGCCGGGTGGGAGCCGGACCTGACGGCCATCAGCTTCTGACGGCGAACCGGCGGGCGCGGTTCCGGCGTATAGGCAGCACTGAGCAGTCGAGCAGTGGCGGCCGCGGCCGCCCGACGAAGGGATGGGTGATGGCGCGTTCACGACGGACCCTCGGGATCCTCGCCGGCGTGGCGGTCGTGATCCTCGTGATCGTGGGCTTCGGCACGTGGTACTTCTTCATCCGCGACGACGCGCCGGAGGCGGCGAACATCGAGACCGCCGGAGAGACGCTCGATCAGGCGGGCGGCAGCGAGGAGACCGGCGGGGCCAACACGCTCGACGGATCGTGGGCGGTCGACACATCGGTCGGGTCGTTCGACGACTTCAGCGGGACCTGGGCCGGCTACCGCTTCGACGAGGAGCTGGCGAGCATCGGCGCCAACACCGCGGTCGGCCGCACGCCCGACGTGACCGGGACGATGGAGGTCGCGGGCGACGAGGTGACGGCCGTGGACGTCGAGGTGAACGTGACGACGCTCCAGAGCGACAGCGGCACCCGGGACGGGGCGCTGCGGTCCCGGGGCCTCGAGACCGACCAGTTCCCCACCGCCACCTTCGCGCTGACCCAACCGGTGTCGCTGCCGTCCGGGTTGGGTGAGGGCGGCACGGCGTCCGCGTCGGCCACCGGGAACCTCACGATCCACGGCGTCACCAAGGAGGTGACGCTCGACGTCGACGTCGACCTGTCGGGCTCGACCGCCGCCGTGGTCGGGCAGGCGCCGGTCATGCTGTCCGACTTCGGGATCGACGCGCCGACCGGGTTCACGGTGCTGTCGATCAACGAGCAGGGCACCTTCGAGTTCCAGATCTTCTTCAGCCGGCAGTAGGGCCCCGGACGCGCCGGTTCGGCAGCGGTGCGTCCTCCCGAGTGTGACACACGGCGTGAGCGGGACCACGGCTGCCGAGCGGTGGCGACCAACCGGCGCGCCGTCGTTCCCTCACGGTGATGCTTGGCACAACGGGGGTAGCCTGATGGGTGACGGTGAGCCGGCCGGGTGGCCGCGGCGCCGCTCCGGCGGCGTCGAGGAAAGTCCGGACTCCACAGGGCAAGGGTGCTGGCGAGAGCCAGGACGGGGTGACCTGCCGGTTCAGGGCAACAGAGAGCAGACCGCCGATGGCGGGACCCGGCACGGGGTCCCGCACAGGCAAGGGTGAAACGGTGCGGTAAGAGCGCACCAGCGTCGGGGGCGACCCCGGCGGCTGGCAACCCCCACCCGGAGCAAGGCCAAGCGTGGGACGGCTGGCCCGGCCGATGTCCCCAGGTAGGCCGCGAAGATGGATGGCCACCGGGGCGCCGACCGCAAGGGAGGCGCCCTACAGAATCCGGCTTACAGGCCGGCTCACCGTCACTTACCGTCTCTGACCAGGGGAGGAGTGCGCTACTCCCCCGCTGCCGAGTCCTCGTGACACGCCTGTGGCACAGGACCGAGCATCCGGTCCAGGATCTGGGCGGGGATGTCCCGGTCGTCCCGCAGCCAGTGCACGTAGGTCCGGGAGACGGTCTCGTCCGAGGATCGCCAGTGCCCCCGCTCGGGTCGGCACCTCGCCGTGATCGCAGTCTGCCTCGTTGCGCTCAGGAGAGCTTTGTGTAGTCGACGGACCACCAGCGAGTCGGACGCATCGAGAACTTGAGGTTGCCGTCCTCGTCGGTGCTGGCCACGTAGGCGTCGCCCAGCTCCGGGCCGAAGTAGCGGTGCGCCAGCGGGCGTCGGTCGGCTTCGAGCTCGGCCGGTGCCACGTCGACGATCGGTCCCTCGACGCTGACGTACTTGTAGAAGGGTGGCTCCTCCGTCTGCGCGCAGAGGCTGAAGCGCCGGGCGGCGTTCAGCAGCCTTCCCTTGAGTGATTCGGCGCCGGTGATGATCCACACGAGCCCCCCGGGCTCGTAGCCGTACCAGATCGGGACGGTGAGCGGCGGGCCGTCGGCTCGCTCGATCGAGATGACGCCGACGTGGACACCGGCGAGGAACTCCTGCCGCTCGTGCTCGCTCATGGCCAAGGACATGGGCGAAGGGTGTCACGTCGCCCGACACTCGCGTTCGGAGATCAGCTAGATGTAGGTCCTAGGACCTACATCTAGGCACCCGGTCACACCCGTCGACTGGTCGTGCTACGACTGCGCTAACCCAGGCGTGGGCGGCCGGCGCGTGGGAGCGTCCCGGCCATGCTCGCTGCCGCGGCCGACGTTGTGGGTCCACGCCAGCCCATTCCAGAAGCGGACCTCATGCGGCCGCGGCGATGGGTCGGGATACCAGCCGGGCGGGGTGCCGGGTGAGAGGGGCGGGAGGGGATCGATCGCCCGGCGGACGATCGCCGCGAAGCCTCTGTCGGCGGCGCTGATGATGTTGACGAGGTGCCAGCCTTCGACGTCGAGGTCGTTGACCGTGGCGATCATGTCCTTGCTGCCTTGGAAGATCGCGTACTCCCACGCCTCAACTCCGGTGCCCTGATCCGTATCGGTGCCCGCCATCGCGTTCGATGGTAGGTCTGGTGCCCGAGACGCGGGAGGACCACACCACCGCAACCGCCCCCGACCGATGAGCCAGGGGCGGCGAATCGACGCCGACGGCGCCTTGCCGATGTGCGGCAATAGACGGGCCTCGATGTAGGGCCACGACTCAACACCAAGCGCAGCGGTTCGGCGAGCGACTGGCAGGACCACGTGCCCCACCTGCGGGACTTCGGGCAGGCCCACGCGTGATGAGCCACCGGCACCCGCCGGTGGCGACGGGAACGTGCACGCTCCACCGCTGCGCAGCGTGGGATATCGTTCCCCCGTCAACCGTGGGCGGGACACGACGGTGCCATGGGGGGAGCTGGGATGTCGTCAGAGGGGACGTTGACAGAGGTTGCTGCGGCCCCGGGCGTGCACCTGCGCCAGCCGCTGATCATCGTCGTCGAAAAGAGGGGGGCGTCGATCCCGGCCCGCTCCGACGCGCCCAAGCGTGACCTCTCCCACGACGACCTCGTCCGTCTCGAGCTGCTCGGCAGGGGCGCCCTTTGGGCCGAGGACGACGACTCCCGAGCCCTGCGCCGCGACCTCGACGAGCGCCAGCTGCTCGGCGAGGACGTCGGCGCCCTCGCGGAGCCGCCCGGCGCCCCGGTCGCCCGGGCCACCCGCGACCCCCATGACGACATGTTGGCGCTCGTCACGCCCGTCGCGTTCCGGCTCGGGCCGAACGGCTACGACCACCTCGACCACGACGCCCGCGTCCTCGCCCGGCTGACCGCCGACGAGCTGGCGGCGGCGATGGCGTTCAACCGGCCGCTGCGCCCCGACGACGCGTTCGCGGCCCACCTCGAGGCCTGCAGCGATCGCGCCCTGTCCCGGGAGGCGTTCGACGACCTCGTCGTGCGGCTCGAGGCGTGCGACCTGCTCGCGATGGCCGGCGAGGACGGCGAGGACACCAACGACGGCCGCACGGCCAAGGCCTTCCGCCGGGGCATCCAGCGCTCCATGCGGCGGGCGGCCAAGGTCGACGAGTTCCTCGAGGCCCGACGGGTCGAGGAGGCGGAGCGGACCGCCCGCACCGGCCACGCCCGCGTGCGGGTCGTCCCCGTCACCAACGGCGACGTCCCGCTGCTCTCGCTCGGCCTCGTGATGTCGTACTCGATGGCCCACGACGGCGGCCGGCTGGAGGACGACTACGAGTTCGTCGGGGACTGGATGAACCGCACCATCCCGGCGCTCACCGGCGACGAGCCACCGGCGGTGTTCCTCTTCTCCAACTACCTGTGGTCGCACCACTGGAACCTGGGCGCGTCGCGCACGGTCAAGGAGAAGGACCCGAAGCACGTCACGATCCACGGCGGTCCGGACACGCCCAAGTACGCCGACGACGTGCAGGAGTACTTCGCGCTCAACCCTCACGTCGACATCGCGGTGCACGGCGAGGGCGAGATCACCCTGGCCGAGGCGCTGGCCGCGCTGGCGCCGTCGCTCGCCACCGGCGAACCGGACCTCGACGCCCTCCGCGACGTGCCCGGGCTCAGCTACCGCCACGGCGGCGGCGTCGTCACCACGGCGTCGCGGGACCGCATCGACGACCTCGAGATCGTCCCGTCGCCGATCCACAACGGCCTGTTCGACTCGGTCGGCGAGGAGATCGGGCTGCCGTACACCATCCTCGAGACAAATCGGGGCTGCCCCTACGGCTGCACGTACTGCGACTGGGGCTCGGCCACCCTCTC
>DASRJM010000141.1:0-18873 GCA_035649475.1 Acidimicrobiales bacterium
AGGTGCGCACGATCGGGCGGCGCAGCCGGGCGGTGGCGCCCCAGTCGACCCGGCGGAACTCGTCGTCGACCGTGTACTCCCGCAGCTGGTCGAACTCGGTGCCCGCGCCCCGGCCCTGGGCCGACCGCAGCCCCACCTCCAGGATGCGGGCCCTGCGGATGCGCAGCTCGGCCTCGTCCTTCGACCGGAACGAGGGATACACCCGGATCACGCCCGGCACGGTCAGCGTGGCCTGGCGGGCGGCCAGGCCCAGCGGTCCCGCCACCCGCACCGCCAGGTCCCGCACCGCGAAGCGGCCCCGGCGGGCCGGCCGGATCGGGGTGGCGGCCGTCAGCGTCCCGCCCGCCGGGACCCGCGCCCTCGCCCGGCGGGTCGATGCCCGCAGCGACGGGGCCAGCTCGTCGGCAAGGGAGATCCACAGCGCCCGCCGCAAGGGGTTCCGCACGGTCCACGCGATCTCGGCCTGGGTCCCCAGCGTCACGGCGGGGGGCAGCGAGCGGCGGACCTCCAGCTTCCGCGGCGACGGCGCCAGCGCAGCGTCGATCAGGGCCAGCGCCAGCAGGCCGAGGTTGACCGCCACCAGCGGCCCCAGCACCCCGCCGCCGGGCAGCGCCGCCACGCCGATCGACGCCACGGCGGCGGCGAGCGCCAGGCGCCGGGTGGGCAGCACCCCGCGCCGCCGGAGTGCGGGACGGTCGCTCATTGGCGCACCCTTCGGGATGCGCGCAATGACCGATCGGCCCTTCGGGCCGAGTACCGCATTGTGCTGATGGTTCGCTCGCTTCGCTCGCTCAACGGGGCACCGGCACCGCGGCCAGGATGCTGTCGAGGACGCCGTCGACCGTGGTCCCCTCGAGCTCCAGCTCGGGCCGCAGCTGGACCCGGTGCCGCAGGCACGGCTTGACCACGGCCTTGACCTCGTCCGGGGTCACGTAGGGCCGGCCCGCCAGCCAGGCCCACGCCTTGGCCGCGTGCAGGACCATGGCCGCGCCGCGCGGCGAGACGCCGAGCGTGACCGCGGGCGCCGACCGGGTGGCCCGGACCAACGCCACGATGTAGGCCAACACGGCCGGGTCGACCCGGACCGCCTGGATCTGGCGGCGGGCGGCCGCGATGTCGTCGGCCCCCGCCACCGGCTTGACGCCGGCCGCCACGATGTCGTGGGGGTCGAGTCCGCGGTCGTGGCGGGCGAGCACCTCCTGCTCCTGCTCGGCGCTGGGGTAGGCCACGGCCAGCTTGAACAGGAACCGGTCGAGCTGCGCCTCGGGAAGCGGGTAGGTGCCCTCGTACTCGATCGGGTTCTGGGTCGCCACCACCAGGAACGGCTCGGGCAGCGGGTGGGCGACGCCCTCCATCGTGACCTGGCGCTCCTCCATGGACTCCAGCAGCGCGGCCTGGGTCTTGGGCGGTGTCCGGTTGATCTCGTCGGCCAGCAGCACGTTGGTGAACACCGGGCCGGGCCGGAACCGGAACCGGGCCTTCCCCGCGCCGTCCCCGTCGAGGATCAACTGGCCGGTGACGTCCGACGGCATGAGGTCGGGCGTGAACTGGACCCGCTTGACGTCGAGGTCGACTGCTGCGGCCAGCGCCTTGACGATGAGCGTCTTGGCCACGCCCGGCACGCCCTCGAGCAGCACGTGGCCCCGGGCGAGCAGCGCCGCCACCAGCCCCGACAGGGTGCCGTCCTGGCCGACGACGACCTTGGCCACCTCGTCCCGCACGGCCAGGATGGCGGTGCGGGGATCGCGGTCCGCCGGCGCGTCGGTGGGCTCGGCGTCAGACATGGGCGAGGACCTCCTCACGGATGCGGTCGATGGTGCGGGCCAGCTCCAGCAGGGCGCCGTCGTCGTCCACCGGCCGGGGTTCGAGCGCGGCCCGCAGCCGCGCCTCGTCGATGCCGGTGCGGGCGGCGGCCACGGCCACCATCACGTCGACCGGCGCACCGGCGGGCACGCCCAGCCGGTCGGACATGAACCGCCACAGGTCGGCGCGCAGCCGGTCGGCGGCGTGCCGGGGCGAGCGGGTGCGGTCGAGCAGGTTGCCGACGGCCGCCACGAGCTCGGAGCCGGCGACCGCCACCGGCTGGCGCTCCTGCACCGGGCGGCCCAGCCGCCAGGCCCGCCACAGGGCGTAGACGGCGAACGCCAGGGCCAGCTGGACCAGGGCCCGCTTGACCCCCGGCGAGATCAGATCGATGAGCGAGTCCTCGCCGCCGCCGGTCCCGCCCAGGAACCCGGGCTCGAGCACCAGCAGGCGGGTGCCGGCCTCGGGAGCAAGCAGGGCGGTCGCGACCGGGGCGTTCTCCCCCTCGTCGAGGGCGGCGTTGACCAGGATCCCGGCCCCGCCGAGCGCCACGACCGTGCCGGCGCCCTCGTCGGTGGCGACCACGTAGGCGGCGCCCGTCGGGTCGTCGATGCAGGTCGCCGAGCCCACGGGGGCCTGGTAGAGCACGCCGCCGTTGTGGGGGTCGACGCCGGAGACCGCGATTCCCTCCAGCGCCCCGATGTCGCAGCGCCCGTCGACGCCGCCGGGGCTGCCCAGCTCGCTCGTCCGGTCGAAGCGGTCGACCTCGGGCGGCACGAAGCCGGACAGCGGGTCGGTCACGACCAGCCGGCCGCCGCCGTCCACCCAGCGCTGGATCTCGTCGACCTGGGTCTCGTCGAGCAGGTCCTGGAACAGCAGCACGACGTCGGGTCCGCCCTCGCCCGCCAGGTCCGGGAGCGTGTCGGCGACGTCGACCTCCGCCCCCAGCTCGCCCGCCAGCGCCACCAGCGCGCTGGTGCCCAGCCGGTCGTCCGACCCGGGCGACAGCGGCGGCCCGGTGTCGTCGCCCCCCAGCAAGAGGATGCCGAGCAGAGCCACCAGCGCGATCGCCCCGCCGACGAGCCAGGCATGGGCCGCCCCGGACGACCGCGTGGCCGTACTCACCGCACCCCCACGGGCCCGGTCGCCCGGGCCCGGGCCTCGTCGGCCAGGGGCACGAACCGGTCGCGGTCGCCCGGACCGACGGGGACGCCGCCGTACCAGGCGGCCTCGAACAGGTCGGTGGCGGACGCGAACGCGGGCCCGGCGGCAGGTGCCTCAGCCCGTACCTCGGCCACCAGCTCACCGGTGGTCCGCCCGACCAGGTCGCCGAGCACGCCACGCGCCGCCAGGTCGCCGACCAGGACGCGGTACCGGGCCCGCAGCGCGTCCCGCCAGCGACCCTCGGCTTCGGCCCGCTCGACCTCTGCCGGCCAGTCGACCGCCTCCTCGTCGGCCGACACGACGACCCGGCCCTCGCTGCCGCGGCGCCGGCCGGGCCCCACCGCGCCGAGCCACCCCGACCGGGTGCGGTAGAGCAGGTACGCGAGGCCGGCGAGCAGCAGCCCGAGGATCACGTAGCCGACCCATATCGGCAGCCCGCCGATGGCCAGGCTGCTGCTGAGCCCCGCCAGGCGGTCGCCGATCCAATCGCCGATGCGCTCGAAGAGCGTCCGGTCGTCCGACCACTGGTACTCGGGGCGGGACAGGATCTCGTCGGCGAGTTGCCGGGCCCGCTCCGGGTCGTGGGTGGGCTCCGGCAGGTCGAAGGGCGGCAGCACCGTCAGGTGGCCGCCCGGTCCAGCACCGGGACGGCTGACATCTCGATGTCGAAGCCCTCGGTCCGGACTCGCAGATCCAGGTAGAGCAGGACGGTCGCGGCCGCCACGAACGGCAGCACGATCAGCTCGGAGGCGATGCCGCCGAGCGCGAGCAGCGGCCAGCCCCGCTCCAGCCCGATCCAGGCGGCCAGGACCTGGGGAAGCGCGCTCAGCGCCAGGCCCAGCAGCTCGCTGACCAGTGCCATGACCAGGGCGATGCCCATGGCCGGGAAGTAGCGGGGCCGGACCAGGCGCACCGATCGGCCCATGGCGGCGAGCGGGCCCTCCTTCTCGACCGCGATCACCGGCGCGACCACGAGGAACAGGGTCATCACGAACGGGATGCCGATGTAGCAGAGCGCCCCGCCGACCGCCTCGGCCAACTTGACCAGCACGAACGAGGCCAGCAGCGGCCACGCCCGCCGGCCGACCACGCCGAACAGCTCGCCGGCCGCTGGGTCGCGACCCATCGTCCACTGGGTCACCAGGTGGGCGATGGCGGTGGCGACGCACACCAGCGCGGTGCTGGCCACGATCAGGACCAGGATCAGCGTCACGATCTGCCAGTCCCCGGTCGACTCCTCCTCCAGGACCGTCGGGTCGTTGGAGAACGCCGAGGCGACGTCGAACCCGCCCCCGCCCACGTTCCGCTGCAGGAAGGCGGCGATCAGCTGGGCCGGCACGACGAACGCCGCGGTCACCGCCAGGATGCGCTTGGGCCGGGCCTTGAACACCGCGAAGCCGCCGTCGAGGATGTCGGCCAGCGTGCGGGGGTGGAGCGGGATGTGGGGGATGTCGGAGCCCACCGGCAACGCCGGGACGCGGTCGGCGGGCATCGCCGACGACCAGCCGGCGCCGGCCGGCAGCACCTCCGGCGCGTCCCGAACCGGCTGCTCGACGGCCGAGCCGGGCACGGCCCAGCCGTGCCCCCCGCCGCTCCCCGTGCCGGCCTGGTCGTCCACGGCCGACATCATCGCCCAAGATGACCCCATGGAGGGATACGGGCCGAACACCTACGGCGACCGCTTCGCCGACGTCTACGACGGCTGGTACCACGACGTCACCGACGCCGACGCGACCGTGGCGCGTGTGGCTGCGGTGGCCGCGCAGGCCGCCTCGGGCCCCGCCGGCGGGCCGGTTCTCGAGCTCGGGGCGGGCAGCGGGCGGCTGGCCGTGCCGCTCGCCGAGGCCGGCCTCGACGTGTGGGCCATCGACGCCTCGGCCGCCATGCTCGACCGGCTCCGGGCCAAGCCCGGCGGCGACGGGGTCCACACCGTGGTGGGCGACATGGCCGAGCTCGACCTCGGGCCGGACGCGCCGCAGGGGTTCGTCGTCGTCCTGTGCGCGTTCAACACGCTGTTCAACCTGACCGACACGGACGCGCAGGTCCGCTGCCTGTCCCGCGTGGCCGAGGTCCTGTCGCCCGGGGGGCGGCTGCTGGTCGAGGCGTTCGTGCCCCCGCCGCCCGGCGACGCCGGAGGCCCGGTGGCCGCGGTCGAGCCCCGCCACATCGGCCTTGACGAGGTGGTGCTGACCGTCAGCCGCCTCGACCCCGCCAGTCGGACGGTCGTCGGGCAGCACGTCCAGATCCGGGAGGAGGGGATCCGCCTCCGGCCGTGGGTCCTGCACTATGCCGGTCCGGATGAGCTGGACGGCCTGGCGAGCGAGGCCGGGCTGCGGCGGGTCGAGCGCCACGGTGGGTGGCGCGGCGAGCCGTTCACGGCTGCGTCCGAGGTCCACGTCACCAGCTACGCACGCCGGTCGTGAAGATCCCGAAGAGAACACGCTCCGTGCCCCGAGGCCGAAGCGATACGTTGACGCGGTGTCCACACACATGGCTGTCCGCCGCCGCCCCCCGCCGCCGTGTCCATGAGCCAGCTCCGTCTCAACCCGCTCACCGGTCGGTGGGTTGCGATCGCCGCCGACCGGCAGGAACGTCCCGGGGACCTCGTGTCTCGCCAGCTCCCCGTGGAGTCCGACCCCGACCGCCCGTGCCCGTTCTGTCCGGGCAACGAGGAGGCGACCCCGCCCGCCCTCGAGACCTACGGCAAGCACGGCGAGTGGGTCGTGCGGGTCGTGCCCAACCGCTACGCCGCGTTCGACGGCGACGAGCCGCTGCGCGTCCAGAACATGGGGCCGGTGTTCACCCAGGCTGTGGCGAGCGGCATCCACGAGGTGCTGGTGTTCTCGCCCGAGCACACCGCCGGCTGGGCCGACCTCGACGACGCCCAGGCCGCGGTCACGATGGCGGCCGTCCGCGACCGGATGGAGGACCACTCCCACCGGCCGACCATCCGCTACACGCAGGTGATCGTGAACCACGGCCGCGAGGCCGGCGCCAGCCTGGCCCACCCCCACGGCCAGCTGCTCGGCCTGCCGTTCGTCCCCGGCGAGATCGCCGAGGAAGAGGCCGGGTTCCGGCGATTCGAGGGATCGTGCCTGCTGTGCACGACCCTGGAGGCCGAGGAGGCGGCCGGGCACCGGGTCGTGTACGCCGACGAGCGGGTGCTGGTCGTGTGCCCGTTCTGGTCGGGGACGCCCTACGAGATGCTCGTGCTGCCCCGGGCCCACGCCGTCCACGTGACCGACGCGTCGCCGGCCGACGTGGCCGCGGTGGGGCGGGCGATCCGCACCGCGCTGGCCAAGTTGCGGGGCGCGCTGGGCTCGGTGGCCTACAACCTGGTGTTCCACACCGCGCCGCACCGCCACGCGGGACCGTTCCACTGGCACGTCCACGTGCTGCCTCGGGTGACCAGCGTGGCCGGGTTCGAGCAGGGCACCGGCGTGATGATCGACATCGTGGCCCCCGAGCTGGCGGCCAAGCACCTCAACGTCGTGGGTTGAGCCCGGCCGCTCAGCGCTCCCGGACGGCGAGGTCGTAGGCCCGGCGGCGGGGCACGTCGAGCCGGGCCGCCACGGCCCTGGCCGCGTCCCGGGCGGTGGCGCCGTTGTTCAGCTCCTCGCGCAGCGCGGCCCGGACGTCGTCGTCGCCGGGGGGCGTGGCGGCGGGCGCGCCGGCCAGCACGATCGCGACCTCGCCCGGCGGCCGGCGCTCGGCGGCCCAGGCGGCGGCGCCCTCCAGGGTCCCCCGCCAGACCTCCTCGTGGAGCTTCGTGAGCTCGCGGGCGACGACCACCCGCCGGGTGCCGCCGCAGGCGGCGGCCAGGTCGGACAGCGTCCGGGCCAGGCGGTGGGGCGCCTCGTACAGGACCGTGGTGCGGGGCTCGGCGGCGACGGCCGCCAGCCGCTCGGTCCGGCCGCTGCCCTTGCGGGGCAGGAAGCCCTCGAACGCGAACCGCCCGGCCGGCAGCCCGCTCACCACCAGCGCGGCCAGCGAGGCCGAGGGACCGGGGACGACCTCGACCGGATAGCCGGCGGCAACGGCCGCGGCGACCAGGCGCTCGCCCGGATCGGAGATGCCGGGCATGCCGGCGTCGGCCACCAGCGCCACCCGCTGGCCCCGGGACAGCCGGCCCAGCACGCGGGGGATCTCGCGGCTCTCGGTGTGCTCGTTGACCACGACGAACGGCCGGCGCTCGATCCCGGCCAGCGACAGCAGCTTGCCGGTGCGGCGGGTGTCCTCGCAGCACACGGCGTCGGCGGCGGCCAGCGCCTCGGCGGCCCGGGGGCTGAGGTCGCGCAGGTTGCCGATCGGGGTGCCCACCAGTACCAGCGAGCCCGGCCCGCTCACGGCCTAGCCCTTGACCTCGAGCTGGTCGCCCTCCCGCAGGTTCCACCGGGCGAACGCGCCCGCCTCGGCCTCGATCACGGCCCGGGCCCGCCACATCGGGCGGGACACGCGGTGGCGCGCCAGGGTCACGGTCCGGAGCACCCGCAGGTCGGCGTCGCAGAACGCCACGTCGATGGGGAACCGCATGCCCACGGTGTGCACGCTACGGGCGGGGGCCAGCAGCATCGCCCCCTCGATGCCGTCCCGGCCGAGCAGCCCGCGCGCTCGGGCCCGGCGCCCCTCGGTCGTCTCGAGGCTCGCCAACACCTCGCCGTCTCTCAGTAACCACGCCACGGTGCACAATGATGCCGACAACCGGCGGGACACACACTCGGACGGTCAGATCGCCTGCTCGGCGTCGTAGGCCGAGACCACCCGCTTCGGCGCCTTGCGGCGCCAGGCGTCCTCCAGCAGCTCCCGCACCTCGCTCGGGTCGGCGGCCGGCAGGTTGACCTGGACCCAGTCCCGGACGGGCCGCTTGCCCCAGATGATCTCGGCGAACGCCGCGGGGTCACCCTCGACGAGGGCGTGGCACTCGTCGGGGTCGACGTTGATCCGCAGCGTGTCCCCGCCCGGCGGGATGGTGGCGAAGATCTTCCCCCGCACCCGCCACGACGACAGGTCGAAGTGCGGCTGCTCGGTCGTCTCGGGCAATCCCATCGCGAACCGCCGCGCCCGGTCGAGTTCCCTGCTCATCGCCCGCCAGTATCCCTCATTGGCGCACCCCTTCGGGATGCGCGCACTGAGCGATCCGCCCTTCGGGCCGAGTACCCCACTGTGCCCATGGTTCGCTCGCTTCGCTCGCTCAGACGAGGCCGACCATGCGGCCCACCGCCTCGCGTACCTCGGTCGAGGCGAGGGCGTCGATGCGGGTGATGGCCGGGCCGTCGATGGTGAGCAGGACCAGCGCCAGTACCCGGCCGCCGCGGGCGACGACGATCCCCGTGCCGGCGTCGGTGGGCACCGACACCAGCGTCGGGGACGCGGGCGGGCCGAGGTAGCGCAGGACCCCAGGGGCCACCGCGGCCGCACCGACGACCGGCGCGATCCCCACGTCGGACCAGCCGGACACGTCCGGATCCAGCACCGCCAGCAGGCCGTCGAGGTCGCCGGTCGCGGCCGCCCGGACGAATCGCTCGGTCAGCTCCCGCTGCTCGGCCGGCTCGACGGTGAACCGTCCGGCCGCCGACTCGGCCCGCACGGTGCGCCGGGCCCGGCTGGCCAGCTGGCGGCAGGCCTGCGGGGTTCGCCCGACGATCGTCGCGATCTCGTCGAACGGGTACCCGAACACGTCGTGCAGCACGAACGCCGTGCGCTCGGCCGGCGTGAGCCGCTCGAGCACCACCCGGAAGGCCAGGCCGACGTGGTCGTCCAGCGTCACCCGGTCGGCGGGGTCCACGGCGTCGTGGCCGCGGCGCGCGTCGAGGTCGTCGGCCGGGTCGGCCGGGCGCCGCCGGCGGGCGCGCAGCCGGTCCAGGCACAGCCGGCTCGCCACCACCACCAGCCACCCGCCGGCGTCGTCGATCCGGCCGGGGTCGGCCCGGGACAACCGCAGGTACGCCTCCTGGGCGACGTCCTCGGCTTCGCCGAGGTCGCCGAGCATCCGGAACGCCACGTCCAGGACGTGCTGGCGGTGCTCTCGCCAGGCGGCGGCGACGGCGTCCGGGCTCACGCCTGCTTCCCCACTGCCTCGCGCCAGATCAGCTTCACCATGCTCGGGTGCGGCGGGCCGCTGACCACGCTCACCACCTCCCGCTCGTGCCCGCGGTCCACCGCCAGCCGCAGCAGCGCGTCCGCCAGGTCGGCGCGGGAGGTGAACCGCCCGGGGAGGAAGCCGGGCGCCACGTCGTAGTCGCCGACGCCGTCGCGGTGGAACAGCCCGGAGGGACGCACGACGGTCCAGTCGAGCTCGGTCTCCCGCACGAGCGCCTCCATGCGCCGCATGTCCTCGTACACGGTCCGGCCGACCACGCCGACCACGAACGGCTGCACCATCCGGTTGAACACGAACCCGCCGGGCTGGCGGTGCGGCTCCACCGCACTGGAGGTCACGCACACCAGCCGGGTCAGGTCGTGGGACCGCATGGCGTCCACGATGTTGGCGACGCCCTCGGAGTAGGTCCGGACCGGCGTGCGCCCGAACGGCACGCCGAGCGTCGAGACAACGGCGTCGCCGCCCTTCACGGCCCGCTCGACCGCCGCGGGGTCGAGCACGTCGCCGCCGACGACGTCGAGCCGGCCGGGGAGGTCGGGGAGGCCGGGGAAGGAGTCCGGTCGCCGTGTGAAGGCGACGACGTCGTGCCCCGCGCCGAGGGCCTGGCGCGTGAGCCGCCGGCCGGTGGGTCCGTTGGCACCGAAGATCGTGAGTCGCATGACCCGAAGGACGCCGCGACGGTGCGGAGTGTGACATTGGCGTTCACGCGGAACACCGGTGCGGGTGGCCGATCACTTCCCCATCGGCCACCACCCGGCCCAGGGGTTCCCAGGGCTCCACGCCGCGCTGTGCACCCGGCCGTCGAGCCCGACCATGAAAACGTCGAGGAAGTCCTGGCGGCGAGCGGTGCCAGTGACGAACGAACCGTGGGCTGCCCGCCCGCCCATGAGATTCCACCAGCCGTGCCACCCGTCGGCGAATGCGGGCTCCCAGGCCGCCGCGTAGATGATGTTGTCGGTGCCGACCACGAAGATGTCGAGCTTGTCCGCACTGCGCGACACCGCAGTGACCGGTCCGCCGGGGGCGGCCATGCCGCCCAGGATGTGCCACCAGCCGTGCCAGCCGTCGCTGAAGGCCGGCTCCCAGGCCGCCGACAGCACGCGCCCACCGACGTCGGTGGCGAAGATGTCGAGCTTGTCCGCACTGCGTGACACCGCACCCACATAGGCGCCCTGCGGAAACGTCTCGCCGCCGATCCGCCGCCAGCCGTGCCAGCCGTCGCCGAAGGCCGGCTCCCAGGCGGCCGTGTAGCACCCGCCGTCGGTGCCGACCACGAAGGCGTCGAGGTGGTCGGGGCTGCGGACCGCGGTCGACACCGGAGCACCGGGCCGGGCCCGCCCGCCGTTGAGGTGCCACCAGCCGTGCCAGCCGTCGCTGAAGCCCGGCTCCCAGGCCGCGGTCAGCACCCGGCCGGCCGTGTCGGTGGCGAAGATGTCGAGCTTGTCGTGGCTGCGGGAGACTGCGGTGACCATGGCCCCCTGGGGGAACGTGGCGGAGCCGATCCGCCACCAGCCCTGCCACCCGCTCGCCGGCGTCCACGCGCAGGTCCACACGCCGCCGTCGGTGCCGACGACGAAGACGTCGAGGAAGTCCTGCCGCCGGGATACGACGGTCACCGGGGCGCCCGGCGCCGCCCGGCCGCCAAGCAGACCCCACCAGCCCTCCCACCAGGAGACCATGGCCGGCTCCCAGGCCGCGGTCAGGGTGGCGCCGCTGCCGTCGGCCACGAACACGTCGAGGTGGTCCTGGCTGCGGCTCACCACGTGACAAGCCGACGGCTGCGTGGTGCGGAGCGACGTCAAGCCCCAGCCCAGATGCCGGGTGGTGGCCCCGCACATCTGCCACTCGTTGGCCCGCATGAGGCAACCGACTCCCGCGGCGCCTGCACAATTCTCACAGTTCGAGTTGGGCTCGCCGAACCTGCCCCAGGCCCCGCCACAGCTGCAGCCGCTCGACGCGTACTCATCCGGGCAGCCGAAGATGTGGCCCGTCTCATGGGCCAGCACCCGGTCGATGTTGACTGGACCCCAGCCGTCGTTGGCGAAGTCCATGACCACCCGCGGTCCCCCGATGCTCGCGTAGGCGAAGTGGTCGAGCGGATAGCCCTTCACGAAGAAGACGCAGTAGGCCCACCGGGTGTGGCGGTCGTTGCGGAGCCAGTTGACGTAGTCCCAGACGCCGTTCCAGTTCTGTTGGAAGCCGAGCCGCCCGACCGCCGGGTCGCGCCATCTGCCCTCGTAGTCGAACGCAGCAGCGTCGGGCTGGGTGGTGATGCTGACGATGCGGACGTCGTAGTTGAACGTCACCCCGGCCCAGGGGTCGAAGCCGCCGAGCCACCCCAGGCCGGCCTGGACCTCGGCCACCACGGTTGTCTGCTCGGCGGCGCTGAACTGAGTCGGTGCCGTCGGACCGTTGACGATGACAACGCCGACGGCCACCGAGCCCTGGAGGAAGTCGCTTGTGCCCGGGGCGCCCGCGACCTCGGCGCCCAGCTCCTCCGCCTGCGCCGCCCCGGGCACGAGGGTGACATAGGGCGCGTCGGTCGGGGGTGGGGGGGCCACAGGTGCGCCGGCGCAGCCGGGCATGTCCCACACTTCGCCGTCGCGGGGCCGGTTGGCCTTGAGGGCGATGTAGTCGTCGGTGGCTCGGAGTTGGAGGGCTTCGACGCCGAGCCGCTCGATCGGGTTGAGGCCCTCCAGCAGCTCGGCCGAGACGTCGGGCACCTGAGTGCCCGGGCTGTCTCCGCTCCCCCGCAGGATCTCGACACGGTCGCCGAACCGATGGAGGACACGTGCCTCTCTTGCTTCCGGCGGGGCGGCGGGAGCCCCTGGCTCCGCCAGGTCGAGGCTCGTGTCCTCGCTGTGGATCACGAGGATTTCCTCGAAGGGTAGGTCGCCGGCCATGGTGCTCCTCTGGGTCGAGCCCCTGCCTCTGTCGACTATGGAGCCGGTGGCTCCCGATCTGATACAGGCGGCGGCGCCGCGGGCCGGCGGGATCCCCGCCTAGACGGACGGGCCGGGCGGCTCGAAATCGGGATCATCCCATGCCCGGCCCTCCCCGATGCGGTCCGGCTTGGCTAGCGGCTGCTGCTTCCAGGCGGCGACGAACAGCCGCGCCGCCTCGTCGAGCTCGTCGATCGCGGTCTCGTCGCCGACGGACCGGGTGCCCCCGTCGGGAGTCCGGGCGAGGGCCAACCGAGCGTCCCGACCGATCTCGGCCAGGTCCGCCTCGCCGCCGCGCAGCACGACGACACGGGGCGGCGCCTCGGCCACCACGGTCCGCCGCAGGGCATCGTCGCCGGGCGCGTACCCGATGACCAGGACCTCGTCCAACGCCATGGCTCACTTCTAGCACCGCGGGCACGCCGACCTATCAGCGCTCGCCGTCGCCGCTCGCATCACCCCGGCCAGCAACGTCCCCGGATGTATCAGGTCGGGCTCGGTTGCCTCATTGCAGGCGGGCGACCAGGAGGTGCCCGAGATGACCGACGTCAAGAGTGCGCCTCGGCAGTGGATCTACCGGAACCTCACGCCGTGGCGGATCCACGCGTGCTTCACCGGCGACGGGGCGCTCCTGCCGCGCGGGCCTGCCGGCGAGGCCCGGGCAGCGCAGGACAGCGTGGTCAAGGTGCTCTCCATCCCCGCGCTGGGCGAGGTCACGCTGCCGGACCAGGACGCCCGCCTGCTGTACACGCTCCCGATGCGCCGCCTGGGACAGGTCGAGGTGAGACCGGCGCCGACCGAGCTCTGGGGCAGCCTGCCTCAGGCCGTGATGATCTTCGGATGGCTCGTCGTCGGCCTCGTCTTCGGGGCGTGGGCGCTGTTCTTCGGAGGAGGCAGCGCGCTTCCGTGGGCGTGGGTCGTGGCGGCCGTCGTCGCTGTTCCCGTCGTCGCGTTGCTCGTCGCCACGGTCCGTGAGGTCGTGCTCCACCGTCGCTTCACTCGCTACCGCCGGGCGCAGGACCCGGGCACGAACGGATGCGGCGGCGACGGCCGGCAATCTCTGGAGGGCGTCGAGCGGGGCAGCAGGATCCGGACGTTCGTCGACGGGGTGCCGCGCCACGCGGCGGAGGTGACCGTCCTGATCGGCGCGGTGGTCGTCAGCGTGATCGGGCTCGGGGTGGCGATCCACCTCACGTCTCAGCTGAAGGACCTCCTGCCCATCGACTACGGCGCGCTCGTTCGGCTCGACAACCCGTTCGTGGACGTGACCGACCTGGCCCTGCGCAGTCCGGCGTTCTGGCAGCTCCTCGTCGGCCACGTGGCCCAGTGGGTGCTCGTGTCCATCGCGGCCCTCGCTCCGGCGGCCATGTACTTCCAGTTCGATCGCCAGCGCTTGGAATCCGTGCAGAGGCGCTGGGTCCACGAGGTGTTTCGGCTGGATCCGACGGTGCGGACGGTGCGGGACATCGAGGCGAAGTACGGATCGCAGATCGAGTCCTCGTTCGGCCACATCGGACCCGACTCCAGCTTGCGATTGGGCGGCGGGCGGCGCTCGCCCGTCATCGTGGCGACGATCCTGCTCGTGGTCGGCTGGTTCCTCATCATCTCGACCACCCACGTCCCCGCGCTCGTCGAGGTGGAGACCACGGCCACTGGTGTCGACGGCTCCGAGCTCGTCTGGCCATCGTCGGAGTTCCCCGTGTCGGCCTTTTTCCGGCCCGAGCTGTCGCTGGTCGGCTACGCGTTCCTGGGCGCGTACGTGTTCACGTTGTTCCATGTCCTTCGCGGCTACCAACGCCGCGACCTCCATCCCAAGACCTACAACACCGTGGTCGTCCGCATCCTGGCGGCCTACGCGCTGGGGCTGGTCGTGAGCGTGGTGTACGACGGTCCCGCCGCCGAGGTGTTGATGTTCTTCGTCGGCTTCATGCCCCAGAGCGCTCTGGTGTGGCTCCGGGAGCAGCTGGCGCGGGACGAGGGGGTCTGGAGCATCCTGCCCCTTCACGAACCGGCGCCGCTGACGGACCTCGAGGGGATCGATCTCTACGACCGCACCCGGTTGGCCGAGGAGGGCGTCAACAACGTCGAGGCGCTCGCCCACGCAGACATCGTCGAGCTCATGAGCAGCACCCGGATCAGCGCTGCACAGCTCGTCGACTGGACCGATCAGGCGATTCTCTACCTCCGGGTGGGCGGCGACGCCTGTGCCAAGGAACGCCATGAGACCGGCGTGGTCCGACGCATCGCCGGCTCGGACCACCCGAGCGACTCGGAGTCGGTGCCTGCCGTCCGTCGCAACCTGGGTCACCTGCGGTCATTCGGGATCCGCACGGCGACCGACCTGCTGCAGGCGTACAACCAGGCGATCCGGCGGGGCCGGGACGACGACGGCACGGCGAGGGAGGTCGCCGCGCTGCGGGACGCGCTGGAGCTGCGCAACCCTCGACACCCCAAAGTGCGCTCCATCCAGACCATCATCGACACGCTCCCCGACGAGGAGTGGTTCGTGCAGGTCCGCAACTGGCGCTGTACCGAGTTCGGCGCGGTCGATGCCTGGTACCGGTATCTGGACGGACACGACTGGACGACGCGACGATCCCCGCCCCCGCAGCGTGTGACCTACGCCCTGCGCCCGTTCCACAGCGTGCCCATGGCGAACGCGTCGAAGGACAACCTCGGTACCGGTAACGGGCAGCGAGAAGCCGAGCCGACGCAGGGCTCTGCCACAGTCTGACGGTCACGGCTTCAGGAGGTCGCCCGCGGCCGGCGAACAACACGACGAGCGGGCCGTTGTGCACCGCCACATGCCAGCCAACCGCACCACGCCGTGGAGCATGATGCGAACCGTGAGCAGACATGTGACGCTGACCCGAGCGCCGGATGGCAGCGAGTACGAGATCGTGGTCGAGCAGGCACCCCGACCTGGACTTTGGAAACACGGACCGTGGAGGCTCTGGAACAGCATCACGCGGAACCAGATTCGCGAAGCGTGGGCTGCGTCGACGCCCCGCACGAGGAGGTTAGCCAGCCAGTGCAATGGACAAGTGATACTGAGTTTGTCCTGGATGACACGGTCTTCCGCGCCTTATGGTGGTCCGAATTCGTGTCGACAAGCGACCACTTCTTGCTTGCCAAAGAGCGGAAGCAAGTCGACTATTACTGTGGGCTAGTTGCAGACCTGCGTCCCCGGAACGTCGTGGAACTTGGCATCTACCAAGGCGGGAGCACCGCGTTCTTCGCCGCCCTGTCGAAGCCGCGTAGGATGGTCGGGATTGAACTAGAGGAGAATCCCGCCCCGGCGTTGCAGCAGTATATCTCCGAGAAGGGACTCGATGGTGTGGTTAGCGCTCACTACGGCGTTGACCAGAGTGATGCCGCCGCCGTACGCCGCATTGTCGAGACGGCGTTCGAGGGCGAGGAGATTGACCTGGTTGTCGATGATGCGTCGCATCGGCTGATTCCCAGCCGAATGTCCTTCAACACGTTGTTCCCGTACGTTCGACCGGGAGGAATCTATGTCATCGAGGATTGGGCGCTTCTCCACATAGGATGGTGCGAGCCGGGCGAACAGACGCTTTCCTTGCTTGGTTTCGAGCTTCTCATGGCTGTTGGTGGTCGAGGTGGCGTGATCGAGAGCGTCGAAGTCAACCAGTATGTAATCGCCGTCAAGCGCGGCAGCGCGGAAATCGATCCCGAGACCTTCGATATTGGGCGTTGCTACAACGACGAGTCCCGCAAGCTCGTTCCAGGTCTGTGACCTGACGGGACTCGATGCGATCCGGCAAAGCGCAGCAGGTCGTCGATGCCGAGCCCGTGAGCGGAGCTTTCGTTGTGGCGGTGCCGGAGGTCCGGGCGTCCACGGAGCTCGTGAGCCTCGCGTTACGCCGCTGGGACAACGCCCCGGGCCGCCGGTTGCTTCCGACTCCGCTTGTCACACGTTGAAGCGGAACTTCGACCGCCGGCTGCCGACGTGGGCGGCGAAGCCGGAGGACGCCGCTGGCCTGCGGATCGCAGGCGGCCATGTCTCAGCGTGTCCCGCCCGGATCGCGGCTGCTGAGGACTGGCTGAGGACCGGGCCGTGCGCAACTCTCGGGTCAGACGGCGTGTCAACCTGTCGTTGTGGCAAGCGACAGCAGGGTCCTCCGACTCACCTATGACCGGGAGGCCGACGCGGCGTACGTCTACTTGCTGGCCCCGACCGCGGTGCAGCCCAGCGTGGCGAGGACCATGAGCGTCGACGAGAACATCAACCTGGACTTCGACGATGAAGGACGGCTTGTCGGCATCGAGGTACTGGGCGCTCGGAACCTTCGCCCCGAGCTCCTTGCCGAGGCAGCTGGCACGCCCTAGCTGACTGACCATCCCGGGGTCGTTGGGGCACCCTCTGGACTGGGGGATGCGTGCGACCTGAAGTCCCGAGCTTGGCCCGGCTGAGGACGGCGCCGAAGGCGCCGCCCGCAGGCCGGGCCTCTTCGCGCCCGGCGCCAGCCGGGCGGGTCGGTTGTTGAGGCTGTGGGCGAAGTGGGCGAGGTCCTCGGCGGAGTGGACGCTGTGACTCGATCTGCAGGTCCATCAAGTGCCGTGCAAAAGGCTAGGCCCTTGACCACGCCAGTCAACGCGCCGGTGTTAATGTTGGGCGTAAGGACGGAGAAGTCGCCCAACGGCCAAAGCGACCCGGTAACAGGGGGCGTCGTGGCACTCGAGCAACGCAAGGTCCCGACGGTAGTCCGCCGTCGGGCGGCCCAACACCTCGAATCCATCCGAGGGACGCCGATCGCTCCGTATGCCGATGACGCGACGCTGGGCAGCGAGGTCTGGCCCATCTACCGACCCGATCTCGACGAGATCGCCTACTACGAGTTCACGGTCGAGATGGGGTCTAAGGCCCGCCGCCTTGCTACGACGGCAGCGGGAATGTCAGCTCTGATCTCCGCCCAGCGTGACACCGCGCGCTCGAAAGCCAGGCGGCCGGCATCCGGCGCGAGGATCACTCGACCAGAGGCCTCAATCGGCCAAGGCTTCATCATCGTGGCCAGCGGCCCGCACGACTTCCCGATCCCGCACTGGAGCCTCGATCGATCGCCCATCAGCGCCCAATTGGCGGCCGCAGCCGAGCAGGCCGGGGCGATCAAGCGGATCACCAAGGTCGACAGCCTCGCGTACGTCGCCGAATCGAAGGATGACGCGCTCGTCGCGCAGGTCGGGCAGTTACCAGCTCTGCTGGCCGGTTTACCCCACGACCTGGGCCGGGTGGGCGGCGAGACATCCATCTTGATCGCTAACCCCGCCCGCGACATTCCGAACGACGATAAGGCCGAGGGGGTCGAGCACCGTGCCGAGCGAGAAGGTCCGCCGCCGCCCGACCTTCGGCCGATCGAGGTCGACGGCTGGCCGGCCATGCGCGAGCGCTATGCCGACACGTTTGGGCCATACCTCGACGATCTTCGCCGCCAGGCGGCCGGCGCCTGGGAGATCGAACGGTTGATCGAGGAATTCGGCGAGGGAATCCACGTCGGTCAGACGCATCGTGTTGCGCTGCTGCATCCGGAGGCGGTCGTCGACCTCGCGGGTGAGGGCGCGTCGTTGGCCAACGTGCACATCGACGAGCGGGCCGGCGGCGCAGCGCTCGTCATCGAGGTCCCGGAAGGGACGGTCCTGGATCAGGAGGCCGACCTTGAGGTCGATCTCCGCTACCCGGACGGTGTCAGCGAGCGGCTGCGGTTTTTCCTCGTCTCGCCGAGCACGCCGTCGAACCGCCGAACCATGCCGAGTGAAGCGGGGAGGTAGCCGTTGGCGTATTCCTATTGGTGGGCGCCAGGCGCCCAGCCCCTGTATTCCCAGTACAGCTACGGCGGTTGCCAGATCGGCTGCGGCCCGGTCGCCTGGACGATGCTCTTCGGCTGGGCCGATCGCCAGGCCGGCTCCGGCAACGCCTATTGGGCGCCGCGCTGGGGTCTCTACCGCCAAAACGGCGGCTACGGTGCCGATGTCCTCGCCCCTATCGGCCAGGACCAGGGTGTCCGCAACGTCATCCAGGAGATCCGCGGCTACGTAGGGACGTTTTGTATTGGCGACTCCGGGGCGACCTTTCCATGGGATATGGTCGACGGCTGGAGATACCTGAGCGGTCGCAGCGGCACCTCCCTCCGGGCGGGCTGGAACAGCCTCGGCATACACCAGGACTGGCTTCGAGATCGGGCCCGCGACAGCATCAAGTACCGGGGCACGCCCGCGGTCATCGGGACCGGCTGGCTCAGCCATTACCCGATGGCTTACGGCTATGCCTACCAGGAGCGGACCGTTCGGTACTGCGTCATCTTCTGCTGGACGGACACAGTCTACGACCGCTGGTTCTACGTGAATCAAGGGTGGGGAGGGTCCGGGAACGAGTGGGTCTCGGCGAGCACCTGGTTTGCTGGCGAGATCTTCCCATAGCAGCCTTCGCGGCCTGAGGATCTGGTCGTTGTTCTCAAGGTCAGACGGGCTCCGGGCGCCGCGATCAGACGTTGAAGCGGAACTCGACCGTGTCGCCGTCGACGACCTCGTAGTCCTTGCCCTCGATGCGCAGCTTGCCGACGTCGCGCGCCTTGGACCACGAGCCGATGTCGACCAGCTCGTCCCAGCCGATGACCTCGGCCCGGATGAAGCCCCGCTCGAAGTCGGTGTGGATGACGCCCGCGCAGCGCGGGGCCTTCCAGCCGGCCTTGAACGTCCACGCCCGGGACTCCTTCTCGCCGGTCGTGAAGAACGTCCGCAGCCCGAGGAGGTGGTACGCCGTATGGACGAACCGCAGCAGAGCGCCCTCGCCGAGGCCGAGGGCCTCCAGCATCTCGGCCCGCTCGTCCAGGCTGAGCTGGGCGGCCT
>DASRJM010000142.1:0-2828 GCA_035649475.1 Acidimicrobiales bacterium
TACGTCGACCAACCAAGCATCCACGACACCAGCTAACCCCACGCCCACCCTGTCGCCGCCCCCCGGCCGTCTGCCCCGCCACCCCGGCCGTCCGCCCCGCCACCCCGGCCATCTTTGAAGCCGAATGGCCCCATAGAGGCCGCTTGGCTTCAAAGAAGTCGGCGACCCGCCAGGGCGCCACCCCCAGGCCGGCATTGTCCCGCCGACGTGTGGAGGCAGGCAGGCCAGCCACCCACCCGACGAGGCCGGTCAAGGCCGGCCGCAGGCCGCCCGAAGGGGAAGCCTTGAGGGGCCGGACATCACCGGAGCCCATCATGGAGAAGGAAGCCCCCAGGGCTTCCTGAGAGCAAGAGAGGGCTGAAGCGCCAAGCGGGCTGAAGCGCCAAAGCGGGCTGGAGCCTGGCGGCCGACAGCCGCGGTGGCTCGCTTGGTTGGCCGGCTGTCGGGCGGTCCGGGCGTCAGGCTCAAGTCTCGGGGCGGAGGTCGAAGGCGACCTTGATGGCCCCCGAGCGTTCCTGATCGGCCAGCGCACCGAAGGCGTCGTGCCACTGGTCGAGGCGGAAGGTGTGGGTCAGCAGGCCCTGCAGGTCGACCCGGCCGTCCAGGACCAGGTCGAGGTAGTGGGCCATGGCGTGCTGGCGGAGGCCGTCCACGGTCTCGATGCCGAAGGCGTTGGAGCCGACCAGTCGCAGCTCCTTGAAGTACCACGGCGTCCACTCGCAGCGCTCCAGCTTGCCCACGCCGAGCTGCACCAGCGTGCCCCGGCTGCGCAGGACCCGGACGCCGACCTCCACCGTCTGGGCCGCCCCGACGGTGTCGTAGACCACATCGACCCCGCCGGGGTGGGTGACCGGTAGGCCGCCCCACGGGTGGCGGAGCTTGCCGCCCGACCAGTCGGCCAACTGCACCACCAGGTCCTCGCGCGGCTCCGGGGCGTAGGTCGTCGCGCCGAGCTCGGCCGCGAGCGCGGCCTGGGCCGGGAAGCGGGCCACCACGGCCACCTCGACCGCCGGGTGGAGCGCCCGGAGGATCGCGGCGGCGCACGTCCCCAGCGCGCCGGCGCCGTAGACCACGGCCCGCCCGTGCTCGGGCGGCGGATGGCGCGTGACCGCGTGCAGCGCGACCGAGAACGGATCGGCGAGGACCGCGACCTCGTCGGGCACGTCGTCGGGGACGGGGATCAGCATGTTGCGGTGGGCGGGCAGCAGCTCGGCGAACCCGCCGGTGGCGTCGGCCGAGGTGCCGGTGTGGATGCCCGGGGCGAGATCGCCGTCGAAGAACGACCAGCAGAGGCTGTGGTCCCCGGCCACGCAGGCCGGACAGGGCGGTTCGACCCCGCGGGGCCCGCAGGTCAGCCAGGGGTCGAGGATGGCCCGCTGGCCGGGCTCCAACCCGGCGTCGATCACCTCGGGGCCGGCGTCCTCGACGGTGGCCACGACCTCGTGACCGAGCACCTGCGGGAAGGAGATGAAGGCGCTCATCGGGTTGTCGGCATCGCCGTCCAGCAGCACCTGCTTGGTGTCCGAGCCGCAGATCCCGCAGAGCCGGGTGCGCAGCACCGCCCAGCCGGGGCCACGGATCTCGGGATCGGGGACGTCGCCCAGCGCCATCGGCGTGGCGGCCAGCAGCGGTGGCGCTGCCGGGTCGGCATCGCGGCCGAAGACCAGCGCCTTCACGGCTCCGTCACAGGCGGCCGCCGTCGCGGTAGGAGACGGCGCCCGCCAGGTAGGCGTCGGCATCACTGGTCTTGAACTCGACCACCGCCTTGAGGTCCGGCACGTAGGTCTCGAAGCGGTCGCCTTCGATGGCCGCGGCGATGGCTTTGGCCACGTCCTCGGGCGGCTCCTTGGGGCCGTCGTAGACCGGGGGGTCGTTGTCGGGCAGGTCCCAGATCTCGGTGTCGATGGCCCCGGGCAGTACCAACCGGACGTCGACGCCGGTGCCGGCCAGCTCGATCGCGAGGCACTCGGTCCAGCCGCAGAGGGCGAACTTGGAGGCGCTGTAGGCCGGCTCGCCGGGGACCCCGACCCGGCCGGCCAGGCTGGAGACGTTGACGATCACACCCCGCCCGGCTTCGACCATGCGGGGCAGCAACCGCAGCGTGAGCTGCGTCGGCGACAGGAAGTTGACCCGCATGACCTGCTCGACCTGCTCGACGGTCAGCTCGGCGGCGCGGCGCCGCTTCGGGACCGCCGCGTTGTTGACGATGGCGTCCAGCCCGTCGAACGCCTTCCAGGCCTGGTCGGCGATCAGGGCCGTGGTGTGGAGCTTGCTGAGGTCGGCCGTCCAGCGCTGGGACTCGGGGGCGTGGGCCCGGCACTGCTCGAGCACGGCGTCGAGTCGATCGGCCCGCCGGGCCACCAGCCCCACCGTCGCGCCACGCTCCGCGAGGTGGACCGCGGTCGCGGCGCCGATGCCGGACGAGGCCCCGGTGACCAGGATGCGACTACCCGCCAGTTCGACCGCCACGGCCGGGATCGTAACATGACGCCCGTGTTAGCTTCCGGCTCGTCCCCACATCCTCTGGACCTGCTCACGGGGGAGGAGATCGAGGCTGCGGTCGCTGTCGTGCGGGAGCGCCTCGCATCGCTCGGGCCACCCGGGCCCCACGCCGAGCGGGCCCGGTTCTCCACCGTCGCCCTGGAGGAGCCGCCGAAGGACGAGGTGCTGGCCCACCGGCCCGGCGACCCGGTGGAGCGGAGGGTGCGGCTGGTGATCGTCCCCGGCCCCGAGTGCCGGGTGATCGAGGCCGTGGTGGCGCTGGCCGGCAGCACGAGCGCTGCCTCGATCGTGTCCTGGACCGAACGGAGCGACGTCCGGCCGGCGAT
>DASRJM010000143.1:0-2624 GCA_035649475.1 Acidimicrobiales bacterium
CCCGCGTGCGGCCGCAGAGCCTCGTCGATGATCTCCGACCACTCCGCCTGGGCGTGCTCGAGGTACGCCACGACGAGGGCGTCCTTGCTGGCGAACTCGCGGTAGAGCAGCGACTTGCCGCACCCGCACTCGTCGATGATCTGCTGCAGGCCGACGGCCCGGACCCCCTGTTCCTGGAACAGGCGGGTGGCGGTGTCGAGGATGCGGTCCCGGGTGCCGGGCGCCGGTGTGCGGGCCATCGGATCTCCTGAACCCCAAGATACCGGACCGAACGGTCCGTTTGGGCCTGCCCGAGGTTGACCCCCAGCGGCGGCCTCGATATAACGGACCCATCAGTCCCGGACCGATCGGTCCGATTGCGGAACAGACTTCGAGGAGTCCGCCATGTCCCCCACGATGCGGGCCATCGTCCACGACCCCGCCGCCCCGCAGGGCCTGAGGCTGACTCAGGTTCCGGTGCCGACGCCCGGCCCGGGCCAGGTGCTCGTCTCGGTGGAGGCGATGTCGTTGAACTTCGCCGACATCGCGTTCCTCGCCGAGCGGGGGGTGCCCGGCGCCATCCCGGGGTTCGACGCCGCCGGGGTGGTGGCGGCCGGCGCGGCCGACGGCTCCGGTCCCCCGCCGGGCGCCCGGGTCGTGACGTTCGGCTGGTCGGGCGGCTGGGCCCAGCAGCGGGCGGTCGACACCGGTGAGCTGGCGGTGGTGCCCGATCACGTCGATCTCGGGGCCGCGGCCGCCATCCCGGTCGCCGGCGTCACCGCGCGGCGGGCGCTGCGGCTGCTCGGGCCCCTGGCGGGTCGTCGGATCCTCGTCACCGGGGCGTCCGGCGGCGTCGGCGGTTATGCGGTGCAGTTGGCAGCACTCGAAGGCGCGGAGGTGATCGCCTCGGTCGGCCGTCCGGAGCGGGCGGCGGGACTCGAGGCGCTCGGCGCGGCCGAAGTCGTGGTCGGCCTGGACGGGGTGAGCGCTCCGATCGACGGCGCCCTCGACAACGTGGGCGGCCCCACGCTGGCCGCCGCCTACGCCCTGCTGGCGCCGGGCGGCACCGTGGCCAGCGTCGGGATGGCCTCGGGGGAGCCGACCACCATCGACTTCGAGCAGGCCCGGCGCCGGGCCGGCGACACGCGCATCGTCGCCTTCACCGTCGGCCCCGAGTTCGGACCAGACCTGTCCGCCCTGGTCGAGTTGGTGGCCGCGGGCCGGCTCGACCCGCTCGTCGACTGGCGCGGGCCGTGGGACAAGGTGGGCGAGGCCGCCGCCGCCCTGCTGGGGCGCACGGTGCGGGGCAAGGCCGTGCTGGAGGTGACGCCATGACCGGCCTGGACGGGCGACGGATCGTGGTCATCGGCGGGACCAGCGGGATGGGGCTGGCGACGGTGCGGGCCGCGGCCGGGCGGGGCGCCGAGGTGATCGCCGCCGGTCGGCGAGCGGTGGCCGACCGGGAGCCGGTCCCCGGGGTGGAGCACCGGCAGGTCGACCTCACCGACGAGGCGTCGGTGCGAGCGCTGTTCGCCGGCTTGGGCGAGCTGGACCACCTGCTGGTCACGGCGTCACCCGGGGCGCCGGGCCCGTTCCTCGACCAGGACCTGGCGGCGGCCCGCTCGTTCATGGACGGCAAGTTCTTCGGCAGCTGGCTCGCCGCCCGCTACGCCGCACCCCGCCTGCGCCCGGGTGGATCGATCACGTTCGTGACCGGCGCGGCGGTGGTGCGACCCCCTACCCACGGGTCGATGATCACGGCCGCGTTTGCCGCGGTCGAGGCGCTCACGCGGGCCCTGGCGCTGGAGCTCGGCCCGCTGCGGGTCAACGCCATCCGGCCCGGCTACACCGACAGCGCCATGTGGTCGTTCCTGGCGCCCGCCGAGCGGGACGACCTGCGACGGCAGGTGGCCCAGGCCATGCCGGTCGGGCGGATGGGCACGCCCGAGGACATCGCCGATGCGGCCCTGTTCCTCATGGGCAACCCGCAGGTGACCGGGGCGATCGTCGAGGTCAGCGGGGGCGAGACACTGGTCGACAGCCTGGAGGCCAAGCCATGATCGTCGTGACCGGTGCGACCGGGAACGTGGGCGGTGAGCTGGTCCGGGCGCTCGCCGCCCGAGGCGACACGGCCGTGCGGGCCGTCGCCCGCCGGCCCGACCCCGCCGCCTTCCCGCCCGGAGTCGAGGTGGCCGCGGTCGACCTGGCCGATCCGGTCTCGCTGGGCCCGGCTCTGGCCGGGGCCCGCGGGCTGTTCCTCCTGGGCGGCTTCGCCGGTGCCGAGCTGCTCGCCACGGCCCGGCAGGCGGGCGTCGACCACGTCGTGCTCCTCACCTCGCGCTGTGTCGTGGGCGGCCGGCCGGACAACGCCATCACCCGCATGTGGCTCGACGCCGAGGACGCGGTCCGCTCGTCGGGCCTGGCCTGGACGATCCTCCGGCCCAGCGGCTTCCACAGCAACGCCCTGCGGTGGCTTCCCCAGCTGCAGGCCGGCGACGTGGTGCAGGCACCGTGGCCGGCGGTGGCCATCGCCTCGATCGACCCGGCCGACATCGCCGCGGTGGCCGCGGTCGCGCTGACCGAGCCCGGCCACGAGGGGACCGCCCTGCCGTTGAGCGGGCCCGAGGCACTCACGCCCGCCGACC
>DASRJM010000144.1:0-7133 GCA_035649475.1 Acidimicrobiales bacterium
CGAGGCCGCCCTCGTCGCCGCCGGCGAGGAAGAACACGCGCCGGCCAGGGGGGCCGTCGGCACCCGGCCAGAAGACGTCGGCGCGCGGGAAGTCGAACGACTCGCCCGTCGTCACGACGGCACCAGGGATCCCGACGCCGAGGTGTCGTTCACGGTCAGGATGATCGGGCCCTCGTCGCCGTAGGCGATCGTGGTGATCGAGCACGGCGACACCACGACCCGCTGGAACAGGTCGAGGTGGGTGCCCATGGCGTGGGCGACCGCGGCGCGGATCGGATCGGCGTGGGACACGGCCACCACCATCTTCCCGGGGTGGGCGGCGCGCAGGCGCTCCAGCGTGGACACCATGCGGGCCTGCATGCCCACGAACGACTCGCCCTCGGGGAACGTGAACCCGCTGGGGTAGCGCTGGATGGTCGCCCACTCCTTGCGCTTGTAGGCGGCCTTGAGCTCGAGCCCCGTCCAGGTGCCCATGTCCAGCTCGAGCAGGCCCTCGTCGGGGATCACGTCGAGGCCGAGCGCGGCGGCGATGGGCGACGCAGTCTCGCGGGTCCGCTCCAGCGGCGAGGCGTAGACGGCGGCCACCCGGGGCTTGGCGGCCCTGCGGCCGCTGCCGTTGGGCGGCGGGGTGCTCAGCGCCACGACGCGCGCGGCCGCGGCCTCGGCTTGCCGGCGCCCCTGGTCGGACAGGTGGAGCCCGGGCGCGCGGCCCGGCAGTTCCTTGCCGGTTGTCCCGGTCGCGCCGTGGCGGACCAGCAGGATCACCGTGGGCCCGGGGGCGCGGCGGCGGCTCTGGCTGCGCGTCGCGGCGGTGCGTTCTGCTCGGGGCATGACCTGGCCAACCTATCGTCGGTGCGTGGAAGACGTCTCGGCCCGCCCGCTCCCGGAGGCCCTGGCCCGGCTGGAGTCCGAGGTCACGGCGTGCCGCGCCTGCCCCCGCCTGGTGGCCTGGCGCGAGCAGGTGGCGGTCGAGCGCCGGGCCGCGTTCCGGGACGACGAGTACTGGGCCCGCCCGGTCCCCGGCTTCGGGGACCCCGCGGCCCGGGTCGTGATCGTCGGCCTCGCCCCCGCAGCCCACGGCGCCAACCGCACGGGCCGGATGTTCACCGGAGACCGCTCCGGCGTGTTCCTGTACGCCGCCCTGTGGCGCACCGGGTTCGCGAACCTGCCCGCCTCGGTGTCCCGGGACGACGGGCTGCGGCTCAGCGGTGCCTGGATCACCGCCCCGGTGCGCTGCGCCCCGCCCGCCAACAAGCCGACGCCCGAGGAGCGGGACCGGTGCCGGCCGTGGATGGAGCGGGAGCTCGAGCTGCTGCCCGACGTGCGGGTGTTCGTGGCCCTCGGGCAGTTCGGCTACCAGGTGCTGTGCGGCATCCTCGGCGTCAGGCCCCGGCCGCCGTTCGGCCACGGCGCGGAGGTCGACCTACCCGGCGGCCGGGCGATCGTGTGCAGCTACCACGTGAGCCAGCAGAACACGTTCACGGGCAAGCTGACCGAGGAGATGTTCGACGCGGTGCTGCTGCGGGCCCGCGAGCGGTCCGGTCTGGGCGTCGCCGCAGTCCGCCCCCCGCCATCCGATCCGTGAGAGTCGCCGGATAGTCGGGGGACGGTCGCGCCGGCGGTTCGGGGGCGGCTAGTTTCGTCGTCCGTCCTCACCTGCGCCCGAGGAGCACGGATTGGCTTACTACCTCGGCATCGACCTCGGCACCACCTACACGGCGGCGGCGTCCGAGCGCGCCGGGGTGGTGGAGGCGCTGACCCTGGGCAACCGGTCGGCGTCCGTGCCGACCGTGGTCTTCCTGCGCGACGACGGCGAGACCCTGGTCGGTGAGGCCGCGACCCGGCGGGCGACGTCGGACCCCGGCCGGGTGGCCCGCGAGTTCAAGCGTCGGGTCGGCGACCCGACGCCGATCATCCTCGGCGGCACGCCGTACGCGGCCGAGATGCTCATGGCCCGGGTGCTGCGGTGGTCGGTCGACAAGGTCTGCGAGCAGCAGGGCGAGGAGCCCCGCGCCATCGCCCTGACCCACCCCGCCAACTGGGGCCACTACAAGCTCGACCTGCTCACCCAGGCGGTGCGCCAGGTCGACCTGGACGCCGCGCTGCTGCTGGCCGAACCGGTGGCCGCGGCCACGTTCTACGCCTCCCAGCGGCGGCTCGAGCCCGACTCGGTCGTCGCCGTGTACGACCTGGGCGGCGGCACGTTCGACGCCGCCGCCGTGCGCCGCACCGGCGACGGGTTCGAGATCATCGGCTCGCCCGAGGGCATCGAGCGGCTCGGCGGCATCGACTTCGACGAGGCGGTGTTCGCCCACGTCCGCCAGGCGGTCGGCGACGCGATCGACCGGCTCGACCCCGAGGAGCCCGCAGCGCAGGCCGCCGTCGCCCGGCTGCGGCAGGAGTGCATCGACGCCAAAGAGGCCCTGTCCTCCGACACCGACGTGTCGATCCCGGTGCTGTTGTCGGGGTTGCAGACCGAGGTGCGGCTGACCCGGGCCGAGTTCGAGGCCATGATCCGGCCGGCGATCGCGGAGACGATCGTCGCCCTGCGCCGGGCCATCCGCTCGGCGGGCGTGGACGCCGGCGACATCGGCGCCGTGCTGCTGGTGGGCGGCTCGTCCCGCATCCCGCTGGTGGCCCAGATGGTGGGGGCCGAGCTGGGGCGGCCCATCGCCATCGACGCGCATCCCAAGGACGCCATCGCCTTCGGCGCCGCCATCGCGGTGGCGGGCCGGCGGGGCAGCGCGACGCCGGAGTCGGTGACGACGCTGCTCCCCAAGGACAACCGCCCGCCTCCGCCCACGGTGACCCCCGAGGGCGGCTGGGTGCGGGCCCGCGGCACCGACCCCCGCCCGGCCCCGCCGGTCTACGGCCAGGCCCCGGGCCCCGGCCCCGACGGCGGCGCCGGCGCCGCCCGCCCGCCGGCCCCGCCCCCGGGCCCCGGCGCCCCGGTCCCGGCCGCGGGCACACCGGTCCCCGGCCCGGGCGCCCCGGACACGGTCGCCGGCACACCGGTCCCCGGCGCTCCCGTCGCGGGCCGCCCGGGCCCGCCGGCCGGCGCCGACCCTCGCCCCGCACCGCCGGGCGTGGCGGCCAGCGCCGCCCACCCCCGCCCCACCCCATCCACGGGCGGCGACCCGCGCCCGAGCCCCCCGAGCACCGATCCACGTCCGAGCCCTCCCGGTCAGGGCGCGCCCGGAACCGCCCCCCACCCGGGTCCCCCGACCCAGGACCCGAGCCACCCACTCGCTGCCGCTGGCGCCGGCGGAGCCGCGACCGACCCGCTGGCCCGCCCGGGCGCAGGCTCGGCCCCGGGCACCGCCGACCCGCTGACCCCCGCGAGCGCCCCTGGCGCGGGCGACCACGCGTCCCGGCCCGGTGGGCCCGGCGCCGGCCCGGCGTCGGGTGCGGGCGATCCCCTGGCCGGCCCGAGCGGCCCGGCCGCCGGCGATCCGCGAGCCCGGCCGCCTGCTCCTGGCGCCGGCCCGGCCCCGGCTGCGGGCGATCCCCTGTCCCGCCCCGGCGGCGATCCGCCGGCGCGGCCGGGTGACCCTGGTGCGAGCGATCCGCGGTCCCGCTCTGGCGGCTCCGGCGCGGGCGATCCCCGGGCCGGGTCTGGCCCCGGTGCCGGTGCGGCCCCGGGGACCGGCGCTCCCCGGTCCCAGCCGGGTGCCCCGGGCGTCGGTCCGCCCGCCGGCGTCGCGCTGTCGCAGCCCGGCCCCGGCGCACCGGCCCCGCCCGGGCTCGCCCGCACACCCTCGGGTGAGCGGCCCGCCTACGGCGCCCCCGCGCCGACCCCGTTCGGCGGCACGCCGCGAGCCGGGGGGTCCCCGCTGGGCGGGGTGTCCTCGGGCGGCCACCCGCCGCTGGCACCCTACGCCAGCGGTTCCGGGCCGGGCGGCGGTGGCACCGGCAACCGCAACCTGTGGATCGCGGTCGGAGCCCTGGTCGCAGTCGTCCTGGTGGCGGTGGTGGCGTTCACCCAGCTCGGCGGCGACGACGACGAGACCGGCGGGGGCGGGACCGGCTCCGAGACCACGACGACCGAGGCCGCGGGCGGCTACACCCCCCAGATCGAGGCCAACTTCCTGGCCTCCTGCACGTCCGGCGGCCAGGTGTCGGACGAGGTCTGCCAGTGCTCGTTCGACAAGATCGAGGCCGAGATCCCGTTCGAGCGGTTCATGGAGATCGACGCCGAGCTCAGCGAGAACCCCGACGCCCAGCCGCAGGAGCTGGTCGACATCGTGACCGAGTGCAGCGACGAGGAGGCGGCGGCCTAGCCGGACGCCTTGCCGTTCGCCGTCAGCCGGGGCTCCGGCACGGCCGTCGGTAGCCACCGCTCGCGGCTCTTGATCGCCAGCTTGTTCATCAGGGCGATGGCGCCCGGGTCCTCGTCGCCGGGGCGGGCGATGATCGAGCCGTCGGCGATCATGCGGCTGATGATCTCCCGGCCGAGGTCGGTGCGGACGACGGTGAGGGTCCAGTCGTTGTCCTTGCCGATGCCCCCGGTCGACACGTCGGCGTGCTCGGCGGCGAAGTCCGGGCAGTGCAGGCAGCCCTCCCGGGTCCAGGCGTGGCACTCCTTGAGCGGGATCTCGTGGTAGCGCCCGTCCCGCGTCCAGATCTGGAACACGCCCTTGATGTTCATCTTGACGATCTCCTCGATCGGGAGCCCGTACTTGGTGAGGAACAGCTCCTCGAAGATCGAGTCGTCGAAGGTCTTCGAGCACAGCAGCCCGATGTTGAACAGGATCGGCTTGCCGATCTTGCCGGCCTTGCGGTGCCACATGATCGGCGGCACCGAGGACTGGCACGACATGCCGACGAGGGCGAGGCGCTTGTGGCCCCGCTCCAGCGCCTCGCCGATGGCAAGCGTGTTGGCCGAGTAGGTGTAGCGGCTGCCGGCGGCGGCCAGGATCTCGTCGTTGCTGGCGGCCACGCCCGGCTTGGCCTTCCACGAGTGCCCGTCGCCCTCGAGGTACGAGACGAGGGCGGCGTCGATGTAGTCGTTCTCGCGTGCCCAGATGAGCAGCGCCGACACCAGCCCGCCGTCCTGGCCCATGCGGTGGACCATGTCGTCGCTGGCCCGGGCCAGGAGGATGTCCTGGTAGACGCCGGCGGGCTCGTCCGGCTCGCGGACCCGGGCGAACAGGTGCTCGTCGGCCTCGGGCTCCCAATGGCGGAACCGGGGGCAGGCGCGGGTGCAGGTGGTGCAGCCCTTCTCGCCGTGGATGCAGTTGTCCGGGCCGAGCTCGTCCTCCAGGTGGAAGGGCTTGTACGCGCCGGGTTCGTGGGTGTAGCCGATGACGTCGTGCGGGCAGGCGATCACGCAGCCCGCGCAGCCGGTGCACAGACCGGACTGGATGACCTCGTCGTACAGCTCCTTCCACTGGGCGGTCCAGCGGGCCGGCCTGGCGACGGGGGCCGCGTCCTCGGTCACGGTCATGCCGGCAACCTACAGCGCGGGGGAGCGCGGACCCCATCCCCGGGTGAGGGATGACTGCCGGGCGGGGGCGCTGCTTGGGTAGCCTCTCCCGGAATGTCCCGTGCCTGGCTCCTGCCTGATGGCTGATCCCCCCCGCCATCGCCGGACCGGCCAGCCGTCGTCGGGGCGCCAGCCGTGGGAGGCCCGACCCCCCGGCCAGACGCCGCCGCCCGCTGGCAGGCCGACCCGTCGCGCCCCCGCGCCCGGGCCGCGGGACCCGGGTTCCGGCAGTCGCCGGCAGCCCCCGCCGCGGCGGGGTGGGGACGCCGGCAGCGGCGCACCCGGCTCGCGCGGGGGCGACGGCCCCGGCTACGGCACGACGAGCGGGTCCCGCCGGGGCGGTGACGCCGGAGCGCGCCGCGCGGGTGCGGCGCCGCAGCGCGGCGGCGCGGCGGCACCCCGGCAACGCGCCGGGTCGGCGCCGGGCGGCTCGGGGTGGGGTCCCAGCGACGACGGCCGCTACGGGAGCGGGCCACCGGGCTCGCCCGGACGCCGCGGGCCCGCCGACTCCCGGTCCCGCCGCGGGCGGCGCACATGGCCGCAGCGGATCGTCCTCGGCATCGGCGGGCTCATCGTCGGCATGAGCCTGCTGGCGGCGTCGGTCGCCGGCTACACGTTGGTCAAGTACGAGAGCATCGATCGGGTCGACGACCTCGACATCCAGAACGCGGGGTCCGGGCAGCCGGAGAACTACCTGGTCGTGGCCGTCGACACCCGCGAGGGCCAGGAGAGCGTCAACACCGACACGATCATGGTGGTCCGGATCGACCCGCAGACCGACCGGGTGGCGCTGACCTCGTTGAACCGCGACCTCATGGTCACGATCGCCGACACCGGCAAGGTCGGCATGATCAACGCCGCCTACAGCCGGCCCGACGGCACAGGCCCGCAGAACCTGATCAACACGATCAAGCAGAACTTCGACATCGACATCAACCACTTCATCGCCGTCGACTTCCAGAGCTTCCGGCAGGTCGTCGACGCCGTGGGTGGCGTGAACATGTACTTCCCGTATCCCGTGCGGGACACGCGCTCGGGCCTGTACCAGTACGACGTCCCCGCGTGCGTCACGCTCAACGGCGAGCAGGGCCTGGCGTTCGCGCGGTCGCGGTACTTCCAGATCATGAACGAGAACGGGCGCTGGGAGAGCGACGGCTCCGCCGACCTCGGCCGGGTCCAGCGCCAGCAGATCTTCATCCAGCGGGCCATGGCGAAGGCGCTGTCGCAGGTGAAGTCGAACCCGCTGCGGCTGCGGGAGCTGGTCGACATCGGCGTGTCCAACGTGACCCTGGACCCGAACCTGACGATCGGCGACATGCTCGACCTGGCCGAGCACTTCCAGGACTTCGAGTCGGAGAGCTTGGAGGCGTACCCGCTGCCGGTGAAGGAGTATCCGCCGGACCCGAACCGGCTGCTGCTGGACGATGCCGCGGCCGAGGAGCTCCTGAACGTGTTCCGCGGGATCGCACCGGGGGAGGTGCGCCCCGGGATGATCGAGGTCAGCGTGCTGAACGGCACGCAGGGCGCCAACCCGACGCTGGCGAGCGACACGTCGTCTGCGCTCCAGCAGGTCGGGTTCAAGCTGGACGAGCCGCAGGACGCCGAGGACCTGTACGAGCGGTCGGTCGTGTTCTACGCCCCGGGGCAG
>DASRJM010000145.1:0-3055 GCA_035649475.1 Acidimicrobiales bacterium
CGTTCACCTGGCGGGCACCCAGCACCGGACCTCCACCCCCCGGCCCGGGCGGCCGTCGACCTCGACCCTGCCGCCGACCTCGGCGATGCGGCCGCGGACCGAGCGCCGCAGCCCCGTGCCCTCGGGCGTGGCCGGGTCGAAGCCCGTGCCGTCGTCCTTCACCGAGCAGAACATCTCGCCGTCCAGCGGCTCGGCGAAGATGGTCACCGTGGTGGCGCCGCCGTGCTTGCCGGCGTTGGCCAGGGCCTCGCCGACCGCTCCGGCCAGCGCCTCGACCGTCGGCTCGGGAAGGGTGGGGGTGTCCGGGGCGAGCACGACCCGGGCCGTGCCGCCGTAGCGGTCCTCGAACCGGGCCGCTGCGGCCCGCAGCCGCGAGCCGAGGTCGCCGCCGCCGCCGATCGCGCCCCGGGTGCCGTACAGGAACTCCCGTAGCTCCCGCTCCTGGTCGTGGGCCAGGCGGACGATGTCGGGGTCGGCCGTGCGCCGCTGGACGACGGCCAGCGTCTGGAGGACGCCGTCGTGCAGGGTGCGGGCCACCTCCTCGCGGGCCTGGGCCAGGGAGATCCGGCGCTCTGCCTCCCGCAGCCGGGTGGTCACGAACCCGGCCACCAGGCCGGCCAGGGCGTAGAGGACCACGCTCGACACCGCGCTGACGGTGTCGGCGTCCGTCCAGGGGTTCGGGCCCAGGAGCTCGCCGGCCGCGGTGCCGAGTCCGATCACGGCCCCGGCCACGACGCCGCCCCGCCAGCGCAGGGCGATCCCGGCGGTCATGACCCCGGCCAGCGGCCACGCCGACGACAGCGTCTGGGCGTGGGACACGCCGTTGTAGGCCAGCTCGTCGCCCGCGGCGAGGGCGACGCCGACGGCCACCTCGGCCGCCACCACCGGCGTCGACAGCAGGCGGGCGGGGTCGGTGCCCAGGAGTGCGGTGTCGACGACGGTGATCAGCAGCGCGGCCCCGACCAGCACGAGCGCCAGAGCCGCCCGGGCCTCGGGCTCGGACAGCTCCGACCGGCTGAGGACCAGCACGACCACCGCCCAGGCCCACGCCAGCCACCGGAACACCGCGATGCCGGTGAGCAGCCCGCGCACCAGCGCGTCCTCGCGGTCGTGGAGGGTCATGGTCATCGTCGGGAATCCGTGGTCGTCCGGTCGTGTTGGCACGCAAGCATGTCCGACGTGGCCCTCGATCCGCTGCCCGCGGCGCCGTCCGGCGTGGACGCGGACACGGCCGCGCCCGCGGTCGAGGACGGCGACGGCGTCTGGTCCCCGGGCCGCCGCCGGCTGACCACCGCCCTGGTGCTGACGATCACGCTGGTCGCGTTCGAGTCGCTGGCCATCGCCACCGTCATGCCGGTGGTGTCCGACGACCTGGGCGGGCTCGGCCTGTACGGGTGGGTGTTCAGCGGTTTCTTCCTCGGCAGCCTGCTCGGGATCGTTCTGGCCGGCCGGGCCGCCGACCGGCGCGGGACCCGGTTCCCGTTCGCGGTCGGCCTCGCCCTCTTCGCGGTCGGTCTGGTGGTCGGGGGCGCAGCCCAGTCGATGCCGATGCTGGTGGCCGGCCGGGTGGCCCAGGGCATGGGCGCGGGCGTGATCCCGGCCGTCGCCTACACCAGCGTCGGGCGGTCCTACCCGGCGGCGATGCGGCCGCGGGTGTTCGCCGTGTTCTCCAGCGCCTGGGTTATCCCCGGCGTCGTCGGTCCCGCCGCCGCCAGCGCCATCGCCGGCTGGTCGTCGTGGCGGGTCGTGTTCCTGGCCCTGCTGCCCCTGGTGGCGGTGGCCGCGGCCCTGGCGCTGCCGGTCCTGTCGGACCGGGTCCCCGGGACGGAGGACCGCGACGGCGCGGCGCCCGCGTCCGGGCGCGACGACCGGCCCCGTGACGCCGTGGTGCTGGTGCTCGGGGCTGCGCTGGTGCTCGGCGGCCTGGGCGCTCACCAGATCCCGGTGGTCGTGGCGCTGGTCGCGGTCGGCGGCGTGCTGGCGGCCTGGGCGTTCGTGCGGCTGGTCCCGACCGGGACCGTCTCGTTCCACCCCGGCCTGCCGGCCGCCATCGCGGTGCGGGGCGTGCTCACGTTCGCCTTCTTCGGGACCGACGCCTACGTGTCCCTGGCCGTGACCGAGGCCCACGACGCCCCGACCTGGGTGGCCGGCCTGGCGCTCACGGGGGCGACCCTGGCCTGGACCGCCGCGGCCTGGATCCAGCAGCGGCTGGTGGTCCGGCGCGGGCCGCGCTGGATCGTGCGCCGGGGCTTCGCCGTGCTGGCCGCCGGGATCGCCCTCACCGCCGTCGCCCTCGGCCCGGTCCCGGTCGGCCTGCTGGTGGCGGCCTGGACCCTCGGCGGCCTCGGCATCGGCCTGTGCTACGCCCCGATCTCGGCCACGGTCCTCGGCGAGGCCGCCCCCGGCCAGGAGGGCAAGGCCAGTGCGTCGCTCCAGCTCACCGACGTCCTCGGCGTGTCGCTCGGCACCGGCCTGGCGGGCGTGTTCGTCGCCGTCGGCGAGGGCCGCGACTGGGCCACGGCCTCGTCGCTGACCCTGGCGTTCGTCGTCACCGGGCTGGTGGCGCTGGCGGGCGTCGTGGCCGCCGGCCGGCTGCCCCGCCGCCTCCCCGGCTGACCCTCCGAGGCGTCAGGCGAGCAGGCCCAGGATCTCGGCTTCGGCCGGGGTCGGCTCGCCGGGGCGGGTGATCGTCGCTCCGAGAGCGGCCGCCGCCTTCCGGTAGTGGGGGTCGGCGAGCACCTCCCGCACGGCGTCCCGGACCGCGCCGGCCCCGTCCGCCGGGTCCACGGCCAGCCCCACCCCCGCGCGGGCGACCGCCCGGGCGTTGTGGGGCTGTTCCCGACCGAGCGGGATGCACACTTGCGGCAGCCCGTGGGCGGCGGTGGCCAGCACGGTGCCCAGCCCGCCGTGGTTGACGCCCGCGGCGGCGTGGGCCAGCACCGCGGCGTGGCGCACGTATCCGGACACGGTGGCATTGCCCGGCGCCGCCACCTCGCCGCCGTCGAGGTGGGCGCCGAGGGTCGCCAGGACCCGCACCGGCTCGCCGGCCAGCCCC
>DASRJM010000146.1:0-39567 GCA_035649475.1 Acidimicrobiales bacterium
CACCTGGCCTTCTTCTGGTTCCCCGACGCCCCCGAGCCGGCACCCGGCGTGTCGGCGCCACGCGCCCGGCCCGACCAGGGCGAGCTCACGAGCGCCATCGGCTCGATGAACCACGTGGCGTTCTCGGTTCCGCCCGACCGCATCGAGCAGTACCGCGAGCGGCTCGTCGCCGCCGGGGTGCCGTGCACCGAGGTGGCCAACCACGACGACAGCGAGTTCGGCCTGTCCGACGACGTGCACCCGGGCGTCTTCGTGCGGTCGATCTACTTCCAGGACCCCGACGGCATCCTGCTCGAGTTCGCGGCGTGGACCCGCACGCTCGGCGGCCCCGAGGACGTGCGCCACGAGCCCGCCCGGGCGATCGCCCGCCCGGTGGCGCCTAGGGGCTGACCGACTCCATGTCCTCGGGGTAGGCACCGGTGGCCGCGCGCCACGCCTCGGCCGCCCCTCGCTGCGCGATCAGCCGGGCCACCCCGAGCGTGACGCCGGACGCGATGCTCCAGGTGATCGCCTCGGCCCACGTCGTGCGCATCGACGCCGGGTTGGTCGGCGGGTCGCTGTCGCGGAACGTGCGCCACCCGAGCATCAGGACCCGGCGGGCGGCCAGCCCGGCCAGCAGCCCGCTCAGCCCGGCGACGATCTTCCAACCCATCCGGTTGCTCATCTCCTGCACCCTTCCCGACCGCCTCGCGCCGGATACGTTCACCAGTGCACGCCGACCGTTCGAGCCGCTGCCCGACGACGTGGCGGCCCGCTGGGCCACCTTCGGTCCGGTGGGAACGAACCTACTTCCCGGAGCTCGTCGGCCTGGAGGTCGAGGAGCTGCGGGCGTCGTCCGCCGGCGTCTGACTCCCCGGGCCGGCGGGTACCCCAGGCGACGACACCGGAGGGCGAGCGCCGCTGGGGAAGCGGCCGATGTGCCCGTTCGCCCGCGACCCACGGAGGGATATCCATGATCCGACGAGCCGCAGCGCTGTCGCTCGCCGCCGTGCTGGCCCTGTTCGGGGCCGCTGCATGTGGCGACGACGAGGACGGTGACGGGGGCGTCACGGACGAGGAGATCCAGGAGGGCGAGGACACCGTCGACAGCCTGGAGGACGAGGCCGAAGAAGAGGTCGACGCCCAGGACCAGGGTTCCAACGACGACGGCGAATAGGTCCCCCTGGCGCCCCGCCGGCGTCCACCCGCGAGGTGGGCGCCGGCGGTTTCGCGTCCGGGTCAGCCCGGCGGGAGCCGGACGATCGAGATGAAGAACTCGTCGATCTGGCGGATGACCTCGACGAAGCGGTCGAAGTCGACCGGCTTGGTCACGTAGGCGTTGGCATGGAGGTCGTAGCTGCGCAGCACGTCCTCGTCGGCCTCGGACGTGGTCAGCACCACGACCGGGATGCGGCGCAGCTCAGGGTCGGCCTTGACCTCCTCCAGCACCTGGCGGCCGTCCCGCTTCGGCAGGTTGAGGTCGAGGAGCACCAGGTCCGGGCGCGTGACCTCGGCGTAGGGCTCCTCGCGGCGGAGGTAGGCGATGGCCTCCACCCCGTCGCCGACGACGCTGAGGCGGTTGAACACCTTGCCCTCGTCGAGCGCCTCCCGGGTCATGAGCACGTCCCCCTCATCGTCTTCGACGAGGAGCACTTCGATGGGACGGACGGCTTCAGCCAGCATCGGCGGTTTCTTTCTCTGCAGGGTGTGACCCGGGTGCGGCGGGCAGTGCGAGCTTGAACGTGGCGCCCGGGCCGGGGGTGTCCTCCAACCAGATCCGTCCCCCGTGGAACTCCACGATCTTCTTGGCGAGCGCGAGACCGATGCCGGTCCCCGCGTACTCGGTCTTGCTGTGCAGGCGCTTGAAGATGGTGAAGATCTGGTCCCCATACTCCGGATCGACGCCGATGCCGTTGTCGGCGACGGTGATGACCCACTCGTCCCCAGCGGCACCATCCGTGAGCGTAGCCTCGACCGTGACGACGGGCCCCTCCGGCCCACGGAACTTGAGGGCGTTCGCGATCAGGTTCTGGAACGTTGCGGCCAGCAGGCGGCGGTCGCCGGCCACCACCGGGAGGTCACCCACAGTGACCGTGCCCCGGGCGTCGTCGATCGCCGGGCCCAGCACCTCGACCACCCCGGCCGTGACGTCGCCGAGGTCGACCTGCTCGAACGACTCGGTGGTCCTGCCGACCCGTGAGAAGGTCAGCAGGTCGTTGATGAGGTCCTGCATGCGCTTGGCGCCGTCGACCGCGAAGTGGATGTACTCGTTGGCCCGCTCGTCCAACTGGTCTGCGTAGCGCATCTGCAGCAGCTGGCAGAAGCCGGACACCTTGCGCAGCGGCTCCTGAAGGTCGTGGGAGGCCACGTAGGCGAACTGCTCGAGGTCGTCGTTGGACCGGGCCAGTTCCTCCGCCTGCTCGGCCAGGTCGGCGGTGGCCGCGTTGAGATGGTCGACCTCCTCCAGGATGCGGCGGCGCATGGCGTCGACGTCGGCGCCCAGCCGGACCAGGTCGGGCGACCCCTCGCCCCGCACCTCGTGCGCCAGGTCTCCGTCCGCGACGATCCGCGCGTCCCGGCCGAGCCGGGACAGGGGGCCGGTGACCAGCCGGCCCAGCGCCGCGGCGATGATGAACCCGGACGCCACCAGGCCGATGACCTGGAGGAACATGGCGGCGGTGGCGGCGGTGGCCGATCGGTCGAGATCCTCGAGGGCGTCGCGGCGTATGACGGCGAACTCCTCGTCGACGGCGTCGATCGAGGCTCGGAGGTCGTCGAACAGCTGCTTGGCCTCGACGTCCGAGGCCGGTGAGGCGCCGGACGCCTCCTCGCGGACGCCCTCGACCGCCGGGGCGGCCACCTCGGTGCGCCAGTCGTCCAACCGCCGCTTGACCTCGTCGAGTGACGCCTCGACCTGCTCGTCGCCGGCGAAATCGCCCGCCAGGCGGTCGAGCGCGGCGTCGGCGGCCGCGCGCCCGCGCTCGGAGGGCTCGAGGAACTGCTGGTCGCCGGTGAGCACGTACCCTCGGACGCCGGACTCCTGGTCGATGACCGAGGCCCGCAGGTCGGCCACCGTGACCCGCGCCGGGTCGATGCGGTTCAGCAGGTCGTGGCGGATGTCGCGCTGCTTGGCCTGGAGCAGGAGCTGCGACACGAGCGTGGCCGCCAGTAGCAGGCCCGCCGCGCCGAGCAGCGACCGGAGGCGGGTGCGCAGCGGCCAGCGGGCAGGACCCCGCGCCGGCCGGTCTTCAGCCACCGACGCCCCGGCCGGGGATCGACACGAGGCTGAGGGCGACGTCGTCGGTCAGCGGGCCGCCGTTGCGACGCACCGCCTCGGCCAGGAGCCCGTCGAGCAGGCCGACGGACTGCAGTCCCCCCGCCAACAGGTCGTCGGCCAGCGCGATCAGGCCCTCGATGCCCAGGCGCTCGGCCGAGTGAGGCGCCGTCCGGCCCTCGATGAGCCCGTCGGTGTAGAGCAGCAGCGAGCACCGGGGGCCGAGCGCGACCGGCACCGGCTTCCACAGTGGTTCCGGCATGACGCCCAGCAGGTGGCCGTACTGACCATCGCCGACCGGCCGGGACGGTGGGCCGAGCACGAGCGGCGGCGGGTGGCCGGCCAGGAGCAGGTCGCCCGACTCGCGGTCGGGGGCGATGACCAGCGTGGCCACGGTGGCGAAGGTCAGCGACTCGACCTCGGTGCGCAGGAACGTGTCCAGCGTGGCCAGCGTGTGGAGCTGGTCGAGCCCGGCCAGGCTGAGCGCCCGCCACGCGCTCCGCAGGCGGGCGGCCAGGGCGGCGGCGTCGGGGCCGTGGCCGGCAACGTCGCCGATGAGCACGGTGATCTCGCCGTCCGGAGCCTCCACGGCGTCGTAGAAGTCGCCGCCCAGCTCGGCGCCCTCCCGGCCGGGGCGGTAGCGGACGGCCACCTCGACATCCGTCGAGCGCAGCTGGAGCGGCGGCGTCAGCGCTCGCTCCATGCGCGTGTTGTCGGCCCGGCGGCGCTCGGCCTCGAACAGGTCACGGGCCAGGCGGGCGGCCCGCTGGCGCTCGATGGCGTAGCGCACCGATCGGGCCAGCAACTGGTCGTCGACCCGCCCCTTCACCAGGTAGTCCTGCGCGCCTGCGGCCACCGCCGCCACGCCGAGGCGCGCGCTGGCGGCGCCGGTCAGCACCACGACCGCGGTGTCGGGCGCGTCGGCCACCAGCTGCTCGACGCCGGACGTGCCCTCGGCGTCGGGCAGTCCCATGTCGAGCAGCACGCAGTCGACGTAGCGCACGGCCCTGCGGGCCTCGGCCAGCCGGGACACGCGCTCGATGCGGGCGTTGGGCAGGCCGTCCGAGAGCATCTCCCGCACGAGGATGGCGTCCCCGTCGTCGTCCTCGACCAGCAGGATCTGCCACCCGACGCCCGGGTCGAGGTCGGCCGCGCGCTGGCCGAGTGCGGCGTCGTTCACCCCTGACCGCTCCCAGCGAGTGCGTCCCTGCGAAATGCGGCGGGCCCCAGTGCCCGCCCTCTCGACTCGTACAGCGTGTCCTCCTGAACCGCCGCGATGCGCCACGGCATCCTTGCATGTGGAGATGAAAAGGCGAATACCCACCGAGGGGTAGGCGGACATCCCCCGGATGGCGCGTGTGTGCGGAGAGTGGTTGGGGTACGCACGGACGCATGGGCCCGGAAACTGCTCAGCAGACCCCTGTCCGCGTCGTGCTCGCCAACGACGACCACATCATCATCGAGGGCCTGCGGGCGATGCTCGCCCCCTACGACGACCGGGTCGAGGTCGTCGCCACGGCGGAGGGCGACCCCGAGATCGTGCTGGCGGCCGACACGGCGACGTACGTGGACGTCATGCTCATCGACGCGTTCACCCGGGCGGCCGGGGGCATCGACGCCGCGGTGAAGGTCCTGGCCGAGGACCCGCCGTTCGCGGTCGCGGTGTTCACCGACGCCGACGACCTGCGGCTCATGCTCCAGGCCCTGCGGGTGGGCGTGCGCGGCTACCTGCTCAAGTCCGCCAAGCCGCCCGAGCTCGTCGAGATGCTGGTCCGCATCCGGGACGGCGACACCGTCATCGACCCCGAGCTCGCCACCCAGGCCGCGCTCATGGCGGCCCGCACGATCGACCTCGGAGACTGGCCGGGCGCCCACCTCGGCCTGACCCGGCGCGAGGCCGAGCTGCTCACCCTGCTCGGCCAGGGCATCTCGCCGCGGGTCGCGGCCGAGAAGATGGGCCTGTCCGCCGAGACGGTGCGGACCCACACCCGCAACGTGTACCGCAAGCTCGGGGTCAGCGACCGGGCCACCGCGGTGGCGATCGCCTGGCGCGAAGGCCTGGTGCGCTGAGCCGCGGGCGCCCGTCGCGGTCACCGCAGCGTCACCCGGTCGATCAGCTCGACCCGAGGCGGCCGTGACGTCGGGGTGATCCAGGACGCCTCCGGGTCGTCGGACTCGGGGACCGCCGCCCAGTGCCGCCGCTTGACCGCGCGCGGGATGCCGAGGGCGTACACGGTCAGCGCTCCGTCCCGGTCGACGTGCAGGCGGAGGAAGCCCTTGTACCGGGTGATGCGCGCGGCCGCGAACGCCTCGTTGGCGTGGGCGTGGACGCCCGGAATCGCGATGGCCAGGGCCAGGTAGAGGCCGACCGCGGTGGCGCCCGCCACGCCGCCGAGGAGCCCGGTCACGACGCTGGCCACGACCGCGAACTGCCAGCCGTCGAGCCCCTCGGCCACCCGCAGCCCCACCAGCATCACCAGGACCAGCACGGTGAGTTGCAGCGCGAGGTGGATCAGGGCCGCCACGGTCTTGGCGACGTACCGGGACCCGCCCTGCGCCGCCCAGTCCGGGGTCTTGGCGAACGCCCACAGCGCGCCGAACAGCGCCAGCACCAGCACCGCGGAGATGGCACTGCGAACCAGCCCGGAGGCCAGGTCCTGGAAGCCCCAGCGGGCCCCGGCCTCGGCCCACGACACCCCGGGCCCCTCCAGGGACCGCAGGCCGAACTGCGTGGACCAGAGCATCGCCAGGGCCACCACGGCGGGGACCGCACAGAAGCTCGGGTTGCGCGCCGCCGCGCCCACGGCGGAGGCGGAGAGCAGGCGCGACCGTCGCCGGGACGGGTAGGCCGCCTCGATCTCGTAGGCGGTCACGTCGTCCTCGTCGTCGGGGTCCACGCCGATCGTGGCGCGGTCGGGCAGCACGTGGGTGGGGTGGAGGAAGGCGCCGCCGCCGCCGCTGGTGATCTTGTGGGTCGGGCCGATCTCCTCCTCGACGCCGCGGTGGGCGTAGCGGGAGTAGTGGTGGAGGTCGCCGGCGACCGTCAGCTTCAACTCGATGCCGGCGGGGCGCAGGATGCGTCGCTCCAGGTACGCGAGGTTGCGGTAGGCCTGCGGGTCCCGGTCGAGCCGGGTCCAGGTCGGCACGGCGGTGGCCAGGATCAGCCGGTCGCCGCGGTCCGCCCGGGCGGCCACGCCGGCGAAGAACGCCAGCTGGGGTTCGTCGATCAAGGCCTCCGACTGGATGTCGATGCCCCACAGCCACCACCCGTGCGGCAGCTTCACCGCCCAGTAGCTGCGGGTCTGGCGGGTGCGCCAGCCGCCGAGCCAGCGGCCCTGGCCGAACAGCCGCAGGAACCCGGTCAGCCCGTCGAACCAGTCGTGGTTGCCGGGGATGGCGTAGAGCGACGGGTGGGGCGGTGCGGTCCATGGCAGCGCCGCCCGCCATGGGCCCTCCAGCCGGCTCTCGTAGCGGTCCGAGCTGGCCGCCGGGTAGACCTCGTCGCCCCCGAACACGAGGATGTCGCCCCGCGGCAGCGCCCGGTCGGCGCCCTCGGGCCGGACCTCCCGGCGCCCCACGATCGACGCCACCGTGGCCGTCGCCTCGAAGCCGTCCCCGGTGTCGGCCACGTAGTCGATCCACACCTCGTCGAGGGCCGAGTAGCGCAGGTCGGGTGCGCAGGGCCTGGCCGCCTGGAGCTCGCGCTTGTCGAGGAACGACCCGAACACGGAGGTCACGCCCACGTGCAGGCCCGAGGCGGTGAGCACCCCGGGGCTGAACCACCGCACCGCCGGCTGGGGCGTGAACCGCAGCTGGCCGGGCGCGAACGCGCCGGGCCGGGCCGGCGGCACGTCCTCCGGCGGCGGCTGCGGGCGCCAGAACCGGGGCTCGTCGGCGTTGAATTCGGCGTCCACGCCCCACAGTTTGCGTCGTCGGCTCGCCTAGCCGACGACCTGGCGGACCCCCCGCGCGATCGTGACCTCCTCCCGGGCCGCCACCACGAGGACCCGCACGGCCGATCCACGGCCCGTGACGTCGGCGTCGGGGTGGGCGTGGGTGTTCTCCTCCGGGTCGATCGCAACGTCCAGGAACCCGAGGCCACCGGCGGCCGCCGATCGGATCGCCGGGGCGTTCTCGCCGACGCCGCCGGTGAACACCAGGGCGTCGAGCCCGCCCAGGCTGGCGACCATGGCGGCGATCCCCGCCCGCAGCCGGTGGACGTACACCTCGAGCGCCAGCGTGGCGTCGCCGTCGCCGGCCGCCGACCGGCGGACGACCTCGGCCATGTCCGGCGTTCCGGCGAGGCCGAGCAGGCCCGACCGGTGCAACAGCGCCTCGGACACGTCGGCCGGGTCGAACCCCTGCTGCTCGATCAACCACAGCACCGCCCCGGGGTCCACCGAGCCGGAGCGTGTGGCCATGACCACGCCCTCCAGGGGCGTGAACCCCATGGTCGTGTCGATCGACCGGCCGTCGTGCACGGCGCACAGCGACGCGCCCGCGCCCAGGTGGCAGGTGACGATCCGGGCCCGCGGCGCGCCCATCTCCACCGCCCGGCGCGCGGCGTACTCGTGCGACAGGCCGTGGAAGCCGTAGCGGCGGACGCCGAGGTCCTCCCGCCAGGCCGCGGGCAGGGCGTAGACCGACGCCGCGGGCGGCAGCGTGGCGTGGAACGCGGTGTCGAAGCACGCGACCCCCGGGACCTCGGGCGCCGCCGCGGTCACGGCATCGAGCGCCGCCAGCGTGCGGGGCTGGTGCAGCGGGGCCAGGGGCGTCAGCACCTCCAGCCGGGCCCGGACGTCGGCGTCGAGCCGCACCGGCTCGCGGAACTCCTGGCCGCCGTGCACCACCCGATGGCCCACGGCTGCGAAGGGGGCCAGGCCCGCCAGCACCTCCGCCAACTCGTCCGGCGGCGGCAGCCGCTCGACCGCCGGCAGCTCGGCCCGCGCCACCACCGCGTCCGCCTCGTCGACGACCCGCAGCTTGAGCGACGACGACCCGGCGTTGGCGACGAGCACCCGCACGCCCGGCCCGTCCGACCCGGTGCTCAACCGCGCTCGCTCACGAGTACGGCCAGGCCCAGTCGCGCACGGCCGGGAGGTCCTCGCCGTGGGCGCGGGTGTGGTCGCGGGCCTCGCGGCGGCGGGCCTCCATCTCCTCCCGCACGCTCGCCACCGCCACCCCCAGCGACGGCACGCGGTCCACCACGTCCATGACCAGGTGGAAGCGGTCGAGGTCGTTGAGCATGACCATGTCGAACGGCGTGGTGGTGGTGCCCTCCTCCTTGTAGCCCCGCACGTGGATGTTGTGGTGGTTGGTGCGCCGGTAGGTCAGCTGGTGGATGAGCGACGGGTAGCCGTGGAACGCGAACACGACCGGCTTGTCCGCCGTGAACAGCCGGTGGAAGTCCGCGTCGGTGAAGCCGTGGGGGTGCTCGGACGACGGCTGGAGCCGCATGAGGTCGACCACGTTCACCACCCGGACGGCCAGGTCCGGCAGCAGCTGGCGCAGGAGGTCGACGGCCGCCAGCGTCTCCAGCGTGGGCACGTCGCCGCAGCACGCCAGCACGACGTCGGGCTCGCGGTCGCCGCCCGCCAGCGACGATGACGACGCCCACCGCCACTCGCCGGCGCCCGCCGCGCAGTGGGCGACCGCGTCGTCCATCGCCAGCCAGTTGGGCAGGTCGTTCTTGCCGGCCACGGTGACGTTCACGTAGTCGCGGCTGCGGAGGCAGTGGTCGGTGACCGACAGCAGGCAGTTGGCGTCCGGCGGCAGGTAGACCCGCACGACCTCGGCCTTCTTGTTCACCACCACGTCGAGGAACCCGGGGTCCTGGTGCGAGAAGCCGTTGTGGTCCTGGCGCCAGACGTGGCTCGACAGCAGGTAGTTGAGCGACGGGACCGGGGCCCGCCAGTCCAGCTCGCGGGAGACGTTCAGCCACTTGGCGTGCTGGTTGAACATCGAGTCGACGATGTGGACGAAGGCCTCGTAGCAGTTGAACAGGCCGTGGCGGCCGGTCAGCACGTAGCCCTCCAGCCAGCCCTGGCAGAGGTGCTCGGACAGGACCTCCATGACCCGCCCCCGGGGCGCCAGGTGGTCGTCTCCGTCCCGGATCTCGGCCGCCCAGACGCGGTCGGTCACCTCGAACACCGCGGTCAGGCGGTTGGACGCGGTCTCGTCCGGGCCCATGATCCGGAACGTCTCGGCGTTGCGGGCCACGACGTCGCGCAACCACGTGCCCATCACCCGGGTCGCCTCCGACGTGGTGCCGCCCGGCCGGGGCACCTCGACCGCGTAGTCCCGGAAGTCGGGCAGGTCGAGGGGCCGGGTGAGCAGGCCGCCGTTGGCGTGGGGGTTGGCGCTCATGCGGCGGGTGCCCTCGGGGGCGAGGGCGGCGACCTCGGGTCGGAGCCGGCCTCCGTCGTCGAACAGCTCCTCGGGCCGGTAGCTGCGCAGCCACTCCTGCAGCAGCCGCAGGTGCTCGGGGTTGTCGGCCAGCCCGGCCAGCGGCACCTGGTGGGACCGGTACGTGCCCTCGACCCGCTGGCCGTCGACCTCCTTCGGGCCCGTCCAGCCCTTGGGGGTGCGCAGCACGAGGACCGGCCAGCGGGGCCGCTCCGTGGCGCCCTCGTGCCGCCACGCCCGCTGCGCGCGGGCGATCTCGTCGCAGCAGGCGTCGAGCGTGGCCGCCAGGTCCTGGTGGACCTGGGCCGGATCGTCACCCTCGACGATGAAGACGGTGTGGCCGTAGCCCTCGAGCAGCTTCACCAGCTCGGCGTCGGGGATCCGGTCGAGCACGGTGGGGTTGGCGATCTTGTAGCCGTTGAGGTGGAGGATCGGAAGGACGGCGCCGTCGGTCACCGGGTCGAGGAACTTGTTGGAGTGCCAGCCGGTGGCCAGCGCCCCCGTCTCGGCCTCGCCGTCGCCGACCACGCACACGACCAGCAGGTCGGGGTTGTCGAGCGCGGCGCCGTACGCGTGCGCCAGCGAGTAGCCGAGCTCGCCGCCCTCGTTGATCGAGCCGGGGGTCTCCGGCGCGGCATGGCTGGGGATCCCGCCCGGGAACGAGAACTGCCGGAACAGCTTGTGCAGGCCGTCCTCGTCGCGACCGACGTCCGGGTAGATCTCGCTGTAGGTCCCCTCCAGGTAGGTGTTGGCCACCATGCCGGGACCGCCGTGGCCGGGCCCGCAAACGTAGATGGCGTCGAGGTCGCGGGCCCGGATGATCCGGTTCATGTGGGCGTACACAAGGTTGAGGCCGGGGGTCGTCCCCCAGTGGCCGAGCAGGCGGGGCTTCACGTGGTCGAGCGTGAGCGGCTCGCGGAGCAGCGGGTTGGCGAGGAGGTAGATCTGGCCGACGGACAGGTAGTTGGCGGCCCGCCACCAGGCGTCGACGAGCGCCAGCTCGTCGGGCGTGGCGGACGCGGCCGGGGGAGCGATGGTGGCCATGCCGCGATGCTTCCACGGATGCACCCTCGGTAGTCAGAGGTCGCACGTTCCGCACGCCTCGGGGGAAGCGGGCCTTTCAACTCCTAGCCTTGCCCGGTGACGTGGGAGAATGGGCGTTACCCCCACGGCGGGCAGGGCGGAGGACGTGCATGGAGTTCAGGCTGCTGGGCAACCTCGAGGTGGCGCTCGACGGCAGGCCCGTCGACATCGGGGGCACCCAGCCGCGCACGGTCCTGGCCATGCTGCTGGTGGCCGGGGGTCGGGTCGTCCCGGCCGAGTCGATCGTCGAGGCGCTGTGGGGCCACAGCCCGCCGGACTCGGCGGCCGGCACCCTTCAGTCCTACGTGTCGCGGCTGCGCCGGGCGCTCGTGCCCGGCGGCGCCCGGGGGGAGGCCGCCAAGGTGCTCGCCTGGGACCCGCCGGGCTACAAGCTGGCCGTCGGGGCCAAGGCGCTCGACGCCCGCTGCTTCGAGGACCTGGCCGACCAGGGCCGCGGACTGCTGCTGGCCGGCGACTACGACGCGGCCCGCGCCACGCTCGACGAGGCCCTGGCCCTGTGGCGGGGGCCGGCGCTGCTGGAGTTCGCCCACCTCGACTTCGCCTGGGGGTTCGCCGCCAGGCTGGAGGAGCGCAAGCTGGTGGTGACCGAGGACCGCATCGACGCCGACCTCCGGCTCGGCCGCCACGCGGCCGTGGTCGGCGAGCTGGGCGAGCTGGTGGCGGCCCACCCGCTGCGGGAGCAGCTGCGCCACCACATGGCGCTGGCGCTGTACCGGTCCGGGCGCCAGGCCGAGGCTCTGCGCATCCTCGACGACGCCCGCCGGACCCTCCGCAACCAGCTCGGCATCGACCCCGGGCGCCCGCTGGTGGAGCTGGAGGCGGCCATCCTCCGTCAGGATCCCGACCTCGACCTGCCGCCCGGCACCAGCACCCACGCCACCCCGGCGGGCGGTACCCCCGCGGCCGCCGCGGGCGCACCCGCCGCGAGCGAAGCACCGGGCACCGCGGAGGCCGCCGCTGGCGGAGCCGCCCCGGCGCCGGCGCGGGCGCGGGCGACCGCCGCCGGGCCCGCGCTCGTGGGCCGGGACGCGGAGCTGGGGCAGCTGCTCGCCGCGCTCGCCGAGGCCCGCACCGGGCCCCGGGTCGTGCTGGTCGAGGGCGAACCGGGCATCGGCAAGACGCGCCTGGTCGAGGAGGTGGCGGCCGAGGCCGGCGCCCAGGGCTGCATGGTCCTGTGGGGCCGGGCGTTCGAGGGCACCGCCGCTCCCGCCTTCTGGCCGTGGCTGCCCCCGCTGCGCTCGCTGGTCGGCCAGCCGCCCGCGGGCGCCACCATCGGCCCGGAGCTCTCGGCGCTGGTCGCGGCCAGCGGCGACGACGCCGCCACAGGGACCGGCAGCGACCGCACGCGGTTCCAGCTGTTCGACGCCGTGGCGGGGCTCCTGGCGGCGTCTGCCGCCGAGCGGCCGCTGGTCCTGGTGCTCGACGACATCCAGTGGGCCGACCTGGCCTCGCTGGAGATGCTCACGTTCGTGTCGGGCCAGCTCGGGGACTCGCCGGTGCTCGTGGCCTGCACCGTCCGCCAGCTGGAGGTGGGACGCAACGACGCGGTCGTCGAGGCGCTGGCCGCCCTGTCCCGGGCCCCGGCCAGCCGCCGCATCCAGCTCCGGGGCCTGGCGCTCGGTGCCACAACCAAGTTGGTCGAGGGCGCGGCCGGCCGGCCGGTCGAGCCCGAGGTGACGGCCGCGATCCAGGTCCGGGCCGACGGCAATCCGTTCTTCGCCACCGAGCTGGCCCACCTGGTGTCCACCGAGCACGGCCAGGCCGAGGCGCTGGTGGCGGTGGCCAGCGGGGGCGACGTGCCCTCGGGGGTGCGGGACGTCGTGCGCCGCCGCATCGCCCTGCTGCCCGACCCGACCGTGAGCGTCCTCCAGGTGGCGGCGGTCATCGGGCGGGACGTCGAGCTCGACCTGCTCACCACCGCGGTCGGCAAGGGTCTCGACGGCGTCCTCGACGCCGTCGACCCCGCGGTCGTCCACCGGCTCATGGCCCCCGTGCCCGAGCGGCCGACCACGTTCCGCTTCTCGCACGCCCTGGTCCGCGAGGTCGTGGCCGACGACGTGTCGGCCCTGCGCCGGGCCCGCATCCACCTGGCGGTGGCCGACGCCCTGGCCGACCGGGCCGCGGGCATGGACGACGCGGCCGAGATCATGGCCGAGCACCTGTGGGCGGCCGCGCCGCTCGGTGTCGGGCAGCGGGCCGCCGAGGCGCTGGAGCGGGCGGCCGAGGTGGCGGTCCGCCGCTACGCGTTCGAGTCGGCCGAGAGCCTGCTGGCCCGGGCGGTGCAGCTCCGCCGGACCTCCGGCGGCACCGCGTCCGACGCCGCGGCCGAGCTGGTGACCGCCAGCCGCCTGCTGTCGATCCAGCGTTCCCTGCACGGCTACGCCAGCATCGCCCAATCCCCCCACCTGCGCCGGGCGAAGGAGCTGGCCCGCAAGACCGAGCGGACCGAGATCCTGGCCCGGCTGCTGTGGGCAGAGTGGGCGGCCTATGACTCGATGTGCGACTTCGAGCAGTCGGACGCCATCGCCCTCCAGCTCCACGAGATGGGTAGCGCCAGCGACGACCCCCTGGTCGAGGTGACCGGCCTGGCCTCGCTCGGCATCAGCCGCTGGCACCGGGGCGAGGTGGCGGAGGCGAGCGCGCTGGTCGACGAGGCGGTCACGGTCGGAGCCGGCGCCCCGGTGCCGGCCATGTCGCTCGGGCTCGACCTCGAGGTGCTGCTCCTGCCCCACCCGTTCAGCCGGTTCCTGCACGTGCTCACCGGCAAGCTCGGCGAGGCCGATGGCGAGGCCGCGTTCGAGGAACTGGCCTCCGCGGCTCCCGACCGCTACGCGGTCTCGCTGGTGCAGATGCTCGCGTCCGCCAGCGGCCTGGTGACCGGCCGGCCCGAGTGGGCCGAGCGCGCCGCCCATCGGGGCATCGAGTCCGATCCCGAGTCGACGTTCAGCTTCTGGGGGCGGGGCCTGCACGGGTACCTGGCCTGCGCCATCATCGAGCAGGGGCGCTACGAGGAGGGGCTGGCTGCTCTCGACGTCGCCGTCGACCGCTTCGTCCGGGCCGGCGGCCGCACCGGCGTCGCCGTCTACAAGGCGGCCCGGGCCATCGGCCTGGTGGGGGCCGGCCGCGTCGACGCCGCCGCCGACGCGGTGGGTGCGGCGTACAGGGAGCTCGAGACCTACGGCGAGCGGTTCGCGGAGCCCCTCGTGCTGGAGGCCGACGCCCGGTACCGCCACGCGGCGGGCGACGGGGACGCGGCGGCCGACCTCCTCGGCCGGGCGGTCGCCATGGCCACGGTGCAGGGGTCGCACGGCATCGCCCGCCGCCTCGCCGCCACCGCGGACCATCTGGGGATCGCCGCCGTCCGCGACTGACCGGGGCCGGCGCCCGGCGGTCGGGGAGCACCGCCGGGCACACAGCTCCGCAGGCGCGCTAGGCCATCGGGACCAGCTCGGCGGCCTCCGCGATGCAGGCGTAGCGCTCGAGCGCCTCGTTGAGGCTGTGGTCGCCGAACAGGCCGAGCACGATCTCGTCGGCGCCGGCCCGAGAGGTGGCGTCGACGTCCTCGGCGACCTGGTCGACCGACCCGTGATACGAGGGCCGGTCGGCGCCGAGCGGGTCGGGGGTGACGAGCACGTTGGCCCGCACGACGAACTGCAGCCCGTCCGGGTCCCGGCCGTAGCGGGCCGCGAGGCTGCGGACCGTGGTCCACATCGGCGCCAGCCGCTCGACCGGCAGGCCCACGGGGTTCCAACCGTCGGCCCGCCGGGCCACCCTGTCCAGGCCGGCGGGCGAGTAGCCGGCCAGCAGGATCGGCGGGCGGGGGTGCTGGAGCGGCTTCGGCCCCATCAGCGACGGGGCGATGCGCAGGTCCGGGCCGTCGTAGCAGATCGGGTCGGGGGCCCAGCAGGCCTCCAGCACGTCGAGGGCGTGGTCGAGCCGCCGGCCCCGCCCGTTGAGGGGCACGCCGGCCGCCTCGTACTCGTCGAGCGACCAACCGAGGCCCAGGCCCACGGTGAGCCGCCCGTCGCTGAGCACGTCGATCGACGCCAGCGACCGGGCCAGCAGGGCCGGCCGGTACCAGGGGGCGACGAGCACGCTGGTCCCCAGCCGGACGCGGTCGGTCACAGCGGCGGCGTAGGTGAGCACGGAGAGGGGGTCGAGCGAGGTCGCCCACTCGGGCGGCAGCTCGGCCCCGGGGAAGTTGGTGTTGGTGGTGCGGGGCTCGACGGGGGCGAGCAGGCGGTCGCGCACCCACAGCGACGAGTAGCCGATCTGCTCGGCCGACACGGCGGCGGCGCGCACGGACGCCGGGTCGGCGAGGCGGCCGACCTGGGCGAGTGAGACACCGAGTCGCATTGGACAGGTTCCTCCCAGCAAGTGGCGGATGACACCACCGTTGTCGCGGATGACGCTCGTAACTCGCTTGACGATCGCTTGCACCGGCGATCGACAAGTCGCCGTCAAGACCGCTCTGGCGAGATGCGCCCCGAACCACAACCCGACGGATCACGCAATCTCACGAGGAGCTCACCGCCATGGATGTCCCTGCCCGCTTCGTCGACACGGAGCGTGTCGCCCCCGACACCCACGTCCTGCGCCAGATCTTCGGCGAGGGCATGGGCCCGGTCGCCCACTACGTGAACTCGGCCGTCATCACCGGCGCCGAGCCCGTGCTCGTCGACACCGGCCCCGCAGTCACCCGCGACGAGTGGCTGAGCAGGGCGTTCTCGATCGTCGCCCCGGCCGACGTCCGCTGGATCTACATCTCCCACGACGACATCGACCACGTGGGCAACCTGTTCCCGGTCCTCGATCTCTGCCCGGACGCCACGGTCGTGACCACGATGTTCAGCATCCAGCGCATGGCCGGCGACGGCATGGTGCCGCTGGACCGGGTCCGGCTGGTCAACGACGGCGAGTCCTGGTGGGCCGGCGATCGCGAGCTGGTGGCCGTCACCCCGCCGGTGTTCGACAGCCCCACCACACGGGGCCTCTACGATACGGCCTCCGGCGTGTACTGGGCGTCCGACGCCTTCGCCGCCGCGGTGCCGCATCCGGTCGACGACATCACCGAGCTGGACCGCGAGTTCTACACCGAGAGCTTCATGGCCACCCAGCAGGCGATCAGCCCCTGGCACCAGTGGCTCGACCCGGCCCGCTACGGCGCCCACCTCGACCGCATCGCCGCCCTCGGCGCCCGCGCCGTCACGTCCGGCCACGGCCCGACCCTGCGGGGCACCCAGATCTGCTGGACGCTCGACCTGATGGCCGGCCTCCCCGACCGAGCCCCGGCGCTCGATCTCCGCCAGTTCGACCTCGAGCAGATGCTCGCCCAGCTGGCGGTGGCGGCCTGATGCGCCGGACACCGCGACTGCTGATCGCCACCGCGTCCCTGGCCGTGCTCGGCCTGGTGGCGGCGTGTGGGGGCGACGACGAGGCCACCGAGGCCTCCCCTGAGGCCGCGGCGAGCGCCGGCGGGTTGGCCAGCGGCGGCGACGCCGCCGAGATCCAGACCCTCGAGGCCGTCGTCCCCGGCGGCGAGGGTGGCGAATTCAGCTTCACCGCCACGCCTGACCTGGTGGCGGGGCCGGTGGAGATCTCGCTCACCAACCACGGTGCCCTCGAGCACCAGGCCATGGTCATGCGGTTCGAGCCGGGCGCCGACTTCGCCCAGTTCGCGGCGGCCGCGGCGAGCGACCCGTCCGGGACGTCGGCGCTGGCCCTGGTCGAGGGCTTCGGCGGCCCCAACGCCGCGGCCCCGGGCGAGACCCGGACCACGACCCAGGTCCTCGAGGCCGGCGACTACATGCTGATCTGCGTGCTGCCCGGCCAGGACGGCGCTCCCCATGCCGCCCACGGCATGGTCCTGCCCTTCACCGTGGCCGAGGCCGACACCGTCGTGGACGCCACGACCGGCACAGGCGTCGAGGCCGACCACGAGGTCAGGCTCGTCGACTTCGGCTTCGTCTACGAGGGCACGCTCTCGGCCGGCGAGACCATCCACGTGGTCAACGAGGGCGACCAGGCCCACGAGCTCGTCGCCTACCGGCTCGACGAGGGCGCCACCGCCGAGGACTTCGCGGCGGCCATGGCGTCGCCCGGCTCCGGGCCGCCCCCGGCCTCGGGCGGCGTGGGGATCGGCATGCTCGACCCCGGTCGGGCCGTCGACCTCGCCCTGCCGGACGAGCCGGGCGAGTACGTCCTGTTCTGCATGCTCCCCGACGTCGCTGGCGACGCGCTGCCGCACATCGCCCACGGGATGCTGTCCCCCGCGACGATCGACTGAGCTCGGTCAGCCCTGCTGGCGGCGCCACCGCCGCCGCAGGGCGGCCAGGGCGGCCACGAACCCGGCGAGGCCCCCTGCCACGGCGGCCCGGCGGCGACGCCGCGCCCGCTGGGCGGGGGGCGTCGCCGTCCCCGTCGTGACCTCCTCCAGGCGGCCCGGCCGCTCCCGGGGGTGGCGCCACGCCGACGCCAGCACCGTGCGGGCCTCGGGGTCCTCGGTGTCGACCGCGTACCACTCGGCCCGGGCCTCGGCGGCGTCCAGGGTCAACCGCAGGAACCCGTGGTGCTCCAGCTCGAACCAGCGCGCCTCGGGCAGGCGCTCGGCCACCCGGCCCAGCAGCTTGCGCCAGCCGGGCGGCAGCTGGCGGGCCATGGGTGTGGCGGTGATGCACGGGGCGACGAACTCGACCGCCACGGGGTGCCCGTCGCCGTCGCACGGCCCCTCGAACGCCCAGGCCGAGTGGACATCGCCCGACAGGATCACCGCCCCCGGGCCCCGGTCCGCGATGGCGTCGACCAGGCGCTGTCGCTCGGCGGGGTAGCCGTCCCACTCGTCGGTGCACATGGCCTGCCCGCCGATGACCGCGTAGCCGCTCGGGGCCAGCTCGCCCAGCTTGGCGCCGCGCTCCACGGGCAGCTCCATGCGGTTGACCACCACGCCGTTGGCGAGCAGCGACCACAGCCGGGTCGTGTCCCGGATGCGGTCGAAGGCCCAGGCCCGCTGCTCGTCGCCCAGCAGGGACCGGCCGGGGTCGTCGAAGGGCAGCGACGCCTCGTCGTCGGCCTGGACGTCGCGGCCGACGATGCGCGTGTCCATGAGCACGACCTCGGCCAGGTCGCCGATCGTGAACGAGCGGTACACCCTGAGCGGGTCGTCCGGGTCGGTCAGCCGGCCGGGCAGCCACTCCTGGTGGGCCCGGGCCGCGGCCAGCAGCCGGTCCTCCCACGGGCCGTGCTCGTTGGGGTCGTGGTGCTTGGCCCCGTGGCGCCAGGCGTTGTCGGCGATGTCGTGGTCGTCCCAGATCGACATGACCGGGTGGCGCTGATGCAGGTACAGCAGGTCGGCGTCGCCCCGGGCCTGGGCGTAGCGGGTCCGGTAGTCGTCGAGGGCGACGATCTCGTGGTCGGGCAGCGCCTCCCGGACGGTGCCCTTGCCCCGCGTCTCGTAGATGTAGTCGCCGACGTGCAGTACCAGGTCGACGTCGGCGTCGGCGGCCGCCCGATAGGCGGTGAAGTGGCCCCGGGAGTAGTCGCCGCAGCACACCACCGCCATGCGGAACCGATCGAGACCGGCGGCCGGCAGCGTGCGGGTCCGCCCGGTGGGCGAGCGGGTCGGGCCCGCCTCGAACCAGTACGAGTAGTCGGAGGCCGGGTCGAGGCCCTCGACCGTGACCGCGACGCAGTGATCGTCCTCGGGGCGGACGTCGACCTCGCCCTCGGCGACGAGGGGCCCGCCGGCCGCGGGGGCGATGCGCCAGCGCAGGCGGCCGGCGCCGACGGCTCGGGTCCACAGCAGGACCGCGTCGGCGGTCGGGTCGAAACTGGCGACGCCGTGGGTGAAGGGAGCCTCCGGCACCGGGCCTGTGTACCCCGATGCGGGCCGGCTGATGCCACGATGGGCCTGATGGCGGCGACCATGACGGCCTACCGGATCGTGGAGTGGGGCGCGCCGCCCCGCCTCACGGACGCCCCCGTGCCCGAGCCGGGGCCGGGCGAGGTGCTGGTCGAGGTGGCCGGCAACGGGCTGTGCCACTCCGACGTGACGATGGCGGCCATGCCGGCCGAGATCGCCGAGGCGCTCGGCTGGTCGCTGCCCTTCACGCTCGGCCACGAGGTAGGCGGCCGCATCGCCGCGGTCGGCGACGGCGTGACCGGGTTCGCCGAGGGCGAGCCGGTGGCGCTGGTGTCCCCCGCCTCGTGCGGGACGTGCGCGACCTGCCGGCGGGGCCACGACAGCGCCTGCGCCCACGGGCTGGCCGGCCGCGGCTACGGGCGGGACGGCGGCCTGGCCCGGTACGTGGTGGCGCCGGCGCCCCGGGGCCTGGTGCGGCTGGGCGGGCTGGACCCGCTGGTGGCGGGCCCGCTGACCGACGCCGGCGCCACGTCGCACCACGCGGTGGCCCGGGTCGTGCCCCGGCTGGAGGACGGCGACACCGCGATAGTGGTGGGGGCCGGCGGGCTGGGGGCGTTCGCGGTCCAGCTGCTACGGGCGCTGGCGCCGGAGGCGCGGGTTTTGGCCGTCGACACCAACCCGGCGCGGCGGGACGTCGCGCTCGGCCTCGGCGCCCACGAGGCCGTGCCCGACCTCGGCGCGGCGGTCGCGCCCGGGACCGCCGGCGCGGTGCTCGACCTGGTGGGCACCGACGCGACGATCGCCTCGGGCCTGGCCGCGGTCCGGCCCTACGGGGCGTTCGCCCTCGTGGGGGCCGCGGGCGGCACGCTGCGCCGGCCGTGGTTCGGCGGCCTGCCCCGGGACGCGGACGTGTTCACGTTCCAGGGCTCGTCCATCGCCGACGTGACCGCGGTGGTGGCCCTGGCCGAGGCGGGCCGGATCCGCAGCGAGGTCGACGTCTTCCCGCTGTCGCGGGTGGCCGACGCCTACGCCGCGCTGGAGGCGGGCGACCTGCGGGGGCGCGCCGTGGTCACGCCCGACGAGTCCCTGTAGGTCACCGCCATCGACGCTGTGCCACGCTCGACGGCGACACGAACACGACCGGAGGCGACATGGACCTGCTCGACGGCATCGCCACCACCCGGGCCATCCGCCGGTACCGGCCCGACCCGATCCCGGAGGACGACCTGGCGACGATCCTGTGGCTCGCCACCCGGGCGCCGTCGGGGTCGAACCGGCAGCCGACCCGGTTCCTGGTCCTGCGGGACGGGCCGGGCGCGGTGCGGGCCAAGGTCCTCCTGGCCCGCGCGTTCCGCGACGGCTGGGGCGCCAAGCGGGACGGTCACGGCTTCGACACGGGCTCGGGCGCCGACCCTGCCTCGCCCAAGGCGCGGGCCGCCCGGGCGATGCAGCACTACGTCGACAACTTCGAGCGGACGCCGGTGGTGGTGCTGGCGTGCATCCGGCGGTGGCGCCAGCCCCACATCTCCGAGGGCGGGTCGGTGTACCCGGCCTGCCAGAACCTCCTGCTGGCGGCTCGGGGGCTGGGATACGGCGGCGTGCTGTCGATGTGGCACGGGTTCGTGGACGCCGAGCTGCACGCGGCTCTCGGCATCCCGGAGGACGTGGTCATCGCCGCGACCGTCACGCTCGGTCTCCCCGAGGGCCGCCACGGCCCGGTCCGGCGCCTGCCGCTCCGGGACGTCGTCTACGACGACGTCTGGGAGGGCGACGCCCCCTGGGCGGTCGACCCGCCCGACACCCAGTTCACCGGCGCCGGCCCGTCCCGGGAGGCGAACCCGGCGTGATCCACGACATCCACCACCTGGGGCTGACCGTCCGGGACGTCGAGGCGAGCGCGGCGTGGTACGAGTCGGTGCTGGGCTTCGAGCGGGTGGGTGAGTTCGAGGCGCCGGACGGTGCCCGCCGCAAGGTCTTCCTCCGCCACCACGGCCTGCGGGCCCGCCTGGGCCTTACCCAGCACCGGTCCGGCTCGCCCGCCCCGTTCGACGAGACCCGGGTCGGCCTCGACCACCTCGCGTTCGCGGTCGCCGACCGGGCGGAGCTGGCGTCGTGGGCGGACCACCTGGCCGCCGCCGGCGTGGTCCACTCGCCGATCGCCCCCGCCAACTCGATCCCGGGCGCCGAGGTCCTCGTCCTCCGCGACCTCGACAACATCCAGCTCGAGCTGTTCGCCGACCCGGAGTGAACGATCCGCCGGAGCGAGATGCCCGCTGGCAGCGTCAGCGAGAACGGCTCGGCCAGCTCGTTGACCGTCGCGGCCCCCGTCTGACCCGCTGTCAACCCCGTAGCATCGGGTGTCGTGGGCTTCGACTGGGCAGGCATCGTGCAGAGGGAGGGCGAGGCGCTCGGGGACGCCGCGGAGGCCGACCTCACGGCGGAGGTCCCCGCCGCGCCGGGGTGGGACACGATCGAGCTGCTGCGCCACGTCGGTCTGGTCCACGCCCGGACGAGCGTGATCCTGCAGACCGGGACGACCGAGCGTCCGAGCCGCCGGAACGGGCTGCTCCCCGAAGCGCCCGACGGCGGCGTCCTCGACTGGTACCGGGCGACGCTCAGCACTCTGATCGCCGACCTCTGGGCGCTGGACGACCCCGATCGCACCGTGTGGACGTTCTTCGAGCCCGACCAGCGTGCCGGGTTCTGGCCCCGCCGCATGGCCCAGGAGACCCTGATCCACCGGGTCGACGCCGAGCAGGCGGTGGGACGGCCGGTCGGGCCGATCGACGCGGAGCTGGCGGTCGACGGCGTGGACGAGGTGTTCGCCGTCTTCGTCCCGGCCTTCGCCGCCGGCGCCTCGCCGGGCGACGGCCGCACCGTCCACCTGCACGCCACCGACGCCGAGGGCGAGTGGCTGATCCGCTTCGACCCCGCCGGCCTGACCGTCGAGACCGGGCACGCCACGGGCGACACGGCCGTGCGGGCCCCGGCCGCCCAGCTGCTGCTGTGGCTGTGGGGCCGCCGGCCCCTCGACGGGCTCGAGGTGTTCGGCGACCCCGCCGCGGCCGGCGCGCTCCGCGGGGTGACCGTCTTCTAGTTGTTCCGCTCCATCACCAGGTCCGCCAGGAACTGGACGGTGGCCGGGTCCGCCTTGTCGACCGAGCCGGTGTCGAACGGGGGCTGGGGGTCGTACTCGATGCCGAGCTGGATGGCCTTGGCCACGTCCTCGCCCGCGATCTGGGCGGCCAGCCACAGGGCCATGTCGATCCCGGCCGACACCCCGGCGGCGGTCACCACCTTGCCCTGGTGGACGATCCGCCGGTCCGGGACCGCCCGGGCGCACAGCGGGGCCAGCTCGCCCATCGCCGCCCAGTGGGTCGTGGCCTCCAGGCCCTCGAGGACGCCGGACGCGCCGAGGATCAGCGCGCCCGTGCACACCGAGGTCGTCCACTGGGTCGTTCCGTGGACCCGGGCCAGCCAGGCGTGGAGCGGGCCGGGCTCCAGCATCGCCCGGGTCCCCGGCCCGCCGGGCACGAGCACGATGTCGGGGGCACCGACCTCGTCGAGCGCCTCGTCGGCGGTGATGGCCAGCATGGCCGTGTCGGTGCGGACCGGGCCGGGGCGCTCGGCCACGAACGTGACCTCGGCGCCGGGCATCCGGGACAGCACCTCGTAGGGCCCGACGGCGTCCAGCGCCGTGAAGCGGTCGAACAGGGGGATGGCGATCTGCATGTGTGCTCCTCGTGGGTCAGCCGGCGACCGCGAAGTGGCGCCGGTACCGGGCGGGGGTGGTGCGCACCGTGCGGCGGAATGCCCGGTGCATGGTCTCGACGGTGCCGAACCCGCAGGCCCGGGCCACCTCGGCGGTGGACCCGGCCGTCGTCTCCAGCAGCCGGCGGGCGGCCTCGACCCGAACCGCCTGGACGTAGGACGCCGGGGTCGTGCCCAGCTCGTCCCGGAACGCCCGGGCGAACGTGCGCGGGCTCATCGCGGCCCGCCGGGCGAGCGCGGGCACGGACAGGTCGTCGTCGAGGTGGGTCTCGATGTGGGCCAGCACCGCCCGCAGCGGCTGGCGCTCGGCTCGGGGCACGGCCAGCTGGGTGCTGAACTGCGACTGCCCGCCGCCCCGCTGGGTGAACAGGACCAATTGCCGGGCCACCTCCAGGGCGACCGCCCCGCCGAGGTCGTCCTCGACGAGCGCCAGCGCCAGGTCCATGCCGGCGGTGACCCCGGCGGAGGTCCACACCCGGCCGTCCCGCACGTAGATGCGGTCGGGCTCGACGTCGACGTCGGGGAAGAGGCGGCCCAGCAGGTCGCAGACCGACCAGTGGGTGGTGGCCCGCCGCCCGGCGAGGACCCCGGCCGCGGCCAGCAGGAACGCCCCGCTGCACACCGACGTGACGCGGCGGCTGCGGCCGGCCGCGTCCCGGATCCAGGCGACGAGGTCGGCGTCCGCCACCGCCTCCCGGGTGCCCTCGCCGCCGGCCACGACCAGCGTGTCGATCGGGCCGGTGCAGTCGTCGATCCCGGCGTCGGCCACCACGCCGAGGCCCGACGAGGACCGCACGATCCCGGCCTCGTGCGCGACGACGGTGGTGGCGTAGGGCGCCGGCATCCGGCCCCGGCTGGCGACGGCGAAGACCTCCGCCGGGCCGGTCACGTCGAGCGACTGCATGTCGGGGAAGGCGACGACCACCACGGGGCGGGGATCCACGCCCGCCATGGTCGTCCGGGCCCAGGTTGGCAGCAAGGACGAATCATTGACGTTTTCTGCCACCAGACGGCCCGGGACGGCCGCGGTGGAGGGGATGTGCAGGGCGGTTAGGGTGCGGGCGACAGCCCCTCTCTGTCTGAATGATTGATGACGAAGCATCGATCGCCACCGACGATCGCGGCCCCGGATCGATCGGCCACGCCGATCGCATCCCGGCACTACCGCGACTACCGCCTGCAGCGCCTGGTCGAAGCCAAGGGCGACCAGGTGGTGTCGCTGTGCATCCCTGCCCACGACGAGGAGGAGACGGTCGGCCGCATCGTGTCGACGGTGCGTCGCTACCTGGTCGAGCGGTGCGGGCTGGTCGACGAGATCCTCGTGCTCGACGACCACTCGGTCGACAGCACCGCCAAGGTCGCCGCGGCCGCCGGCGCCCGTGTCGTCCAGGCCGCCGACGTGCTGGCCGACGTGGCCGGTGGGTCCGGCAAGGGCGAAGCCCTGTGGCGCTCGCTGTACGTGGCCCGGGGCGACGTCGTCGTGTGGTGCGACGCGGACATCACCGACTTCGGGTCGCGGTTCATCGTCGGGCTGATCGGGCCGCTGCTCACCGACCCGTCGGTGAGCTTCGTCAAGGGCTACTACGAGCGCCCCTCGCCGGGGGACATCGGTGGCGGCCGCACGACCGAGCTCATGGCCCGGCCGGTGCTGGCCACGTTGTTCCCCCACCTCTCGACCATCGTCCAGCCGCTGTCGGGCGAGTTCGGGGGGCGTCGGGCGCTGCTGGAGCGGCTGCCGTTCGTGCGGGGCTACGGCGTCGACATCGGCCTGCTGATCGACGCCGCCGAGGCGGTGGGGCCCGCCGGCATCGTCCAGGTCGACCTGGGCACCCGGGTCCACCGCAACCGGACCCTCGACGAGCTCGGACCGCAGGCGCTCACCGTCCTGCAGACCGCCCTCGACCGCGCTGGCGCCCGCTACGCCAACCCGTCGACGCTGTGCCGCCCCGGGGCGCCGCCGCTGGTCCGGGCATTCGCCGAGCTGCCGCCGCTGGCCTCGCTGCCCGCGGAGGCCGCGCCGGCCATCGCTACCCTGACGGCGTGACAGTCCCGCCGCCCGCGCTCGTCGTGCGCGGCCGGACCGTCGACACGTCCGAGCCGGTGCTGATGGGCATCGTGAACGCCACGCCCGACTCTTTCTCCGACGGCGGCGACCACCCGACGACCGATGCCCGCGTCCGGCGGGCGCTGGAGCTGGTCGACCAGGGCGCGGCGGTCATCGACGTGGGCGGGCAGTCCGGCATCACGGGCGTGCCCGAGGTCCCGGTCGCCGCGGAGATCGCCCGCGTCGTCCCGGTGGTGGCGGGCCTGCGGGCGGCCGCGCCGGACGTGGTGGTGTCGGTCGACACCTACCGGCCGGCGGTGGTCGAGGCGGTGCTGGACGCCGGCGCCGACGTCGTCAACGACATCAGCGGGCTGCTCCACCCCGAGGTCGCGGGTCTGGTGGCGAAGGCCGGCGCCGGGCTGGTGATCATGCACACCCGGGCGCTGCCCAAGCACAAGGTCCTCGACGACGGCCTGTACGGCGGCGGCGTGACCGAGGACGTGGTCGAGTTCCTGGCCGCCGGGCTCGACGCCGTCGTGGCGGCGGGAGTGTCGCCCGAGGCGACGATCCTCGACCCCGGCCCCGACTTCGCCAAGACCCCGGCCCAGACCGTCGAGGTGCTGCGCCACCTGGACCGGCTGCGGGAGCTCGGCCGTCCGCTGCTGCTGGCCCTGTCCCGCAAGGACTTCGTCGGCGCCGTCTCCGGCCGCCCGCCCCGGGAGCGCCTGGCCGGCACGCTCGCGGCGATCGGACATGTCATCGCCGCCGATGCCGGCCACGCCGTGGCCGGAGGGGGAGGGGGAACCCTCCTCCGGGTCCACGACGTGGCCGAGGTCCGGGACTACCTGGCGGTGGCGGCGGTGCTGGCCGGCCGCTCGGACCTCCCGCCGGAGGCCCGGCTGGCCGACCACCTCCGTAGGTCATGATGTGGCGGCGTCTACGACGAGATCTCGCCGTATACGCCGCCACATCGCCAGTCATTCGGTGGCGATCGCCGCCAGCACGTCCATCCGGGACGCCCGCCGGGCGGGACGCAGCCCGGCGACCACGCCGGCCAGCGCCCCGACCACGAGGACGATGGCCAGCCGGGCGGTGGGCAGGGCGAACACCTCCATGACGCCGTTGCCGGCGCCGAGCACCTGCACCATCGCCCAGCCCAGGAACACGCCGAGGGCGATCCCGCCCACGGCCCCGAACACGGCGATCAGCACCGACTCGCCCCGCACCATCGCCCGCACCTGGCGGCGGGTCTGGCCCACCGCCCGCAGCAGGCCCAGCTCCCGGGTCCGCTCGTGGATCGACAGCGACAGGGTGTTGGCGATGCCCATCAGGGCGATGACGATGGCCAGTGCCAGCAGCGCGTAGATGATCGTGAGCATCACGTCGACGTTGCCGGCGGTGTTCGCCGCGAACTCCTCGCGGTCGGCCACCTCCGGCGCGCCGTAGCCGGCGGCCACGTCGGTCACCGCCGCCTCGGCCGCGGCCACGGTCACGTCCGGGGCCTTGCGCACCAGCACCAGCGAGTCGACGTCCTGCACGGCGTGCGGCGTCCACACCGACCGGGGCAGCAGGTAGCCGCCCAGCATGTCGGCGCCGTCGTAGATGGCGCCGATGGTCAGCTCCTCGGTGGCGCCGTCGGCGAACGTGACCGCCAGCCGGTCGCCCACGGCCCAGCCGTTGCCGTCCGCCGAGCCCTTCGATACGGCCAGGCCCCGGTCGCCGACCTCCGCCAGCGAGCCGCCGGTCACGTCGACGTCGAGGACCTGGTCCAGGGCGTCGAGGTCAGACACGGCGACCTCCTTGGTGTCGCCGTCGATCTGCACCGCGCCCCGGCCCACGCCGACCGCGAGGTCGACCTCGGGGATGGCGGCGACATCGCCGGCCAGCGCCGGGCTGATGGCGCCGCCGAACGGCCCGGACGACACGACCACGTCGCCGGCGAACGAGCGGTCGATCGACCGGTCGATGGACGCCTTCAGCGACGCGGCGAACACCGTGAACAGGGTCACGACCGCCACGCCGACCATCAGCGCGGAGGCCGTGCCGGCCGTGCGACGGGGGTTGCGCATGGCGTTCTCGCGGGCCAGGCCGCCGGTCATGCCCCGCAGGCGGGCCAGCGGGGCGCCCAGCACCGCCGCCGCGGGCCGGGCCACGGCCGGGCCGGACACCACGGCGCCGACCACGGTCAGCACCGCACCCAACCCCACGAGCGCCAGCGCGCCGTCCCCGATCACGGAGGCCAGGGTGAGGCCGACGCCCGCCCCGGTCAGGACGACCCCGGCCGCCACCCGGGCGACCGACGGCGACGTGCGCTCGGCGGCGGCGTCCCGCAGGGCAGCCAGCGGGGCCACCCGGGACGCCTTCACCGCGGGCACGATCCCGGCCAGCAGCGTGACCAGCGTCCCGACCACCAGGCCGACGGCGACGGTCCCGCCGGTGACGACGATGCCGCCGTCCGGCAGCGCGAACCCGAACGCATCGAACAGGCCCTTGAGCAGTCCGGCGACGCCGATCCCGGCGGCCAGCCCGGCCAGCGAGCCGGCCACGCCGACCACCAGCGCCTCGGCCACCACCGACCGCAGCACCTGCCCCCGCACCGCCCCGAGGGCCCGGAGCAGGGCGGCCTGGCGGGTCCGCTGGGCCACGATGATCGAGAACGTGTTGTAGATGCTGAAGCTCGCCACCAGCAGGGCCACGCCCGCGAACAGCGTGAGGAACGTGGTGAGCATGTCCAGGAAGTCGCGGTTGATGTCGTCGGTGGCCTCGTCGGTCACCCGGGCACCGGTCGTCGCCTCGACGCCGGCGGGCAGCACCTCGCCGACCCGCTCGACCAGCGTCTCCTGGTCCACGCCGTCCTCGCCCCGCACGGCCACGCTGGACACGGCGTCAGACGACTTCAGGATGTGGGTCATGGCGTCGGCCTCGTCGAACGCGGTGTAGGTGACGCCGCCGAGCCCGTCCGCGTCCCCGAACGTGGCCAGGCCCACGATGGTGACCTCCACCGGCTCGGGGGTGAGCAGGGTGGTGGTGTCGCCGACGGCCAGGTCGCCGGCCTCTGCCGCGCCCTTGTTGACCACGACCTCGTCGTTCCCCTCGGGCGCGCGACCCTCGGCCAGGCGGTAGGGGTTGAGGTCGGGGTCGGTGATCCAGCTGCCCGCCAGCTGGGGCGGGCCGTTGCCGCCGATGGCCTCGCCGTCGGATCCGAGCAGCTGCCCGAACCCGTCGACGGTGCCCACGGCCCCGGCCACGCCGTCGACCGCCGCCACCCGATCGACCAGGTCGGCCGGGATCGGCGCCCGCATCACGTCGGCGTCGAGCTCGGTGCCGTTGCGCACGACGACGTCCGTGCCGGCGTTCACTTCGGTGAGCAGGTCGTCGAAGTTGGCCCGCAGCGTGTCGCCCAGCACCAGCGTCCCGGTCAGGAACGCCACCCCCAGCACGACGGCCAGGGCGGTGCCGGCGAGGCGGCGGGCGTGAGCCCGCATCTCGTGGAGGGTAAGGGACAGCACGGCTCAACCTCCCAGGGTCGACATCCGGTCGAAGACGGTGGCGGCGGTGGGGGACTCGAGGTCGTCGACGATGCGGCCGTCGGCCAGGAACACGGCCCGGTCGGCCACCGCCGCCGACGTCGGGTCGTGGGTGACCATGACGACGGTCTGGCCCAGCTCGTCGACCGCCCGGCGCAGGAACCCGAGGATCTCGGCCCCGGCCCGGGAGTCCAGGTTGCCGGTGGGCTCGTCCGCGAAGACGATGTCCGGCCGCCCGGCCAGGGCGCGGGCCACGGCGACCCGCTGCTGCTGGCCTCCCGACAGCTCGGCCGGCCGGTGGGTCAGCCGGTCGCCCAGCCCGACGGTGGACACGACCTCGTCCAGCCAAGCCGCGTCGACCCGCCGGCCGGCGAGTCGGTCGGGCAGCACGATGTTCTCCCCGGCGGTCAGCGTCGGCACCAGGTTGAAGGCCTGGAAGACGAAACCGATCCGGTCCCGGCGCAGCAGCGTGAGCTGGCGGTCGGACAGCGTGGCGAGGTCGACGTCGCCGATGTAGACGTGGCCGGCGGTCAGGGTGTCGAGGCCGGCCACACAGTGCATGAGGGTGGACTTGCCCGAGCCCGACGGGCCCATCACGGCGGTGAACCGCCCGGCCTCGAGGTCGACGCTGACCTCGTCGAGGGCGATCACCGCCGTGTCGCCCGAGCCGTACACCTTGGTGGCGTCGACGGCCCGGGCGGCCGCGGTCCGGGTCACGGTGGCGGCGGGGGCGCTCATCGCTGGCCCTCCCGCAGGACGTCGCGGCGGGTGCGGTACTCGTCAGCGTCGATCTCGCCGCGGGCGTACATCTCGTCCAGGACGGACCGGCCGGTCTCGTGGTAGCGCCACGGCGGGCCGCCGCGCCGGAACCGCCAGATCACGAAGCCGATGAGGGTGAGCCAGAACAGGGGGAAGAACAGGACCCAGGGCCCCGGGCCCCAGCCCCATCCGTGGTAGTGGGTGGCAAGTGTCGTGAACATGCCTCGATGGTCCGCCCGCGGCCGGCCCCGGTCGTCGTGCGGCGGGATGCTTCGGTCCTGCTACGGGCGCGGTACGCGCGGTGGCACGGGGTGCCAACCGGGGCGTAGCTGCGCCGCTACGCGAGCTACTGTGCGGCCGGCGGACGACAGGAGGGCGGACAGATGCACACGACCACGCCCCCACCTCCTCCTCCCCTGCCCCGGCAGGCGGAGGAGAAGAAGGGCGACGGGTTCCTCGCGGCGGTGACCAAGAGCTGGTTGCCGTTCTTCACGGCGATCCTGGTGCTGGCCACCGCGGCGCTCGGGCTCTACACCAAGCAGGTGGCCGACCAGCGGGATGAGGCACAGGCGGGCTCCGACGAGCTGGAGGCCGAGAAGCAGCAGCTGGAGCAGCAGATCGCCGAGCTGGAGGAGCAGAAGGCGGGCCTGGAGCAGGAGCTGGAGGCCCAGGAGACCGCGGTCACCACGCCGACGACCCGCGGCGGCACGACGGCTCCGACGGACGATGCCACCCCGGAGGTGCTTCGCCAGAGCGGGGCCGCCCCGGTCACGATCGCCTGGAACCGCGGCATCGACCTCGACACCGACGCCGCCAACTGGGACGTGGGCTCGTCCGGGGACGTTGTCTATTCCAGCGGGGCCGTCAGCGGCCGGTTGTCGCAGTTCGTCCTCGTGACCGCGCCGCCCACACCCTCGGAGTGCGCGGCATCGACCCTGCCCGTCGGCTACCTGCCCGAGGAGCAGGCGGTCGTCGGCCAGCAGTTCTGCGTGCACACCGACGAGGAGCGCTGGGCCTACGTGCGGATCGCGGCGATCGACAGCGACGCCCGCACGATCTCGTTCGACGTCACCGTGTGGAAGCTGCCGACCGACCCCTGACGCCTCAGTCGATCCAGCCCGGCCGGACCAGGCCCGACTCGTAGGCGAACACCACGAGCTGGGCCCGGTCGCGGGCGGCCAGCTTGGTCATGGCCCGGCTGACGTGGGTCTTGGCCGTCATCGGCGACACGTAGAGCCGCTCGGCGATCTCGTCGTTGGACAGGCCCTCGGCCACCAGCGCCATCACCTCGCGCTCTCGCTCGGTGAGCATGTCCAGGTCGGGCCGGTGGGGCGGCTTCCGGGTCTGGCTGGCGAAGGCCCCGATCAGCCGGCGGGTCACGCCGGGCGACAGCAGGGCGTCGCCGGCCGCCACCGCCCGCACGGCCCGCAGCAGCTCGACCGGGTCGGTGTCCTTGACCAGGAAGCCGCTGGCCCCGGCCCGGATCGCCTCGAACACGTACTCGTCGATCTCGAACGTGGTCAGGATCACGACCTTCACGGCCGCCAGCCGCTCGTCGGCCGCGATGGCGCGGGTGGCGGCCAGCCCGTCGGTCCCGGGCATGCGGATGTCCATGAGCACCACGTCGGGGGCCAGCCGCTTGGTGACCCGCACGGCCTCGTCGCCGTCGCCGGCCTCGCCGACCACCTCGATGTCGTCCTGCGCGTCGAGCAGGGCGCGGAACCCTGCGCGCACCAGCGCCTGGTCGTCGGCCAGCACGACCCGGATCACGCCGCACCCCCGCTCGTCCCCGCCAGCGGCAGCCGGGCCCGCACCCGGAAGCCCCGCCCCGGCCGGGGCCCGGCTTCCAGGGACCCGCCCAGCGCGCGGGCCCGCTCCCGCATGCCGGCGATGCCCCGGCCGTCGCCGTCGGACGCGCCGCCGCCGGGTCGGGGCCGGCCGTCGTCGTCGACCTGGACCAGCAGCTCGCCGCCGTCCCGCCGCAGCCGGACCGTGGCCTCCCGGGCGCCGGCGTGGCGGACGACGTTGGTGATCGACTCCTGGACGATGCGGAACGCGGCCAGGTCCACGCCCGGGGCCAGCCCGTCGGTGCCGCCCGGGGCGTCGACGTGGACGGTGAGCCCCGTGCCCCGGGCCCGCTCGACCAGGGCGTCCAGGTCCCGCAGGCCGGTCGTCGGCGCCCGGGGGGCGGACTCGCCGGCCCGCAGGATGTCGAGCACCGACCGCAGCTCGCCCAGCGCGTCCTTGCTGGCGTCCCGGATGGCGGTGAGCGCGGGGCGGGCCTGCTCCGGCTGGTCGTCCAGCAGGTGCAGGGCCACGCCGGCCTGCACGTTGATCAGCGAGATGTTATGGGCCAGCACATCGTGGAGCTCCTGGGCGATCCGCAGCCGCTCGTCGGACGCCTGGCGGCGGGCCTCCTCTGCCCGGGTCCTGGCCGCCTCGGCCGCCCGCTCCAGCCGGCTGCGCACGAGCTCGGTCCCGGCCCCCAGGGCCAGCACCCACGCCAGCAGGCCGCCGACCAGCGGCCAGCTGGGATACGGCCCGTCGCCGAACGCCGGCTCGACCCAGGCGATCGCCACGTAGCCGACCGCCAGCGTCGCCCACGCCAGCGGGCGCCGGCCCCGCATCACGGCGTTCACGAACGCGACCAGCAGCGCCAGGAACACCGGCCCGTGGGGATAGTCGGCCAGCCAATACGTGAGGGTGGCCCCGGCCGCCAGCACCAGGCACCACGAGGGCGAGCGGCGCCGCAGCAGCAGGGCCGCCGCGCTGGTCAGCAGCAGCGCCACGGCCCAGCCGTCGATGTCGCGGGCCTCGGGCTGGTTGCGGGCGGCCACGGACGTGATCCCGACCTGGATCGCGCCGATCACCACGGCCGGCACGACCAGCCGCACCCACGCGGGCAGGCTCCGCCCGGGCCGCCACGGCGGCCCGAAGCCGCCCGCGTACAGCGGGGGCTCGGCGGTGCCGGTCACTGTCTCGGCCACGCCCCGCACGGTAGAGCGCCCCCGCCCGGGCGGCATCCACCCGGCGAACCGTCCGCGCCTACCGCGGCTGTGGTACATCACCGGGCCATGACCCCGACCGACCTCGTGGAGATCGCGGCGATCCACCAGCTCAAGTACCGCTATGTCCGGTTCATGGACACCAAGCGGTGGGACGATCTGGCGGGCCTGTTCGTCCCGGACGCCACCGCCAGCTACGGCGGCGGCGCCGTCCAGCTGGAGGGGGTGGCCGCCATCCTCGAGTTCCTCACCGGGTCGATGGGCGACGAGGCCATGCTCACCAGCCACAAGGTCCACCACCCCGAGATCACGCTCACCGGCCCCGATACGGCCGAGGGCATCTGGGCGCTCGACGACGTCGTCATCCTCGCCCCGCTGGAGATGACCGTGCGGGGCGCCTCCTACTACGAGGACCGCTACGTCAAGGTCGACAGCGAGTGGCTCATCGCCCACACCGGCTACAAGCGGGTCTACGAGGAGATCGAGCCCCGGCCCGCGGACCTCAAGCTGACCGCGAGCTGGTGGGGCACGGGCGGCCGGTCCAAGCTGCTGTGAGGCCGTGGGCGAGGTAGGGAGAACCCCACCCGGACGACACCCGCCCGCCCGATGGTGCGACGGGCCGCCGGTTCGTACTTTGATCCCGTGATCCGCGATCTGCTGCGGCCATGGCGCGAGGCGGCGACCTGGTGGTCGCTCACCCATCTGCTGCTCGACGTGTTCGTCGGCACCGTGACGTTCTGCGTGACGGTCACGCTGCTGGCGATCTCGCTCGGGCTGCTCATCACGTTCCCGCTGGCGCTGCCGTTCATCTGGCTGACCTTCGTGGCCTCCCGGCTGATGGGCCGCATCGAGCGTTCCCGCATCGACGCGCTGCTGGGCGTCCGGCTGGCCGACCCGATACCGACGCTGCGGGCCCGGGGCTGGTGGAGCAGGCTGGTCGAACGGGCGAGGTCCGGGGCCCGGTGGCGGGAGATCCTGCACCAGATCGTCGCCCTCCCGCTCGGGTTGTTCACGCTGCTCGGTGCGCTGCTGGCGTGGTGCGGGTCGGTCGGTCTGCTGCTGGCGCCGCTCTACGTCGGCAGCTTCCCCGACGACACCGCCCACTTCGGCTGGTTCGACGTCACCCAGGGCTGGGGCAGCTTCGGGGTGGCCGTGGTCGGCGCCGTGGCGCTCGTGTTCGGCGCCCCGTGGGTGACAAAGCTGCTGGCCTGGCTGGACCTGGCGGTGGCCCGCCTGCTGCTGGCGCCTCGCCGCAAGGACGAGCTGGGCGAGAAGGTGACCCGGCTGGAGACGAGCCGGGCCGCTGCCGTCGACAGCGCCGAGGCCGAGCGCCGCCGCATCGAGCGGGACCTGCACGACGGCGCCCAGCAGCGGCTGGTCGCGCTGGCCATGGGCCTGGGCGCGGCCCGGGAGCGGCTCGACGACGACCCGGCGGTCGGCCGCCAGTTGGTGGCCGACGCCCACGAGGAGGCCAAGGCCGCGCTCAAGGAGATCCGGGACCTGGTCCGGGGCATCCACCCGGTGATCCTGGAGGACCGGGGCCTCGACGCCGCCCTGTCCGCGGTGGTGGCCCGGGCGCCGGTTCCCGTCGCGCTGGAGGTGGACGTGGCCGAGCGGCCGCCCCCGGCGGTCGAGAGCACCGCCTACTTCATCGTCAGCGAGGCGCTGGCCAACGTGGCCCGCCACGCCGGCGCCACCCGGGCCAACGTGGCGATCGTCCGGGGCGGGGACCGGCTGGTGGTCGAGGTGCGGGACGACGGCCGGGGCGGCGCCGCCGTCGGGTCCGGCACCGGGCTCGTCGGCCTGCGGGACCGGGTCACCGCACTCGGGGGATCGTTCCACGTCGTGAGCCCCGAAGGCGGTCCGACCACCGTGCTCGCGGAGCTCCCGTGCGGATCGTGATCGCCGAGGACGCCGTCCTGCTGCGGGCCGGGCTCACCGGCCTGCTGGTCGACGCCGGCCACGAGGTCGTGGCCGCGGTCGACAACGCCGACGACCTGCTGGTCGTGGTGGAGCGCCACAAGCCCGACATGTGCGTCGTCGACGTCCGCATGCCGCCGACCCACACGGACGACGGCCTGCGGGCCGCGCTGCAGATCCGCTCCCGGTGGCCGGGCACCGGCATCCTCGTGCTGTCGCAGTACGTCGAGGAGACCTACGCCGGCGAGCTGCTGGCCGACGACACGGCCGGCATCGGCTACCTGTTGAAGGATCGCATCGCGGACGTCGGCGAGTTCCTGGGTGCGGTCGACCGCGTGGGCGGGGGCGGCACCGCGCTCGACCCGGAGGTCGTGGCCCAGCTGCTGGCGCGGGCCCGGCGCAAGGACCCGCTCGACCGCCTGTCGCCGCGGGAGCGGGAGGTGCTCGGGCTGATGGCCGAGGGCCGCACCAACCAGGCCATCGCGGAGGAGCTGGTGGTGAGCCATGGGGCGGTCGAGAAGCACATCAGCAACATCTTCACGAAGTTGGACCTGCCGCCCACCGAGCACGACCACCGGCGCGTGCTGGCGGTGCTGCGGTGGCTGGAGAGCTGAGGTCGGGCGATGACACGACGGCTGTGGAAGATCCTGGCGACGGCCGTGGCGATCCCCGTGCTGGCCTTCGGTGTGTTGCAGGTGCCGAGCGCGCTGGCCCGCGAGGACCGCACGGTCGACCAGTCGGTGCCGGCCGAGGGCATCGCCGTGCTCGACGTGGGCAACCAGGCCGGCACCGTGCGGGTGGTCGGCGTGGACGGCGCCACGACCGTGTCGGTCCACGCCGAGATTCGCGACGGCTGGCGGCCGAGCGGGCACGAGCTTCGCCAGGAGGGCGACAGGCTGATCGTGCGGGGCTCGTGCCCGATTCTCTTGTCGGAATGGTGCCAGGTCGACTACACGATCGAGGTGCCGCGGGACCTGCGGGTCGAGATCAGCACCGAGCAGCGGATCGAGGTCAGCGACCTCGACGGCGGGCTGTACGCGTCGAGCGACGCGTCCCGGGTGGCGGCCACCCGGGTGGCGGGCGACGTCACGCTGCGGTCGGACCAGGGCAGCATCGAGGCCACGGACCTGACGGCCGCCCGGGTCGACGCCGAGGCCGACCAGGGCTCGGTCCGCCTGGAGTTCACGGACTCGCCGGAGGCCGTGAACGCGGAGGCCGACCAGGGCTCGATCGACATCGTCCTGCCCAACCAGCCGGGGATCACGTTCATCACGGACTTCTCGGCCGACCAGGGCACGGTCTCGGCCGACCCCATCCGCCAGGGCCCCGACAGCGACCGCACGCTGAGGGCCCACGCGGACCAGGGCAGCGTCACGGTGGTCTACGCGCGGGACTGACCCGAAACCGATTTGGCGGCGCTCACATCGGATATCCGACGTGAGCGCCGCCAAATCGCGTTTGCCCTACCCCTAGGGTGGGGCAAACCCCACCCCGCAGACGCCGGGCCGCTCCAATGACGGCGCGTGCGGGTGTCCGTACCGTCGCAGGCATGACTGCGACCACGACGTTCACCACCCTGGCGGCGGCGGTGCGGGCCGAGCAGGCGACCAAGGTGTACGGGTCGGGGGACACCGCGGTGCGGGCTCTCGACGCCGTCAGCCTGGCGATCCCGGCGCGGCGGTTCACCGCCATCATGGGGCCCTCGGGCTCCGGCAAGTCCACCCTGATGCACTGCATGGCCGGACTCGACAGCCTGACGTCCGGCCACGTCTACGTCGGCGACCAGGACCTCTCCAGGCTGTCCGACAAGGAGCTGACCCGCCTGCGGCGCGACCGCCTCGGATTCGTCTTCCAGGCGTACAACCTGCTGCCGATGCTCAACGCCGGCGAGAACATCACGCTCCCGCTCGACCTGGCCGGCCGCAAGGCCGACCGTGGCTGGGTCGACCACGTGGTCGCCACCGTGGGCCTGGGCGACCGCCTGCGCCACCGCCCGAGCGAGCTGTCGGGCGGCCAGCAGCAGCGGGTGGCCGTGGCCCGGGCGCTCGCCAGCCGACCCGAGGTGATCTTCGCCGACGAGCCGACGGGCAACCTCGACTCCCGCAGCGGGGGCGAGATCCTGGCGTTCCTGCGCCGGGCCGTCGACGACATGGGCCAGACCATCGTGATGGTGACACACGACCCGAGCGCCGCGGCCCACGCGGACGAGGTCGTGTTCCTGGCCGACGGCCGGATCGTCGACGTGATCACCGGCCCGAGCCCCGAGATGATCCTCGAGCACATGAAGGCGTTGGGGAGCTGAGATGTGGCGCACGACCGTGAAGTCCCTCGGCGCCCACAAGCGGCGCCTGCTGTCCACCGCCCTGGCCGTGACGCTGGGCGTGTCCTTCCTGGCCGGCACGTTGGTGCTCGGCGACACCATGACCTCCGGCTTCAGCGACCTGTTCGCCGAGTCCAACGCCGGCACCGACGCCGTGGTGCGCAATGCGACCGAGGTCGGCGAGGGTGAGTTCGTCGAGCGGGGCCTGGTCCCCGTGTCGCTGGCGGACGACCTGGCCGGCGTCGACGGCGTGGCCGCGGCCGAGCCCGAGATCGAGGCCTACGGCCGCATCGTCGGCGCCGACGGCGACCCGATCGGCGGCAACGGTCCCCCGACCGTGGCCGGCAACTGGATCACCGACGACGGCCTGAACCCCTACGACCTGGCTGCGGGCCGCGCCCCCGCGGGGCCGGGCGAGGTCGTGATCGACAAGGCGGCCGCCGAGGCCGGTGACCTGACGGTCGGCGACACGACCACCATCCGCCTGCCCGAGCCGACCGAGATCACCATCGTCGGCCTGGCCACGTTCGGCAACGCCGACAGCGCCGGGCCGGTCACCTACGCGGCGTTCACCACCGAGGAGGCCAGCCGCCTGCTGCTGCCCGGCGCGGACGGTGTCACGGACGTCCGGCTGGCCGCCGAGCCCGGCGTCAGCCAGGAGGAGCTGGTCGAGCGCATCCGGTCGGTGCTGCCGGCCGACACCGAGGCGCTGACCGGCGCCGAGCTCACCGCCGAGATGGAGGACGACATCCAGTCCGACTTCCTCGGGTTCTTCGAGAAGGCGCTGCTGGCGTTCGCCGGCATCTCCCTGGTGGTCGCCACCTTCAGCATCTACAACACGTTCTCGATCCTGGTGGCCCAGCGGACCCGGGAGTCCGCGCTGCTGCGGGCGCTCGGCGCCTCGCGGGGCCAGGTCCTGCGGTCGATCGCGGTGGAGGCGCTGGCGGTGGGGTTCGTGGCGTCGGCCGTGGGCATCGTCGCCGGCGTCGGCCTGGCATCGGGCCTGCTGGCGCTCATGGACGCGGCCGGCATGGCCATGCCCGCCTCGCACCTGGTCATCGGGACCGGCAGCGTGGTCACCGCCGCCGTGGTCGGCATCGTGGTCACGCTGGTCGCCAGCATGGGCCCGGCCGTGAAGGCGGCCCGCACCGCCCCGCTGGCGGCCCTGCGGGACGCGGCGATCGACCGGTCGGCGGCCTCGTGGCTGCGGGCCGGCGTGGGCGCCGTCACCACCGCCGCCGGCATCGGCCTGGTCGTGGCCGGGACCCGGGGGGAGGGCGAGCTGTCGGTCACGGGGCTCGGCGCCCTGCTGACGATCGTCGGCATGATCCTGCTCGGCCCGGCGGTCGCCCGCCCGGCCGCCGGGCTGCTCGGCGCCCCCGGCGCCGCCCTCCGCGGCATGTCGGGGTCCCTGGCCCGGCGCAACGCCATCCGCAACCCGCGGCGCACCGCCGGCACGGCGTCGGCGCTGATGATCGGCGTGGCCGTCGTGTCCCTGTTCACCGTGATGGGCGCCTCGATCAAGGAGTCGGTGGGCGATACCGTCGAGGGCCAGTTCGGCGGCGACCTGGTGGTGGCGAGCGACGGCTGGTCCACCGTCGGGCTGGCGCCGGAGCTCAACGACACGGTGCGGGAGATGCCCGAGGTCGAGGCCACCTCGACCCTGGGGAACGCCCCGATGCGGGTCGACGGTGAGGACACCCTCGCCACCTCGTTCGACCCCGACACGCTCGGCCGGATGATCGACCTGGGCCTCACCGAGGGCGCGATCGGTGGCATGGGCACCGACGGCGTGGCCGTGTCCACCGCCCACGCCGAGGACAACGGCCTGGCGCTCGGTGACCCGGTGCCGCTGGCCTTCGCCGACGGCGCCACGGCCGAGGCGACCGTGCAGGCGGTCTTCGAGAACGACGACCTGCTCGGCGACGTGCTGGTGCCCGAGGCGACCTTCCTGCCCCACACCCAGCGGCCCACCGACCTGGTCGTGATGATCGAGGTGGCCGACGGGACGCCGGTGGCCGAGGCCGAGACCGCCATCCAGGCGGTGGCCGACCGCTTCGGCGCCCCCGACGTGCAGACCGAGGGCGAGTACGTCGACGCCGTCGCCGGCCAGGTCGACCAGCTGCTCAACATCGTCTACGGGTTGCTGGTGCTGGCGATCATCATCGCCCTGATGGGGATCGCCAACACGCTGTCCCTGTCGATCCACGAGCGGTCCCGGGAGCTGGGGCTGCTGCGGGCCGTGGGCCAGACCAGGCGCCAGCTGCGGTCGATGGTGCGGGGCGAGGCGACCACGGTGGCCCTGTTCGGCACGGTCGGTGGGATCCTGCTCGGCGTGTTCCTGGCCTGGGCCGTGATCGACACGCTGGCCAGCGAGGGCTTCACGTCCTTCATGATCCCGACCGCTCCGCTGGCGGTGGTCACGGTGGTCGGGGCGGTGGTCGGCGTGGTCGCGGCCGTCCGCCCCGCCCGCCGGGCGGCCCGCACCGACGTCCTGGCGGCGATCGCCACGGAGTGACCCCAACGGTCAGCGAGGGGTCACCCCACCCGCCGGTCTGGCGCCCTTCTCCCCCGGGGGCGTCAGATCGGCGCGTACGGCCGCATCGCATCACCAGCTGCCGCCGCCGCCCCCGCCGGCGCCGCCGCCGATCGAGCCGCCGCCGAACCCGCCGCCGAACCCGCCCCCGCCGCCGCTGGACGACGGGGCCGTGGCGGACGACGTGGTCGAGGTCAGGAGCAACGGGTACATGTAGGCGTACTGCACACCGGCGGTCTCGGGGACGATCGTCGAGGCGGAGATGGCCCGCGACCAGCGGTCGATCTCGCCCACCGCCACGGCCCAGGCCGTGTACTCGCGCAGGACGCCCCGCTTGGCCGCCTCCTCGGCGTGGTACGCCTCCGACTCGGCCAGGAAGCGGCGGAACGACTCGACCCGCAGCCACAGGCCGGACCCGGCCGGGGTGCGCACCCGCAGCTCCCAGGCCCCGACGGTGGTGGCGACGCCGGCCCCGGCCACGGCCCCGCCGGCGGCGGCGACCCACAGCCAGTCCGGACCGAACCGCCCGGCCAGCGCGCCTCCGCCGATCGCCGCGAGCCCGCCGAGCACCATGGCGAGGATGCCGACCACGCGGGCGAACAGCCGCATCGCCTCGGCCTTCGGGTCCCACAGGCCGCTGGACGTACGCCACTGCCCGAGCTGGCGGGACAGGTGCCCCCACGCCGACGCGAAGCCCCGGTCGTAGCGGCCGAGCTCGAGACTCTCGCCCTGGCGCAGCGCCATGTCCAGGACGTCGGCGTCCTCGGGCGGGCCCGTGGCGGTGCGGGTGATGGTCACGCTGCCGTCGTCGTCCCGCAGGTCGATGGCCCCGTCGACCGCGGCCTGGATGAGCCACGCCACCTTGTGCTCCTGCCGCACGTCCTCGGTGAGGACGATGCCGCCCTGCTCGGGTCGCACCCCGGGCGGCGGGGCGAAGTCGGTGGTGGCCATCTGGGCGAGCTCGAGCGCGTCGACCCGGACCTCGCTCACTGGCGGCGCCCCGGGATCCTGGCCGGCGTAGTACGCCGCGTCCGCCGCGCCGCCGGCGGCCACCCGCTCGCGTCC
>DASRJM010000147.1:0-2897 GCA_035649475.1 Acidimicrobiales bacterium
GATCTCCTGGCAGGTGGTCGGGCGGGCGCTGCGGCCGGTGGAGTCGATCCGGGCCCAGGTGGCCGAGATCGGCGGCAGCGGCCGCATCGACCGGCGCATCCCGGAGCCGGCCGGTCACGACGAGGTCTGGCGCCTGGCCCGGACGATGAACGAGATGCTCGAGCGGCTCCAGGCGGCCGCCGGGCGCCAGCGGCGGTTCGTCGCCGACGCCTCCCATGAGCTGCGCAGCCCGCTGGCCTCGCTCCGGACCCAGCTGGAGGTGGGCCGCGACTACGCCCATCGCGGCGACGGCGGGGTCGACGATCAGCTGGCCGAGGTCGAGCGCATGGAGCGCCTGGTCGGCGACCTGCTCCTGCTCGCCAAGGCCGACGAGCGCCGGCTCGTGGTGCGCTCGCGGCCCCTCGACCTGCGCGCTGTCGTGCTGGACGAGGCCGAGCGTGCCCGAGCGCAGGCCCGGGTCCGGCTCGACACGGCGGCGGTGACGCCGGCCACCGTCCACGGCGACCCCGAGGGGCTGGCCCGGGTCGTCCGCAACCTGCTGGAGAACGCCACCCGCTACGCCCGCGAGCGGGTCGAGCTGACGCTCGCCGAGCACGACGGCCGGGTCGAGCTGAGCGTGGCCGACGACGGCCCCGGCATCCCGGCGGAGGCCCGCGAGCGGGTGTTCGAACGCTTCGCGCGGCTGGACGAGGGCCGCGCCCGCGACGCCGGCGGCACCGGGCTGGGCCTGGCGATCGTCCGCGAGGTCGTCCGCGCGCACGGCGGCTCGGTGACGGTCGGCGGGGACGCCGGCGCCCGGTTCGTCGTCGCCCTGCCGCCCGCTTCCAGCGGCTGATCGCTCTCAGCCTCGCTTCAGCATGCCGGTCGTACGGTACCGACGGCTGACCAACGACCGGCCAAGGAGGAACGCGATGCTGCCCGAGGCCGCGCACCACCGACGCGTGCGCTGGACGATCGCTCTCGCCGTGGTCGCGCTGGCGCTGGGCGGCTGCGGCTCCGACGGCGGCCGGCCACCCGCCGGCGCAGCCCCCGGGCCGGCGCCGACCAGCACCCTGCCGACGTCGGTCAAGCTGCCCGACTACCACCCCAAGATCGACCCGGCCAACTTCACCGACCAGGTCACCAACCCGTACTTCCCGCTCAAGCGCGGCACGACGACGGTGCACACCGGCAGCCGCGGGGGCGTCCCCCGGCGCTCGGAGTTCACCGTCACCGACGAGACCAGGACCATCATGGGGGTCGCCTGTGTCGTCGTCCGCGACCTGGTGACCAGCAACTCGGCGCTGGTGGAGAGCACCGTCGACTGGTTCACCCAGGACCGCCAGGGCAACGTCTGGTACTTCGGGGAGGACACCAAGGAGTACACCAACGGCGCCGTGTCCAGCACCCAGGGGACCTGGGAGGCCGGGGTCGACGGGGCACTGCCCGGCATCTACATGAAGGCCCATCCCAAGCCGGGCGGGCCGGCCTACCTCCAGGAGTACCGGCCGGGCGTGGCGGTGGACATGGCCAGGATCCTCCGCGTCGACAAGACCCTCGAGGTCCCCTCGGGCACCTACCGGAACGTGGTCGAGACCTACGACACCGACCCCCTCAACCCGTCCAAGCGGGAGCACAAGTACTACGCGCCCGGGGTCGGGCTGGTCCAGGCGGTCGGCGTGGTGGACGGCGAGAAGGAGGTCCAGCAGCTCTCCTCGATCCTCAAGGCGGGCTGAGCGGTGCCGGCGGGTGCGGTGCTGCAGGCTCGCGGGCTGTACCACATCTACCGTGGAGCCGAGGTCGAGACGGTCGCCCTCCGCGGCGCCGAGCTGGCCCTCGGGGAGGGCTCCTGGAGCAGCGTCATGGGGCCGTCGGGGAGCGGCAAGAGCACGCTCGTCCACGTCCTCGCCGGGCTGGTCGAGCCGAGCGGCGGGTCGGTGGTGGTCGAAGGCGACGACCTCACCCGCCTCTCGCCCCCGGAGCGGGCGCGCTGGCGCCTCCGCCACGTGGGCGTCGTCCTGCAGCGCAACAACCTGCATCCCGCGCTCGACGTCGCCGACAACGTCGCCCTTCCGCTGCGGCTGGCCGGCCGGCCAATCGGCCAGGTCCGGGCCAGGGTCGCCGAGCTGCTCGGGTCCGTCGGGCTGGGCGACCGGCGCGGGCACCGCGTCGGGCAGCTGTCGGGCGGCGAGGCCCAGCGGGCCGCCATCGCCGTCGCGCTCGCCCCCCAGCCGCGCGTCCTGCTGGCCGACGAGCCCACCGGCGAGCTGGACGAGGCGACCGCCGCCGGCGTCCTGGACCTGCTCGCCGAGCTCCACCGGCGGCGGGGGGCGACCATCCTCACCGTCACCCACAACCCCCAGGTGGCCGGGCGCGCCGACCGGCGGCTCACCATGCGCGACGGGCGGGTGCTCGACGATGCCTGAGCCCGGCGCAGCGGAGGCGGCGGCCGTCGAGGCGGTCGGGCTGCGCCAGACCTACGCCGGTGGCGGTCATGCCGTGCGCAGCCTCGACGGCGTCTCCCTCACGGTCGCGGGCGGCGAGATCGTCGCCGTCACCGGTCCCAGCGGCTCGGGCAAGAGCACGCTGCTGTACCTGCTCGGCGGGCTGGAGGAGCCCGACGCCGGGGAGGTGCGCATCGCCGGCACCTCCTGGCGGTCGCTGCGGGGCCGGGACCGCGCGCGGTTCCGGCGCCGCACCTGCGGGTTCATCGTGCAGGGATCGAGCCTCCTGCCCCAGGCCACCGCGGCCGAGAACGTCGAGGTGGCCCTCCTGCTCGACGGCGTCGAGCAGGAGGAGCGGCGCCGCCGGGTCGAAGCCGCCCTGGACCGGGTGGGCCTCGCCGACGCCGCCGCCAAGCTCACCGACCAACTCTCGGGCGGGCAGCAGCAGCGCGTCGCCATCGCCCGCGCGCTCGT
>DASRJM010000148.1:0-10618 GCA_035649475.1 Acidimicrobiales bacterium
GGCGAGCGCATTGCCTTCCAGGGCCTGCCGGCGCGCATCTGCTGGATCGGCCTCGGCGAGCGCCACCGCGCCGGCCTGGCGTTCAACGAGATGGTCCAGAGCGGCGAGCTGAAGGCGCCGATCGTGATCGGCCGCGACCACCTCGACTCGGGCTCGGTCGCCTCGCCCTACCGGGAGACCGAGGGCATGGCCGACGGCTCGGACGCCATCGCCGATTGGCCGCTGCTCAACGCCCTGGTCAACACGGCGGCCGGGGCGACCTGGGTGAGCATCCACCACGGAGGCGGTGTCGGGATCGGCCGCTCCATCCACGCCGGCATGGTCTGCGTGGCCGACGGCTCGGTCGGCGCGGACGAGCGGCTCGAGCGGGTCCTCACCGCCGACCCCGGGACCGGCGTCATGCGGCACGCCGACGCCGGCTACGAGGAGGCCCGGGCCACGGCCCGCCGGCACGGCATCCGCCTGCCGATGCTGGATGGTGACGGGTAGGTCGCCGTGCTGCTGTGGTGCGAGCGGGCCTGGTTGGGTGGGCCGACGGCCGACCCGGGCGTGGTGGTGGCGGTGGAGGGTGAGCGCATCACTGCGGTCCGGACCGGCGTCGACCGACCCCCGCCCGGTTCGACGGTGCTGCCGGGCCTCACGCTGCCGGGGCTGGCCAACGCCCACAGCCACGCCTTCCAGCGGGTGCTGCGGGGGCGGGCCCAACGGGAGCGGGGCTCGTTCTGGGCCTGGCGGGAGGCCATGTACCGAGTGGTCGACCAGCTGGACCCGGACCGGCTGCACCGCATCGCCCGCGCGGCCTACGGCGAGATGGTCCTGGCCGGCATGACCTGCGTCGGCGAGTTCCACTACGTCCACCACGACCACGGTGGTGTCCCGTACGCCGATCCCCAGGCCATGGGGGACGCACTGGTCGCGGCGGCCGACGACGCCGGGATCCGGCTCACCCTGATCGACACCTGCTACCTGCGGGGCGGGTACGACCAGCCGTTGGAGGGAGCCCAGCGGCGCTTCGGCGACGGGTCGGTCGAGGCGTGGGCCGCGCGGGCCGGCCGGCGGGCCGATGGGCCACGGTCCCGGGTCGCAGCGGGCATCCACTCCGTCCGCGCCGTCGATCCGGATGCGATGGCCGTGGTCGCGCGCTGGGCCCGGGAGCGGAGCACGGTCGTCCACGTCCACCTGTCCGAGCAGCCGGCGGAGAACGACGCCTGCCGAGCGGCCTACGGCTGCACCCCCACGGCGCTCCTCGGGCAGGCCGGCGTCCTGGAGGTCGGCGGTCGGCTCACCGCCGTCCACGCCACGCACCTGGAGCCGGACGACGTCAAGGCCCTGGGGGCCGCGGGCACGACGATCTGCCTGTGCCCCACGACGGAACGGGACCTGGCCGACGGCATCGGGCCGTCGGGGGCGCTGGCCGAGGCCGGCTGTCCACTGGCTGTCGGGAGCGACTCGCAGGCCGTCATCGACCTGCTGGCCGAGGCCCGGGAGGTCGAGCTGCACCAGCGATTGGCCACCGGACAGCGCGGCGTGCACCCGACCACGGCGCTGCTCGAGGCGGCCACCGCCGCCGGACACCGCAGCCTCGGCTGGCCCGAGGGCGGCCGGATTGCCCCGGACGCGCCCGCTGATCTGGTCACCGTCCGGCTCGACTCGGTGCGGCTGGCGGGCAGCCAGCCGGACGACGTCCTGGACGCCGTGGTCTACGCCGGCACGGCCGGCGACGTCGCCCAGGTCATGGTGGGCGGGCGGTTCGTCGTCCGGGACGGCCGGCACGCCGACCTGGACGTCGCCGCCGAGCTGGCCGCGCTCCCCACGCTGGCCGGGTCGTGAGCCTGCTCGTCGACCACGTCGGGGTCCTGGTCACCAACGACCCGGCCCTCGGCGCCGGCCCTCTCGGGCTGGTCGAGGACGCCTACCTCGTCGCGGGCGACGACGGCCAGGTGGCCGCGGTGGGCCCGCGCCCGCCGGCCGGCCCACCGCCCTGCGACGAGCGCCTCGATGCCGGCGGAGCCTGCGTCCTGCCGGGCTTCGTGGACAGCCACACCCACCTGGTCTTCGCCGGCGACCGGTCCGCGGAGTTCGTGACCCGCATGGCCGGGCGGCCGTACGAAGCCGGCGGGATCAACGCCACCGTCGCGGCGACCCGGGCGGCCAGCACCGACCAGCTGCGGACGGCGCTGGAGGACCGGCGCCGGGCGGCCTACGCGTCCGGGACCACCACCATCGAGATCAAGTCCGGTTACGGGCTCACCGCGGCCCACGAGAGCCGGCTGCTGAGCCTGGCCGGTGAGCACACCGCGGAGACGACGGCGCTCGCCGCGCACGTGGTTCCGCCGGAGCTCCCGTCCGCCGATGCCTACGTCGAGCAGGTGTGCGACGTCATCCTCCCGGCGGTCGCCGGCCAGGCCCGCTGGGTAGATGCCTTCTGCGAGCGGGGCGCCTTCGACGCCGACCAGTGCCGCGCCGTGCTCGAGGCCGGCCGGCGGCTGGGCCTGGATACCCGGCTGCATGCCAACCAGCTCGGCCCGGGGCCGGGTGCCCGGCTGGCCGCCGAGCTGGGCTGCGCCTCGGCCGACCACTGCACGTTCCTCGACGCCGGCGACGTCGAGGCCCTCGCGGGTGCAGGCACGGTGGCCACGCTGCTGCCGCTCACCGAGTTCTCCACCCGCCAGCCCTACCCCGACGCCCGTCGGCTGCTGGCCGCGGGGGTCACCGTGGCCCTGGCCACCAACTGCAACCCCGGGTCGAGCTACAGCACCGCGATGTCGCTGTGCATCGCGCTGGCGGTGCGGGAGATGGGGCTGACCATCGAGGAGGCGGTGCTCGCTGCGACCGCAGGAGGGGCGGCCGCGCTCCGCCGCTCGGACGTGGGGCGCCTCTCGCCGGGCGCCCCCGCCGACTTCCTGGTCCTGGACGCGCCGTCGTACGCCCACCTGGCCTACCGGCCCGGCGAGCCGCTGGTGGCCCTCACTGCGGTCGGCGGCGCGGTGCGGTTCCGGCGGGATGATCGCCATACCTGATTCCCCCCGGAATCCCTGACAGCGGCTGGCAGGGTCAGGGCCTACGGTCGGCGCCATGCACGAGGCGCGGATGACGCGGGAGGTGGTCGTCGGCTGTTCCGTCCACACCGGCTGGGCGGTGCTGGTCGGCGTGGCGGTCGAGGAGGCGAGCGGTGAGCCGCCGATCACGGTGGTCGTCCGCCGCCGGGTCGAGCTGGTCCCGGGCGGCGAGCGGTTCGCCTACCACGCAGCGGCCGAGCTCGACCTGGCCGCGGCGGAGAGCCTGGTGGCGCGGGTCCGGGCCGAGGCCGAAGCCAGCGCCGCGGCGGCGGCCCGCGAGCTGCTGGCACAGTTCGAGAAGACGCCCGACCGAGTGGACGAGGTGGTGGTGATCGGTCGCCCGCCCGCCGACCGCCCGCTGGCCGAGATCGTGACCTCGCACACCGCCATCCACACCGCCGAGGGCGACCTCTACCGGACGGCGCTGGTCCAGGCCTTCCCGGGGCTGGCCGTCGAGCTGCCCATCCCCCGGCGCGAGCTGCTCGAGCAGGTGGCCCTGGCGGTCGGCGACGGCACGGACCGGGCCAGGATCGACGCGGTGCTCAAGGAGTTGGGGCGGGGCCTCGGGCCGCCGTGGCGCAAGGAGCACAAGGAGGCCACGCTGGCCGCCTGGTGGGCACTCGCCGGCCGGCCCGTCGCCTAGCTAGTGGCACCGACACCCACCGCCACACCTACCGTCAGGTTCGCTCGTCGTGGAGCAGGCGGTCGAGCTTGCCCGGGCGGGGACTCGACGACTACCGGGCCCCACCAGCGGCTACACGAAGAGGGTCATGCGCGTTGCCCCCACCCAGAGCACTGCGGTCTCGTCGCGGATCGATGCCCTGGACCGCCTCCGCGGCGCGGCCCTCGTCGGCATGCTCGTCCACCACTTCGTAGGCTGGCTGACCGGCGGTGATGCCCGGGCCGTGATCCCCGGCTGGCCGAGCTTCGCGATCACCGACACGGCCGCCCCGGCGTTCTTCGTCGCCGCCGGTATGTCCACAGCGCTCTTCGTGGCCAGCCGGCGACGTCGTGCCGTCTCACGCCCGCGCGTCGGGGCCCAGATCCTCCGCCGATACGGCCTCCTGGTGCCCCTTGGGATGGGCTTGCGGTGGGTGCTGTGGCGGTCACCGTTCGGGTTCGGCGTGTTGGAGGCCCTCGGTCTCGCGGTGCTCGCGGCTGCCGCGATCGTGCTGATCGTGCCCCGCCGGCTGGCGTGGGCCAGTGCCGTCGCGATGCTGATGGTCGGCGTCCTGGCCGAGCGGGCGAGCCAGGGCCAGCACGACTGGGTGGCTCTCCAGCTGGTGGGCGGCAAGTTCCCGGCGGTCACCTACGTCGGCTTCGTGCTGGTGGGGATGGCCGTGGTCCAGTCCGGCCGCTACACCGACCGGCGGTGGGTCGCCGGCGCGGCACTGGTCGCGATCCTGGCCGTCGTGGCGCTGCTGATCGACGGGATCGTCCCCGACCGCTACCCAGGTGACCTTCCCTTCGTCGTGCCCGGGCTGGCCGGGACGATCCTGGTCTACGCGCTGGGCCAGTACCGGTGGCCCCCGTTGCTAGCCCCTGTCGACCGGCTGTTGCGGGCTGCCGCCGCGCACACCCTCGGCATCTTCCTGTTCCACTACGCGCTCTACGCCGCGCTGCGGCAGGCGGGCGTCAACGGCACGGTCGGGCACGTCCTCGCGGTCCCGGCCGCGGTCGGCCTCACCGTGGCCCTCTGCGTCATCGCGCCCTTCGTGCCCCAGCTCCCGTGGTCGCTCCGCACCGGACGCCGGCAGCACCCGGCCGGCGGCCAGCGCACCGTGCTGGCCGTCCGATCGCAGCCAGAACCGCTGAGCCCGGTCGGCGAGGAGGACGCGGCGGGCGAAGGGGGCGAAGTGGGCGCCTCCCCCGGCACCATCGATCGTGGGGCGCACCGGGTCACCGGGGAGGTTCCCGGGGAGAACCAGTGACCCGGTGCGCGCCCGCGTGTGGTGATCGGGGACCGAGGCGAAGAAGTCCCCGATGCACCACACACGTCATGCCGACGACCGCGGCGCCGGAGCGACGGACCCCGAACCCCGCCGTCCGTCCGACTCCAGCCGCCGTATCCCGCCACGTGTTCGAGATCGCGCCGGCGACGTCCGCCGTTACACACCGCGCGCGAAAACCCCGGATCTCCTCAGCTCACGGTGATGCTGGTGTACATGCCCTGGCGGTAGTGGGGGTTGGACCCGTCGTCGACCAGGTTGCAGATCAGGGCGTACTCGCCGGGCGCCAGGTCGAAGGTGGCCCGGCAGGTGGTGCCGGCCAGGAACTCCAGGATCTTGCCGACGACCGCGTCCTCGCCGAGTTGCGCCTCGTCGGCCGCGCCGTAGGCGTCGAGGGGGATGCTGCCGGGATCGCCGTCGTAACGGACGACGATGAGCTCGTGCCAGATCCGGCCCTCGTTGGCCGCGACGAGCTCGACCGGCCCGGCCGGGGCCACGGCGGGCGTCGCGGTGATCGCGTACTCGGTCATCCGGAGGTCGATGGAGGTGTCCGCCGGTCCTTCCGCCTGCTCGCCGACGACGTCGCAGTCCGTCGGGGCCGGTGCGGCGGTGGACTCCGAGCTGCCGCCGCCGGTGTCCTCGCCCCCGGCAGCGGTGTCGTCGCCGTCGCCTGCGCAGGCCGCCGCGGCCCACCCGAGTAGGACCACGACGCTCGCCGTGGCCACGAGTCGGCACCGCGGCCACCGGCCGGACCGTTGGCGCATCCCTGCCATCGTCTCCCCCTGGTTCACCGGATCCGAGCCAGAGCAGAGCCGGTCGCACGGCGGTCCGGCAAACGAGCCGGTCAGCTCCCCACCGCCTCGGGCTTGCAGCGGCCGTCCTCCAGGTACCTCGTGCTCCCGTCGGCCCGGGCAGCGACGCCCTGTCCGATCCGGCGGGTGTAGGCCGGGATGGTGACCGCCGCGAGCTCCTCGACCGGATGCAGCTCGTACGCGGTGATCTCGTCTCCGTCGACCCGGATCCGCGCCTGGAGCTCGGGGGCCAGGGTCCCGCCGTCGAAGAGGAAGATCAGCTTGCCGGAGACGTCGGCGGCGTGCGGGTCCTGAGGCCCGTCCCCGTGTTGGGCCCAGTCGACAGCCAGGAGGCGCCCGACGGGCAGGTCGATCCCGAGCTCCTCCCGGACCTCCCGGCGGGCGGCGGCGAGCGGGCTCTCCCCCGGATCGACGTAGCCGCCCGGGATGTTCAGGTGGTCCTGGTACGAGGGCACCACCATCAGGAGGCGGCCGGCCCGGTCGAAGAACAGGACGCCGGCCGCGACCCGGGGGCGGGCGACGGCCGGCTCGGGATCGCTGGTCATGCCCCCGGACCCTACGGACCCCCTGCGGCTCCGGCCGCCCCCAGCACTAGAGGATGGTCGCCGGCGACGACGCCGAGCAGCGCAGGGCGACCGCGTCGTCGACCGCGGCCCCCTCCAGCCACTCCCCTCCGCCGACCGCAGCCGCCGGGAGGAGGCTGGCGTCGGTCAACGGCGGGTTGCGGGGGAGGCCGGCACGGTCGATGCGCACCACCGCACCCGCGGTCGAGTCATCGCCCCACCCCACCTCGATGGCTTCGACCCACGGCGCCAGCTGGTTGTGGGTGGCCACGATCGCGGTGGCCAGGTCGCTGGGCACACCCGCCGGCACCTCGTCGTCGGGCGCGGCTGCTTGGAGGCGGGCGATGTCGGGCTCGTCGAGGGCATTCCCCGCGGTGTAGCTCGTGTGCCACCCGGTGTCGCTCCGGCTCGACAGGCACGAGGCCACGGTGTCGAGCTCGGCGGTCACGATGTCGTCCCGCACCTCGTCGACTCGGGGACGGGCCGCCGCCGGCAGCCAACCCAGGCCATCGGCTCGGGCCGCCCAGTCGTCGGCCGGATGGGGCACGAAGCCGATCACCACCACCGCGAACCCGACACAAGCCAGCGTGAAGGCCACGAGGGTGCCGTCGGAGATGTCGGTGGCCCAGCGGCGGGCGGCGCCGCTCCGCTGGTAGCGGCCGTCGCCGACGCTGGTGAGGAGCATGAGGCAGACGATGACCACCCCGACCCGGAAGCCGTGGGTCCAGGCGCCGGCCCGGGCTGCGACGACGAGCCCGGTGGTGCCCTCGTTGGCCAGCCAGGCCACCGACGCCACCGCCGCCGGGAGGAGGATCGCGAGGATCACCACCCGGGCGATGAGGACCGGGAACCAGATCGACGACCGGGGATGCAGGAGGGTCACGGACCGGTAGAGCGCTCGGCGCGGCAGGATCAGCAACGAGTGCCCGGAGGCCACGAAGGCCATGACGCCGCCCACGATGCACACCGCGAGCACCGTCAGCAGCCAGGCGGACGGGGCCAGGAAGGCGACGGACGCGGCGCCGAGGGCCAGCGCCTCCAGCAGCCAGCGCTCGGCCGGCCGGGCCCAGCCACTGCGGGTCCGGGCGGCGATGGGTCCCAGGACAGGCAGCGGGCCCGTCGCGGGCCGGGTCTCCTCGGGCTCGGACCGCCGCTCGCGCGGCGGTGCGGGAGCGGGCCGGGCCGGCGGCTCGGGCGGCCCGGGCCGGGTCTGCGGCTCGGGCGGCCCGGGCCGGGCCGGCGGCTCGGGCGGCGGTGTTGGCCGCTCGAACGGCGGTGATGGCGGTGACGGCGGTGACGGCGGCTCGGGCGGCGGTGCGGGAGTGGGCGGGGCGGGTCGGGCGGGAAGCGTCTCGGCCGGGGGTGGGCTGGTGTCGGTCACCGCCTTCGTCGAACCGGTGGTGACGGCCGCGGCGGGTGCGGTCCAGATCGCGCCGCCCGCGGTCGCCGCCGGGGTCGGGGGCGTGACCTGCGGGAGGGACGGCGGGGAGTACGCCGTGTCGGCGTCGAGGTCCAGATCCAGGTCCAGCGCGGTCGGCGACGATCCGCCGTTGGAGCTCGACGGGGGATCGTCGACGACGTCACCGTTCGGTGGCGCGTCGCTCCGCGGATCGGGCCACACGACCGGAGGTGACCCGACCGGGGGCGCCCAGGTCTCCAGGAGCCGCCCGTAGGGCACCGCCGGTACCTCGCCGGTGGTCCGAGCCGGGCCCACGGCCGCCTCGTCGCCCTCCAGCTCCGCGCGGTCCGCGGGGTCCGGGTCGCCCACCGGTCCACCGCCCTCACCCGACGCTGTCGGCATCCGGATGTTGGCCAGATCGGCCAGGTTGTCGAGCGTGATGTGGAGGTGGTCACTGTGGCCGATCGCGTAGCGGAGCGCGTCGTTGCGCTCACTGTCGGACGGCTTGTCCGAGTCTGGCTGCGTGCCCATGACGCCCCCCTTCGATGGCTCGTGGCCCCAGGCCATCCGCCCGGCGCGCGCTGTCCGGTGGAGTGTGTTCGGTCTCCGTTGGCCGCATCTACCCCCTAGCTCACGCAAATAATGCCGCGTTCTGGTGCTCTGTGACGTCCGAACGCGGGAATGTCCGCCGCGGGGCCGAACCCGGTCCGCCGGGACGTCGGCCGACGGGGCCGACGGCGGGCCCTCGGTGGAACGGGCATTCCGCTAAGCCTCTCACCGTCTTTGAAGCCGAATGGCCCCATAGGGGCCGATGAGCTTCAAAGAAGGCGGGACCAACCAAGCCGAGTTGCAAAGATCAATCTTTCCACCTTCTTCTGCTCATCATCGCCTGGCCGCTTTTAGACCATGCGTGTGACTTGCCAAGGCATGCGATAGCTTTCGCAACCTATGACCGCCGCCACGAAGAGTGATACCGAGGGAGCCGTCCGGCTCTACCTTCTTTATCTCGAGGATCCCGCCAAGCTGCGCGACGAGACCGAGATCCAGAGAAGGACCCAGGCCGTGCTCGATGCCAGGGATCCGATCGACAAGCTGAAGGCGCTCGCCGACCTCGAGCGGGTCGCCAACGTCGACGAGACGCCCTTGCGCGAAGGGTTCGTCGCCAACGCGCGGGCGTGGGCCGAGGCGCAAGGCATCCCGCTGTCGGCCTTCCGCGAGCTGAGGGTGCCGGACGAGGTCCTGCGCGAGGCCGGCTTCGACGTCCCCGCCCGGGGACGGGGCCGGGCCGCCCCGGCGCCGCGCCAACGCGCCAAGCCCGTCCCGGTCGAGGAGATCAAGTCCCACATCCTGAGCCTCCGGCGTCCCTTCATCCTCACCGACATCATGGGCAGCGTCGGCGGCAGTCAGGCGACCGTGCGCAAGGCGGTCGACGAGCTGATCGACGCCGGGCAGGTCAGCAAGCTCGGCCCGGTGCCCGACTACCAGGGGCGGGGCCGGGTGCCGCTGCAGTACAAGACGACCTGACCCCGTCTCACCGGACCGCCCACCTCCTTTGCTAGGGACGGTCCGGGGCGCGGCCGTGCTCACGCATGCGGGCCTCGAGGGCGGCGAGGTCCGCGGCGGTGAAGCGGCGGTAGGGCTCGCCGCGCGCCGGACGCCAGTAGATCGGGTCGCTCGTGTACCAGCGCTCGGCCTGCAACGGCCGCTTGTCGAGCTTGCTGGTCGCGCCGACCGGGAGCGTCGTGACCCGGACGTAGCGGGGCGCCCACTTGGTGCCCAGGTCGGGCTGGGCATCCAGGAACGCGTGGAACCCCTCGGGGTCGAAGGCCGCGCCGTCGGCCAGCTCGAAGGCCACCATCACCTGGTCGTCGGCCGTCCGCTCGTCGGGGACGGCGTAGACCGCCGTGCCCACGGCCGGTGGATACCGGCCCAGGATGCGCTCGACCGGCGCCGCCGCGAAGTTCTCGGCGTCGACCCGCAGCCAGTCGCCCGTGCGTCCAGCGAAGTAGAAGATGCCGTCCTCGTCGCGGTAGGCGAGGTCGCCTGACCAATACCAACCGTTGCGGATGCGCTCCGCATCGGCCCGGGGGTTGTTGTAGTAGCCCTCGAAGCGGGTCGCGACGTTGCGTCCGACCAGCTCGCCGATGGCCTCCGCCGCGTTCAGCAGCCTCCCGGCCGGATCGAACCGGGCGCGGGAGCACTCCTGGCCGGTCGACGGATCGACGACCGCCGCGTCGATGCCCTCCAGTGGGACCCCCAGGGCATCGACCGGCATCCCGCGCACCGGCGTCATGACGATCGCGTTCTCGCTGGACCCGTAGCCGGTGATGCAGCGGATGCCGAACCGCTTGCGGAAGGCCCGCACGTCGGCCGGTGACGACTCGGGCGCCAGCGCGTAGGCCACGGCGTGGGCCCGGTCGTCCGGCGACGCCGGCGTCGCCAGGACGTAGGACAGCGCCCGGCCGACGGTGCTGAAGAACGTCGCCCCGCAGCGGCGGACGTCGGGCATGAACTGCGACGCCGAGAAGCGGCGGCGCAGCGCGATGGCCGCGCCGGTGGCCAGGGCGGGCAGGACGATCGCGTTCAGCGCGTTGCCGTGGAACAGCGGCATCGCCCCGTAGAGGACGTCGTCCGACGTGAACCACGTCGAGCCGGTGGCCATGCGAGCGGCGCGGCCGTGGGTCATGCGCACCGCCTTCGGCGCCCCCGTCGAGCCCGAGGTGAAGATCAGGACGAACAGGTCGTCCGGCCTCGGCGCCGGCGGCTCGACCGCGCCCGGCCCGCTGCCCACGAGCGCCCCGGGGGTCGGGGACACCGACGGCAGGTGCTGGTCGTC
>DASRJM010000149.1:0-8031 GCA_035649475.1 Acidimicrobiales bacterium
CGTCCTCGGTGAGGATGATGCCGCCCTGCTCGGGCCGCACCCCCGGGGGCGGGGCGAAGTCGGTGGTGGCCATCCGCTCGAGCTCGAGCGCGTCGACCCGGACCTCGCTCACCGGCGGCGCGCCGGGGTCCTGGCCGGCGAAGTACGCCGCGTCCGCCTCGCCGCCGGCGGCCACGCGCTCGCGGCCGGACCGCCGCACCAGCAACGCGGCCGGCACGCCGGCCACCAGCGCCGCCGCGCCCGCGGCGCCGGCCGGTGGCAGCAGCCCGGTGCCGGGGTCGTCGGGCCGGCTCGTGGGTGGCTCGGGCAGCGCCGGCGTCGACTCCAGCGGGGCGCCCACCCGGCCCTCCAGCGACACGCCCTCGCCCGAGGGCACGTTGCCGACGTGCGCCATGACGTGGCCGGGCTCGACCTGGGTCAGCTCGCAGTCCTGTTCGCCGCCGGGCGGACCCATGATGCAGCGGGCGTCGGCCAGCTCGTAGGGCGTGATCAGGTGGACCTCGGCGTCCTCGATGTCGACCCGCCACTCGAATCCGACGGCCTCCCAGTCGACGACGTCGCCCTGCTGGACGCCGGGCAGCCGGTAGTCGATGCGGTAGCGCTGCTTGCCGATGACGGTCCGGTTGGGGTCGCCGATCCGGATGTTGGTGTACTCGCGGCCGTTGCGGAACTCGGGGATCAGCTGGAGGTCGTCCGGGGCGCCCGGCGAGTCGACCCTGATGCCGTCCGCCGGCAACTCGCCGGGGATGAACCGCTCGAGCCCGTGCTTGCCGAACTGGTTACCGAAGTCGTAGTCGATGACCTCGACGACGGCGGCGTCGCCGTTGGACGCCACCTCGGCCCGCGCCCAGTAGCGGTCGACACGCTCGGGGTCGCCCGCGACCACGCCGCCGGCCGCGCAGCCCGCCGCCAGCGCGCTCCCGCCCAGCAGGAGCACCCAGCCCAGGGTCCGCCGCGATCGTGTCTGCACGGCCGTGGACCCTATCCACCCACTTAGTCGACCGGGACGCGCACCACCACCACCGGGCAGGTGGCGTGGTTGACGACCGCCATCGCCACCGACCCGAGGACCAGCCTCGAGAAGCCGGAGCGCCCGTGCGAGCCCACCACCACGAGGTCCGCCCCCTCCGCCACCTCGACCAGGGTCGTGGCCGGGCCGCCGGGCAGGATCGTGCGCAGCACCTCCGGCGGCTTGGCGTCCATCTCGGCCAGCGCGCTCTCGACCAGGTCGTCGACCGAGGCGCGGGCCGCACTGTCGATGGCGGCCTCGTCGACCGGGATGACCAGCGTGGCGCCGAACGGCAACGCCGACAGCGGGGGCGACCACGAGTGGACGACCTCGACGGTCGTGCCCCGCAGCGCGCCCTCAGTCAGGGCCCAGCGGAGCGCCGCGGCCGCCTGCTCGGAGTCGTCGACGCCGACCACGATGCGGCCGTCGGTCTCGGTGCCTGCCTCGGGAGGGGACGGCAGGTCGTCGGGTGAGGTGCTCATGGACCCCTTTGTTACCGCGTCGCGCGAGCTAGAACCTGTTCCTGTGGCGCCCCCGCTCGACATCGGGATCATCGACACGATGATCGGCTTCCCCGCCGGGGACATGAAGCAGCTCTACGCGTTCATCACCCGCCAGACCAAGGACCGCGAGTCGCAGGAGGACTTCGAATTCCCCGCGGAATACATGTTCAAGGACAGCCCCGACAAGACGCTCGACAAGGGCGTCGACCCGGTGGGCGTCACGCTGCGGGAGATGGACCTGTGGGGAGTCGAGAAGGGCCTGGTCGGGGTCCACGGCGACAGCGGCGCCCGGGCCGTGCGGGAGTTCCCGGACAGGTTCGTGCCCTGCCTGTCGGTCGACGCCAACCGGGGCATGGCGGCGGTGCGGGCGATCACCGAGGCCCACGAGACCTGGGGCATCCGGGCGGTCACCATGTTCCCGGCCGGCATGCACCCGCAGGTCGCGATCAACGACAAGAAGATGTACCCGATCTACGCCCGGTGCGCGGAGCTGGGCATCCCGGTGTTCGTGTGCGCCGGCATCCCCGGCCCCCGGGTGCCGTTCGCCTGCCAGCACGTCGAGCTGATCGACGAGGTGTGCTTCGACTTCCCGGAGCTGACGTTCGTGACCCGCCACGGCTGCGAGCCCTGGACCGACCTGGCCGTGAAGCTGATGCTGAAGTGGCCGAACCTCTACTACTCGACCAGTGCCTTCGCCCCCCGCTACTACCCGCAGGCCATCGTCGACTACGCCAACACCCGGGGCGCCGACAAGGTCATCTACGGCGGCTACTTCCCGATGGGCCTGTCGCTGGAGCGGATCGTCGGCGAGCTGTCCCAGGTCGGGTTCGAGGACGAGGTGTGGCCGAAGTTCCTGCGCCACAACGCGCAGCGGGTGCTCGGGCTCTAATCTGACGCCGCGTCAGATCTGAGGGGGCAACGTGAGCGAGCGAACCTACCGAGTCGTCCAGTGGAGCACCGGCAACGTCGGCCGCCACGCCATCGCCGGGATCGACGCCCGGCCCGACCTCGAGTTGGTCGGCGTATGGGTGTCGAGCGCGGCCAAGGTCGGCATCGACGCCGGCAAGCTCGGCGGGCTCGACCGCACGCTCGGCGTGGCCGCCACCGACGACGCGGACGCGTTGCTGGCGCTGCGGCCCGACTGCATCGTCCACACCGCCTGGGCCGACGACCGGCTGTTCGAGGCGCTCGCCGACCTGGAACGGTTCCTGCGGGCCGGCATCAACGTCGTGTCATCGAGCCCGGTGTTCCTCCAGCACCCGCGGGGCGCGGTCCCCGAGACGATGTACGCCGGGGTCGAGACCGCCGCCGCCGAGGGCGGGGTGTCGCTGTTCGTCAACGGCATCGACCCGGGGTTCGCCAACGACTGGCTGCCGCTCGTGGCCACCAGCATCTGCGAGCGCATCGACGAGGTGCGCTGCATGGAGGTCCTCAACTACGCCACCTACGACCAGCCCGACGTGCTGTTCGACATCATGGGCTTCGGCAAGCCGATCGACGAGGTGCCGTTCATCCTGTCGCCCGGGATCCTGACGACCGCCTGGGGCAGCGTGGTCAGCCAGCTCGCCGCCGGGCTCGACGTCGAGCTGGACGAGATCGTCGAGTGGCACGACCGGGTCCCCGCCCCGGAGGCGTTCGACGTCGCCTCCGGCCGGATCGAGGCCGGTACCACCGCCGCCATGCGGTTCGAGGTCCGGGGCATGGTGGACGGGGTGGCGCGCTTCGTGCTGGAGCACGTGACCCGTCTGCGGGACGACCTCGCCCCCGACTGGCCCCAGCCGACCGGGCACGGCGGCTACCGGGTGGTCCTCACCGGCGAGCCGAACTACACGATCGACATGCAGATGCTGGGCGGCGACGGCGACCACAACACGGCCGGCCTCAAGGCCACGGCCATGCGGCTCGTCAACGCTGTCCCCGCGGTCGTGGCCGCCGAGCCGGGGCTGGTCACCGCGCTCGAGCTGCCGCTCATCACCGGCCGGGGGCTGGTCTCCCGCATGTGAGTTCGGGCGCCCGGGCGCGCGAAGCTCTACCGGCTCAGCGCCGAGGACGACCGAAGGGGAGCACGAGTGGACGCATCACCGAGCACGCGCCGGGCGGCGGCGATCGTGGCCGCGGCCCTGGTGGGGGCGCTGACCGTCGCCGGCTGCGGCGGCGACGGCGACGAGCCGAGCATCCCCCAGTCCGGCGAGCGGGTCACCACCACGACCGAGGCGACCACCACGACCACCGCGGCCGCGTCCGCCGACACGACCGAGGTCGCCGAGGACGGCCAGGGCGGCACGACCACCACCACGGCGGCCGGCGAGGGCTGACGCTCAGGCCGGCGCCGGCTCCGGCGTCGCCGACAGCAGGTGGCGGGCGAAGAACTCCTCGGTGGCCCGGTACTCGAAGCCGGGCATCTCGACGTGCCCGCCCGGGTTGATGTGCATGGTCTTGTCCCGGGTGCCGAGCGCGTCCCACAGGTCGAGGCCCGACTGGCGGGACATCAGCTCGTCGTCCCACTGGAACAGGAACAGGATCGGGATCGTCACCCGGCCGGCCAGGCTGCCGGCCGCGTCGCCCTCGACCAGCCGCTGGCCGGCCAGGCCGAGCACGGCGGCGGTGATCCGGGGCTCCTCGACGATCAGCGGTAGCCCGTGGCGGGTGCCCATCGACACGCCCCACCAAGCGAACGGACCGGCGGCGTAGCGCTCGTCGCTCTGGAGGTCGTCGATCAGCGCACGCCACTCGGCGATGTGCTTCGGGACCCGCTTCTCCAGCGCCCGCATGCGCTCGCGGTCCATCGGCGGGAGGCCGCGGCCGCCTTCCCGGCGGCGGGCCGCGATGCGTTCGAGCATCGCCCGGGCCGCCTCGGGGTCGGTGATGCGGTCGCCGTGCTCCGGCGCGTCGAGGGCGACGACACCGACGCCCAGGTGGCGGACGAGCCGCCGGGCCAAGGCCAGCACGTTGGGGACCCGCTTGTGCTGCGTGCCGCCGTGCCCGACCAGCACGGTGGGGTGCGGGCCGGTGGCGCCGTCGGGCAGCCAATGGATGCCGGGCACCGCCTCGCCCCCGACCTCGAGGTCGAACCGGCGCTCGACGACGCCCCGCTCGGACGTCTCGTCCACGATCTTCATGGCTCCCCCCGGGAGGCTGCTGTTCCGCGTTGCAGAACCTAGGCCGAGGGAACCTGCGACCGCACCGGTAGGGTTATCGGTTCAGCCGCTGGCGCCCCCCGCCGGTGGGGCCCGTTCGAGGATCCGTGTCGAATCGGCCTGCCTGCCCTTCGATCGGAGTCCCCTTGTCCCCCTCCTTTGCCGTCCTCGGCGTGCCCGCGCCCCTGTGCGCCACCCTGGCCCGCCGCGGCATCGTCGAGCCCTTCCCCATCCAGGCCGCCACGCTCCCCGACGCCCTCGCCGGGCGCGACGTGGCCGGCAAGGCGCCAACCGGGTCCGGTAAGACGCTGGCCTTTGGGCTGACCATCGCGGCCCGGGCGCTCGGCGCCGGCCCGGCCCGGCCTCGTCGCCCGCGTGCGCTCGTGCTGGTGCCGACCCGCGAGCTTGCGGCCCAGGTCCGGCGCGAGCTGGCCGCGCTGGTCGACGAGCGCCGCGACGGGCCGGTGGCCGCGATCTACGGCGGGGTCGGCTACGGCCCCCAGCGGTCGCTGCTGGCCAAGGGCCCGAGCGTCGTCGTGGCCTGCCCCGGCCGGCTCGAGGACCTGGTGGCCTCCGGCGATGTCGTGCTCGACCGGGCCGAGGTCGTCGTGCTCGACGAGGCCGACCGCATGGCCGACATGGGCTTCCTACCTGCGGTCCGGCGGCTGCTCGACCGCACGCCGGCCCGCCGCCAGACCCTGCTGTTCTCGGCCACGCTCGACGGCGACGTCGACACCCTGGTCACCCGCTATCAGCGCGATCCGGCCCACCACGCCGTGGCCGGCGACGAGGACGACGCCGAGGTCGAGCACCTGTTCTGGAAGGTGCCGCGGGCCAAGCGCATCGCGCTGACGGCCGACGTGGTGGGCCGGATCGGCTCGACGATCGTGTTCACCCGCACCCGCCACGCTGCCGACCGGGTCGCGCGCCAGCTGGGCCAGGCCGGGGTCAAGGCGGTGGCCATCCACGGCCGGCGGACCCAGGCCCAGCGGGACCAGGCGCTGCGCCGGTTCCGCGACGGCAAGGCGCCGGCGCTGGTGGCCACCGACGTGGCCGCCCGCGGGATCCACGTGGACGGTGTGGCGTGCGTCGTCCACTACGACCTGCCGGACGACGCCAAGGACTACGTCCACCGTTCCGGCCGCACCGGCCGGGCCGGCGCGCCCGGCGTCGTGGTGGCGCTCGTCCCCGAGGACGCGGTGGGCGCGGCCCGCACGCTCCAGCGCAAGGTCGGCCGGCGCGAGCCGATCGCGGATCCCGACCTCGGCCGCCTGGACTGAGCTTTCTCCCACAAGGTGGCCTCCGGCGACATAGCGTGGTGGGCGCTGAGGCGGCGTTCTCCCCAACTGCGCCGCCCTGACAGGTGGGAGGTCCATCGTGGACGACGATCCTGTGCTGCTCGAGGTCAAGGGCGGCGTTGCGGTCATCAGCCTCAACCAGCCGGACAAGCACAACGTGGCGGGCGACGCGGCGGACGCCCTGTTCTTCCGGTATCTCGACCTGCTGCGGACCGACCGTGACGTGCGGGCGGTGGTGTGGCGAGGGAACGGCCCCTCGTTCTCGGCGGGCCGCGACCTGCACGAGCGCAGCGGCAACGGCAACGGCTACGCCAACGGGCACGGCACGGCCAGCGAGTTCGAGCTGCTGGAGCGCAGCGCGTGGGGCACCCGGCTGCTCTACGACTTCCCGGTGCCGATCGTGTGCGCGCTCAAGGGCTGGGTGCTGGGCACGATGTTCGAGCGGGCGCTGCTGTGCGACATCCGGGTCGCGGGCGACAGCGCCAAGCTGGCGCTGCCCGGCGTGGACCACGGCGTCATCCCCGACTCGGCCGGCCTGGCCAAGCTGTTCGAGATCGGCGGGGCCGGCCTGGCGCTCGACCTGGCGCTGACCGGCCGCCGCATCGAGGCCGACGAGGCCCTGCGCCTCGGCCTGGTGTCCCAGGTGGTGCCCGACGACGACCTCGACGAGGTCGTGCTGGACATGGCCCGCAGCATCGCCGAGCGCTCACCGCTGGTGGTCAGGTTCCTCCGCGAGCACGTCCAGGCCCTGGCCGCCGGCAACGTCCGGTCGACGCTCGGGCGCGAGGTCGTGGGCCAGGCGATGGTCCTCGCGTCGCACGACTACCGCGAGCACCGCGTCGCCAAAGCCGAGGACCGGGAGCCCCGCTACGAGCGCCGCTGACTCGTTTACTGTGCGCCGCATGGCGTACGACCCGGGACGTAGCGACGTCCCCCTGGAGCAGACGAACGAGGACGCCGAGGGCCGCCGCATCGGGCGCCTGGTGGCGGTCGCCGTCGTCGTGGTGATCACGATCGTCTTCATCGCCCAGAACAGCGACAAGGTCGAGACGACCTTCGTGCTCTTCAGCGTCGAGACCCGCCTGTGGGTGAGCCTGCTGGTGGCCGTGATCCTGGGCGCCCTGCTCGGCCAGCTGGCCGAGGCGCTGTGGGCCCGGCGGAAGCGCCGCAGGGCCGGGTGAGACGGCTGAGCGTCGAGAGCCTAACCTGACACACCGTCAGATCTGACGACCAGGGAGGGCGCGTGGGCCTGCTCGAGGGGAAGGTGGCGCTGGTGTCCGGCGCCGGGCCCGGGATGGGCCGTGACATCTCGCTGGCCTTCGCCCGCGAAGGCGCCACCGTGGTCGTCGGGGCCCGCACCGAGGACCGGGTCCGGGACCTGGCGGCCGAGATCGAGGACCAGGGGGCCAAGGCGCTGGCGGTGCGCCTCGACGTCACCGACCGGGGCGCGTGCGACGCCGCGGTCGCCGCCGCTGTCGACACGTTCGGGACCCTCGACGTGCTGGTGAACAACGCCTTCCACGACGGCGGCCGCCGGAGGTTCCTGGAGTCCGACATCGACCGCTGGCGCACGGCCATGGACGTCAACTACTTCGGCACGCTCCAGCTCACGCAGGCAGCGGTCGCACCGATGATCGCCCAGGGCGACGGCCGGGTCGTGATGATCAACTCGATGTCGGCGGTGCGCATCCGGCCCGGGTTCGGCGCCTACACCGGGTCCAAGGCGGCGCTGGCCGCGGTCACCAAGATCCTCGCCGCCGAGCTGGGCGAGCACGGCGTGCGGGTCAACGGCGTGCACCCGGGCTACATCTGGGGCGACAGCGTCGAGCAGTGGTTCGCCTATCTGGCGTCGGAGAGGGGCATCAGCCCGGAGGAGCAGTACCGGTCGGTGGCCGATGACACCGCGCTCGGCTACCTGCCCCCGTCCCGCGAGATCGCCGAGGCGGTCGTGTTCTTCGCCTCCGACATGTCCAAGCCGATCACCGGCCAGGCGCTCGGCGTCAACGCCGGCCAGTGGTTCCAGGGCTTCTAGGCGTGCCCGACCTCACCGGAGCACGCGCCCTCGTCACCGGCGGCGCCCGCGG
>DASRJM010000150.1:0-36121 GCA_035649475.1 Acidimicrobiales bacterium
ACACGTTCCCGGGCGGCGGCTCGGCCTGGTGGGAGTTCCTGGGCCGGGGGTCGTGGGCGCCGGTTACCTACCTGGCGACGGCCGCCGTGGCGGTGGCGACGGTGGCGGGGCTGGTCCGCATCGTCACGGCCGAGGTCGACACCGATCGGCCCGAGCCGGTGGGCGCCGGCGCGTTCACGGCGCTGCTCGCCTTGGCGGTGACGGTCGTGCTGGTCGGCGCGCCGCTCGGCCAGCTGCCGTTCAGCCAGACGATCGAGAACGGCTATGCGTGGCCGCGGTTCTCGCCATGGAAGGTCCAGGGCACGCCGGCCAGCTTCGTGCCGTCGTGGGCATCGTGGAACTACAGCGGCTACGAGGGCAAGCCCGCCTACCGCGAGTACTACGACATCGTCCGCACCATGCAGCAGGTGGGCGAGGACGAGGGCTGCGGCCGGGCCTTCTGGGAGTACGAGAAGGAGCTCGACCGCTACGGCACGCCGATGGCGCTCATGCTGCTGCCGTTCTGGACCGACGGCTGCATCGGCTCGATGGAGGGCCTGTACTTCGAGGCGTCGGCCACGACGCCGTTCCACTTCCTGACCCAGGTCGAGCTGTCGACCGCGCCCAGCGCCGCCCAGCGGGACCTGCCCTACGGCGGGTTCGACATCACCAAGGGCGTGCAGCACCTGCAGATGCTGGGGGTGAAGTACTACATGGCGACAACGGACAACGCGATCAGCCTGGCCCGCACGAACGAGGACCTCACCGAGGTCGCCGCCTCCGGTCCGTGGGTGGTGTTCGAGGTGGCCGACAGCGATCTGGTCACCCCGCTGGAGAACGAACCGGCGGTGGTGGAGGGCATCACGGACAGCCAGCTCGACTGGGTGGAGAAGCCTCACGACGAGTCCGACCGCTTCGGCGGCCCGGCCACCCGGTGGTTCACCGACCCGACGCAGTGGGACGTGCCCCTGGCGTCCAGCGGCCCGGAGGACTGGCAGCGGGTCGAGGTGGGGGAGCGTCCCGACGCCCGGCCGCTCGACGAGGTCGAAGTGTCGAGCATCGACCCGGGCGACGAGAGCATCTCGTTCGACGTCGACGAGGTCGGCGTCCCCGTGCTCGTGAAGGCCTCGTACTTCCCCAACTGGAAGGCGTCGGGAGCCGAGGGTCCCTACCGGGTCGCGCCGAACCTGATGGTGGTCGTGCCGACCGAGAACCACGTCGAGCTGACCTACGGGCGCACCGGGGTCGAGTGGCTGTCCTACGCCCTGACGCTGATCGGCCTGGTGGGCCTGGCATTGCTGATCCGGCGCCCGGTCGCCAGGCTGGCGTCGTTCACCGCGACGTCCGGCGGCGAGGGACCGCGGGCCGAGGCGGCCGCCGCCGACCCGGAGCCGGACAGGGACCTCGACGCCGACCTCGATGCCGACCTCGACCCGGACCCCGGTCCCGATCACGAGCCCGATCTCGAGCCCGATCCCGACGCCACGGTCACGGCGGAGCGGCGCGACCCGGACCCGTGACCGGCCGCCTGCGCCGGCTCGCCCTGGTGGCGCTGGTCCCGACGCTGGTGGACGTCGGGCTGCTCGTCCTGTTCCGCCAGCGGTTCGGCTGGATCCTCGTGGTCGCCGACCTGGCCGCCATCGCGGTGGCGAGCGCCCTGTCGTACGCGCTGCACCGCACGGTGACGTTCCGCAGCGACCCCTACGTCCGCTGGGTGGAGATCCCGCAGGCGTTCGTGGGCGTGGCGGCCCTCGCCGCGGTGGTCGACGTCGCGGTCCTACGGGTGCTGTACGCCGGCACCGGGTTCGACACGACCGCCGCTCTGGTCGAGGCCAAGGTCGTCGCCCTGCTGGTGGCCGGGGTGGTACGGCTCGTCGGGTACCGGTGGGCGCTGCTCGACGAGATGACGTCGGCCCGCCGTGTCCGCTGGCCCCGCCCCGAGCCGCCCGGTGAGGTCCGGCTCAGCGTGGTCGTGCCCGCGTACGACGAGGCGGACCGCATCGGCACCACGGTGCGCACCCTGCGCGACGGCCTCGCCGAGGTCGACCGCGCCGGCGAACTGGAGCTGGTGGTCGTCGACGACGGCTCGACCGACGCCACCGCCGACGCCGCCCTGGTCGCCGGGGCCGACCAGGTGGTCGTGCAGCCCGCCAACCGGGGCAAGGGCGCGGCGGTGCGGGCCGGCGTGCTGGCCGCCCGGGGCCGGACGGTGGCGTTCACCGACGCCGACCTGGCCTACGGCCCGGAGCAGGTGCTGCGGGTGCTGGCGGCGGTCGAGGCGGGGTGGGACGTGGCCATCGGCGACCGCCGCCACCCCGACACCCGCACCCTCGTGCCGCCCAGCCTCCTGCGGCGGTGGGGGAGCCGGGCGATCAACTGGCTGGGCTACGCCGTGCTGCTGGGCAGCTTCCGGGACACCCAGAGCGGGCTCAAGGGGTTCCGGTCGGACGTGGCCCGCTTCGTGTTCGCCCGGTGCCGGGTCGACGGCTTCGCGTTCGACGTCGAGGTCCTCCACCTCGTCGAGCGGCACCAGCTGTCGCTGGTCGAGGTGCCGGTCGAGGTGACCAACTCGACCCGCTCGACCGTCCACGCGGCCCGGGACGCGCTGCGCCAGGCGGCCGACCTGTTCCGCATCCGGCACTGCTCCGCGGCGGGGGCCTACGAGGCTGCCGACGACCTGCCGCGGGTGCTCCCGGACGAGGCTGCGGCCCTGCCGGGGGCCGACAGCGCCACGCGTTAGGTTGGGCGTCCCATGGCGGACCTCGCTTCCCTCGGTGCCATCTTCAAGGCCTACGACGTCCGGGGCACCGTCCCCGACCAGCTCGACGCGGCCCTGTGCGAGCGGATCGGCGCCGCCTTCGCCCGCTTCGTCGTCGACAGCGACGGTGCCGAGCGGGTGCTGGTCGCCCGCGACATGCGGCCCAGCGGGGTCGAGCTCGCCTCGGCGTTCGCCGCCGGCGTCCAGCGCCAGGCGCTCGACGTGATCGACCTCGGGCTTGCGTCCACCGACCTCGTGTACTTCGCGGCCGGGCACCTCGACGCCCCCGGCGCCATGTTCACCGCCTCCCACAACCCGGCCCAGTACAACGGCATCAAGATGTGCCTGGCGGGCGCCCGCCCGATCGGCCAGGACACCGGCCTGGCCGACATCGCCCGGCTGACGTCGATCGGTGTGGACGACCCGCCGGCCCCGCCCGGCAGGCTCGAGTCGATGGACCTGCTGGGCGCGTTCGCCGAACACGTGCGCAGCTTCGTCGACACGTCCTCGCTGGCCCCGCTCAAGGTGGTTGCCGACACCGCCAACGGCATGGGCGGCCTGGTGGTCCCCCGCGTGTTCGACACCCTGCCGTTCGAGCTGGAGGTCATGTACGGCGAGCTCGACGGCACCTTCCCCAACCACCCGGCCGATCCGATCCAGCCCGAGAACCTGCGCGACCTCCGGGCTCGGGTCACCGCCACGGGGGCGGACGTCGGCCTCGCATTCGACGGCGACGCCGACCGGGTCTTCCTGGTCGACGACCGGGGCGAGCCGCTGTCAGGCTCGACCACGACGGCCATCGTCGCCAAGGGCGTCCTCGAGCGCGAGCCGGGCGCGACGATCCTCTACAACCTGATCTGCTCCAAGGCCGTGCCGGAGGTCATCGCCGAGAACGGCGGGACTCCGGTCCGCACCCGGGTCGGCCACTCCTTCATCAAGGCGGTGATGGCCGAGACCGGGGCCGCGTTCGGCGGCGAGCACTCGGCCCACTACTACTTCCGCGACAACTTCCGGGCCGACTCGGGCTGCATCGCCGCCCTCATGGTGCTCGAGCAGATCTCCAAGGCGGGGGTGGCGCTCTCCGCGCTGCGCAAGCCGTTCGACCGCTACGCCGGCTCGGGCGAGATCAACACCACGGCGCAGGACGCCCCCGCCGTGATCGAGCGGGTCGCCGCCGCCTACCCCGACGCCGCCCAGGACCGCATCGACGGGCTCACCGTCGACAGCGGGGACTGGTGGTTCAACCTCCGCCCCTCCAACACCGAGCCGCTCCTGCGGCTCAACCTCGAAGCGGCCACCCGCGCCGCGTGCGACGAGCACGTCGCCGAGGTCCTCGCACTGATCGGCTAGCTGCAAAGGTTGACGCCATGGCACTCGACACCCAGCTCCTCGAGATCCTCGCCTGCCCGGAGGACAAGGGCCCGCTGCTCTACTTCGAGGACGAGGACGCGCTCTACAACCCGCGCCTCAAGCGGCGCTACGCCATCCGCGAGGACATCCCGATCATGCTGATCGACGAGGCCGAGACGGTGGACGACGCCGAGCACGAGCGGCTGCTGGCCAAGGCCGAGGCGCAGGGCATCACCCCGACCTTCGATGGTTGACGTGGCCGGCACGAGCGAGGGAGCGCTCGACAGCCTGGACATGTTCGGCCTGGCCGCGCGGTTCCCCGAGCAGGTGGCCGACGCGGCCAAGGCCTCCTCGGGCGTCGGCGGGTTGCCGGCCGCGGCCGAGGTCGACAACGTCGTGGTGCTGGGGATGGGCGGCAGCGGCACCGCCGGCGACGTGCTCGCGGCCGTCGGCGGCCCGTTCGTCCCGGTGCCGCTCGTGGTGGCCAAGGGCTACGGCCCGCCCGCGTTCGTCGGCCCGGGCACGCTGTGCTTCGCGGTGTCGTTCTCGGGCAACACCGAGGAGACGGTCGAGGCGGCCCAGGCCGCAGCGGCGGCGGGCGCCCGCATGGTCGTGGTCACGTCCGGCGGCACGCTGGCCGGCGAGGCGGCGGGCTGGCAGGCACCGCTGATCCGGGTGCCGGACGGCATCCCGCAGCCCCGGGCCGCGCTCGGCGCCCTCGCCGTGCCGCTGATCATGGTGATGGAGCAGGTCGGCCTGTTCCCGGGCGCCGCCTCCTGGGTCGAGGCGGCGGTCAACCAGCTGGAGATCCGGCGTGACGCCCTCCTGGCCGGCGACTCGGCCCAGCGGATCGCCCGCACGATCGGGCCGACGATCCCGCTGATCTTCGGGGCGGGTCCGCTCGGGTCGGTGGCCGCTACCCGATGGAAGAACCAGGTCAACGAGAACGCCAAGGCCCCGGCGTTCGCCGGCGCGATCCCCGAGCTGTGCCACAACGAGGTCGTGGGCTGGGGCCAGCACGGCGACGTGACCCGCCAGCTGTTCACGCTGGTCGAGCTGCGCCACGACGAGGAGCACCCCCAGGAGGTGCGGCGCTTCGACCTGGTGCGCGAGCTGATGGCCGAGGTCACCCATGATGTCATCGAGGTGCGGGCGATCGGCGAGGGTGCGCTGGCCCAACTGTTCGACCTCGCGCTGGTAGGCGACATGGTGTCGCTGCACATGGCCGCCCAGGTGGGCATCGACCCCGGCCCGGTGCCGGTCCTCGACGCCATGAAGCAGGCGCTCGCCGGCTGATCGGGCCGGCAGGCGATGCGGGGCGGGGTGCGTGCTCACCCCGCCCCGGTCTCCGTCGGCCGGGGTGCCCCGCCTGGACCGACGGCCGGCCCACCGCAGCTGCGACCGTCGCTCCGAACACCCCGCCCGATCGGCGCCCGCCCGCCTGGCGCCGATCGGTCAGCCGGCCGCCCGCACGGCTGACTCCTCGGCTCCACCGGCGCCGCCTTGGAGGAAGGCGACGAGCTGCTCCGCATCGCGGAACGGGATCGTCGCCCCCGTCGCGACGTGCTCGACCACGCCTCGCAGGGCCCCGCCGCCCTCCGGGGGCGCGGCCTCGTCGGCCGCCGGCCGCCACGCACGTACGACGAACGTCTCCATGGCCGGAGGGTGCCACACCGCCCTTCGGGCGACCTTCGGGCCAGCTTCGGGCGGCGGTGATCACTCCGGGATGTGCAGGGTGGCCAGCGTGGTGGTTCCCGTTCCGCCGCGGGGACATCACCAGCTCGGACCACGCCCCGGTCGACGCTCCGGCGATGGTGAGGTCGACCAGGTGGGCCAGGGCGTGAGGCTCGTGGCCACGAGCGTGGCGCCGAACAGGTCGCAGGTTGTGCTCACCGGCACCACGCGGTCCGGCGGTGCCGCGGCCGCCCGTCGCCTGGCAGCGTGCACCGCGTCCATCCGGGCCCGGCAGGCCCGGCACAGCGGGCGGTCGTCCCGCAGCGGCTGCGGCGCCGGCGACGGAGGTGCGGGAATGGCCCAGTCCAGGGCGATGGTCGTGGGCGGCTGCTTCGGCAGAGGCGGAGGCGGTCCGCAGGCGGGGCAGTCGGGGTTCCCGATCTCGGCGGCCCGACGGTGACCGGCCCGGGGACGGGCGTCGCCGGCCAGCTGTCGAGCACCGCGGTCGCGTGGCCCTCCGCGCCGGGCGCCACCGCGGACAGGCCGAGCCGGGTGGCGGCGTCCGGCAGCATCGGAGCGAGGACGGCGTCCCAGCTCGTGAACCGGTCGGAGCCGCGGTTCGCGCCGCCACCGCCCCCGCTGTGGTGGACGGTCCCCGCGTCGGTGCGCACGACCACGCCGCGGGGGGAAGGTCCCCGTGGGACCGGTGGAGCCCGAGGTCATCCCGGGAACGGGCTGGCCTCCACGCCGAGCTCCACCATGCGCTGGCCGTAGGCCCGGTACGAGCGGCGGGCCTCGCCCTGCTGGCCGGCCGCCAGCTGGGTGGCCACGAGCCCGAGGTGGGCGTGTTCGTCGTAGGGGTCGTGCTCCAGGACCCGCAGGTAGCAGCGCACCGCCGTCGCGGCGTCGCCGCCGGCGGCCGTGTCGTCGGCCAGGGTGCGGGCGACGGCGATGTACGAGGCCCGGGCCCGCTCCCGCAGCGACACCGACCATTCCTCGTAGGGGTCCTCCGCGAACGCGTCGCCGACATACGCGGCCTCGGCCGCCGCCAGCGACGTCAGGGCGCGGGCAGTGGGCCCGTTCTTGCGCTCGGCCTCGGCCTCGGCCGCGAGGGACATGAACCGCAGCACGTCGACGTCCGTGTGGTCGACGTCGATCCACACCGCGTCGCCCTCGGCAACCAGGTACCAGCCGGGGGGCTGGGCCTTGGCCGGGTCCAGCACCGCCCGGGCCGTGCTGAGCGTGACCGACAGGCGGCTGCCGGTGCGGGCCGGGTCCTCGCCCAGCCACAGCAGCTCGACCAGCACCGACCGGTGGACCGGGCGCCCCTCCCGGGCGATGAGGATCTTGACCAGGTCGCGGGCCTTGCGGGAGTTCCAGTCGCCGACCGGCACCGGCTCGCCGTGGCGCAGGACCGCGAACCCGCCGAGGCACTGGATGGCGAGCGCCGGCGCCTCCGGCCCCGGCCCCGCGGCGGCCGCCTCGGCCAGCCGGGCCGCCCGGTCCGCCAGCCGCTTGGCGCCGAGCGGGGCCAGCAGCTCCTCGGCCGCCCGGGCGTCCGCCGGCGCACCGGGCCCGCCGAGCTCTGCCAGCGCCAGCCGCGCCCGGCCCCCGCCGAGCGGGTTGCCGAGCTCCTCCCACAGGCCGAGCGCCTCGCCGAGCGCCGCCGCGGCGCCGGCCCCCGAGCCCGGGTGGTCGCGGGCGGCCAGGACGGCCGCCCGCACCTCGGCCACCTCGGCCAGCGCCGCCCGGTCCCTCCGCTCCCGGGCGACGTCCGCCGCCCGCTCGGCGATCGTCGCCGCCTCGTCCCGGTCGCCCGCCGCCAGCGCGCACCAGGCCTGGGCCAGCAGCGCGTCGACGTGGCCGAGGACCGGACCGATGGCCACCGCCTCGTCGGCGTGGGCCCGGGCCGCCGGCGGGTCGTCCTCCGCCAGCAGCCGGGCCAGGCCCGACAGCGCGGGCACCAGGCCCTGGGTGTCGCCGGATGAGCGGGACACCTCGACGGCCTCCGTGAACGCGGCCCGGGCCAGCGCGGTCCGGCCCCGGGCGGCGTGGACCAGCCCGACCTCGGCGAGCGGGTAGGCGACCATCGCGGAGCCCAGCCGCTGGAACACGGCGATCGACCGGTCGAAGTCGTCGACCGCCTGCTCGAACCGCCCGAGCCGGGCCTGGGCCTCACCCCGGTTGGACAGGGCGATGGCCCGCAGCGCGGCGTAGCCGCCGAGATCGCCGAGCCCGATCGCCAGGTCGAGCTCGACGATGGCCTCGTCGTAGAAGCCCTCCTCGTTGAGCCGGGACCCGCGGTTGAGCCGGATGCGGACCACCTGGAGCAGGTCGCCGGCCCGCTCGGCGTGGTCGAGGGCCCGGAGGTAGTGGCCGTCGTTGGCCAGGCGGTCGCCGTCGAGTGCCGCCACCAGCGCCTGCACGGTGTGGGCGGCCGCCAGGGCCCGGTCGTCCCGGCTGGCCCGGGCCCGGGCCATCGCGTCGTCGGCCAGGGCCCGGCACCGGTCGCCGTCGCCGCGCAGCCAGTGGGCGGTCGCCGTCCAGGCCAGCAGCAGGGCGGCGTCGGCCCGGCCCGCGCCGGGCGCGTCAAGGTCGCCGCGGCCGTAGATCCCGAGGGCGGTGGTCAGGTCGCCCCGGAGGTGGTGGATCAGGCCCATCCGCCACGCCAGCCCGGGGTCGAGCGGGCCGTCGGCGGTCGTGGCCCGCTGGTAGCAGTCGAGGGCACCGTCCCAGTCGCCGGACAGCTGGCGGGCGTCGCCCTCCAGCCGGTGGACGGCCGGGGGCCGGTCGCCGCCCAGCCCGGCGAGGGCATCGAGGACCGCGCCGGTCTCGCCGCTCTGAAGCAGGTCCGCGCCGCAGCTGGTGACCAACCGGGTGACCGCCGCCGGCGAGCCCGCGGCCACCAGGCAGCGCAGGGCCTCGGCCGGCTGGCCGTCGTCCTCGAACCATCGGGCCGCGGCGGCCAGCGTGTCGGCGCGGTCGCCGGGGTCGAGCGGCCCCACGACCTCGCGGACCAGGGCGTTGAGCCCCAGCCACGGCCGCCCCCGGCCCGGCGTGTCCACCACGAGCCCGCGGCGGACCAGGCCCGCCAGGGCCGCGCCGGCGCCGGGCGGGGCCAGGGCGCCGACCAGGCCGGGTGTGAACCGGTCGAGCACCGCCAGTCGGGCCAGCAGGTCCTGCGCCTCGGGGGGCTCGGCCCCCACGGCCTCCGCCGCCAGGTAATCGTGGAGGACCCCGCCCGGCCGCCGCAGGCGGTCCAGCGTCGCGGCCGGCCGGGTGGGGTCCTGAGCCAGGGCCTCGGCCGCCAGCCGGACCGCCGCGGGCCACCCACCGGTCAGGTCGTGCAGCTCGGCCGCCAGGTCGCCGGTGTCAGCCGGACCGGCGCCACCGGCGCCGAGCGCCGCCCGCACGACCGCCGCGGTCTCGTCCGCCGTGAACGCCAGGTCGGCCGCCGTGATGTCGAGCACCTGCCCCTGTCCCCGCAGCCGGGCGACCGGGAACGGCGGGTCCTGCCGGGACACGAGCACCACGTGCAGCGTGGCCGGCGCCTGCCGGCACAGGCCGGCCACGAACGCCACGGACTCGGGGGCGCCGTCGATCGCCTCGACGTCGTCGAGCACGAGCACGAGGTCCCGCGCCTGGCGCTCGGCCAGCGCCTCGCAGATGCGCGCCGCGTAGGCCTGGGCCCGCCCGCCCTCGTCGGTGCCGGTGTCGGGGCCCCGGGGGCCGGACACCGCGGCCACCAGGTCGGCCGGCAGCCCCGGGACCCGGGTCCGCAGCGCGTCCGTGACGGCCCGGACCACGACCCCGAGCGTCCGGTCGCCGGGGGTGAGGCCGTGCCAGGCCGAGGGGGTGCCGCTCGCCCACTGCGAGAGCACGGTCGTCTTGCCGTACCCCGCGCCGGCGACCACGCAGGTCAGCCGGCGCTGCGTCGCGCCGGCCAGCCGCTGGTCGAGCCGGGGTCGGGGCACGGGTCCTTGGTGGCTGTCCCCGCCCACGTCCCCGACGATAGACCGGGCGAAGCGCGCGACCGCGGCGTCACCCCATGTGGGTGACGCACCCGCAGCCGCGGTATCGCGAGGCTGAGGGCCATGAGCAAGCGATTCCAGGGCACGATCGACATCGACAGCCGGGCGTCGACCCCCGACTGGGCGCCGTTCCTGCAGCCGGTGGCCCCCGCGGGGTCGCCCGCCGTGCTGTACATCGTCCTCGACGACGTCGGGTTCTCCGCGATGGAGCCGTGGGGCGGCCTGATCGAGACGCCCAACATCAACCGGTTGGCGGAGTCGGGCCTGACCTACACGAACTGGCATACCACCGCCCTGTGCTCGCCGACCCGCTCGTCGCTGCTGACCGGCCGCAACCACACGACCAACGGCATGGCGTGCATCGCCGAGGCGACGTCCGGCTTCCCCAACGCCAACGGGCACATCCCGTTCGAGTGCGCCACGGTCGCCGAGGTGCTCGGCGAGCGCGGTTGGAACACCTACATGCTCGGCAAGTGGCACCTCTGCCCGTCCGACGAGATGAACATGGCCTCGACGAAGCGCAACTGGCCGGTCGGCCGCGGCTTCGAGCGCTACTACGGCTTCCTGGGCGGCGAGACCAACCAGTGGTATCCCGACCTCGTCTACGACAACCACCCGGTCGAGCAGCCGGCCCTGCCCGAGGACGGCTACCACCTGACGACCGACCTCACCGACAAGGCGATCGAGTTCATCAAGGACGCCAAGATGATCGCCCCCGACAGGCCGTTCTTCATGTACTTCTGCCCGGGTGCGACCCACGCCCCTCACCACGCGCCGCCGGAGTGGATCGAGCGGTACCGAGGCCGGTTCGACATGGGCTACGAGGCCTACCGGGAGCGGGTGTTCGAGCGCCAGAAGGAGCTGGGGATCTTCCCGGCCGACGCCGAGCTGTCACCCCTCAACCCCTACGCCGAGGAGACGAGCCCGGACGGGACGCCCTGGCCGCCGCTCGACGTGGTGCGTCCGTGGGACTCGCTGAACGACGACGAGAAGCGGCTGTTCGCCCGCATGGCCGAGGTGTACGCCGGGTTCCTGTCGCACACCGACCACGAGATCGGGCGACTGCTCGACTTCCTCGAGCAGTCCGGCCAGCGCGACAACACGATCGTCATCCTCGTGTCCGACAACGGCGCGAGCGGCGAGGGTGGCCCCAACGGCTCGGTCAACGAGAACAAGTTCTTCAACAGCATCCCGGACACGATCGAGGAGAACCTCGAGTACCTCGACGAGCTCGGGTCCCCGTCGACCTACAACCACTACCCGGTCGGCTGGGCGTGGGCGTTCAACACGCCGTTCAAGATGTGGAAGCGCTACAACTTCGAGGGCGGCGTCGCCGATCCCCTGCTCATCTCGTGGCCCGCCGGGATCAAGGCCAGGGGCGAGCTGCGCAAGCAGTTCATGCACGCCACCGACGTCGTGCCGACGGTCTTCGACCTGCTCGGCGTCGAGCTGCCGGCGGAGGTGAAGGGCTACCAGCAGTTGCCGCTGGAGGGTGTGAGCTTCCGATCCACGTTCGAGGACGCCGACGCCCCATCGCCGAAGGAGTCCGCGTTCTTCTCGATGCTCGGGTCGCGGGCCGTCTGGCACAAGGGCTGGAAGGCCGTCAGCGTCCATCCGACGATCGCCGGCTGGAGCCGCTTCGGCGAGGACCGCTGGGAGCTGTACCACACCGACGACGATCCGACCGAGGTGCGCGATCTGGCCGCGGACGAGCCGGTCAAGCTCCAGGAGATGGTGAACCACTGGTTCCACCTCGCCGGCATGTACAACGGGCTGCCGCTGGAGGACCGGACGGCCGTCGAGGTCCTGTCCGACCCCACCCGGCCGCAAATCGTGCCGCCCCGGGACCGCTACGTCTACTACCCGGATGCAGCCGAGGTCCCGGAGGCGGCGGCCGCCAACATGCGCAACCGCAGCTACTCGATCGCGGTCGAGGTCGACATCGACTCGCCCGACGCGGGCGGGGTGCTGTTCTCCCACGGGGCCGCGTTCGGGGGCCACGCACTCTACATCAGGGACCGCAAGCTCAAGTACGCCTACAACTTCGTCGGCAGCAACGTGCAGATCGTCGAGTCGACCGAGGAGATCCCGACCGGGCATGTGATCCTCGGTGCGTCGTTCGCCCGTGAGGGCGACGCGATGCCGACGACCGGCACGCTGTCGCTGTTCATCGACGACGAGAAGGTCGGCGAGGGCACGATCACGACCCAGCCGGGCAACTTCTCGCTCGTCGGCGAGGGCCTCAACGTCGGCAAGGATCCCGCGTCGCCCGTCACGGACGACTACCCCGGCACCTCTCCGTACGCCTTCACCGGCGGCACGATCAAGGAGGCGATCGTCGACGTCTCCGGCGAGCAGTACGTCGACCTGGAGCTGGAAGCACTCGCCATGATGAAGCGCGAGTAGGCGTTCGATGCGGGCGTGCGTACCAGGTAGCTGAGGTGTCTGGACGCCAGACCCTTACCGCACAGGTAGGGGTGGTTCCCCGTTGGTCGTGGCAGCATTGGCGGGACGACGACGAGGGGGAACCATGCCCGCAGCTACCCGCACCGCCTTCCGGACCTGCCCGCTGTGCGAGGCCGGGTGCGGGTTGGAGATCGGGCTGGCCCCCGCCGGCAACGGCGACGAGCGGGTCACCCGGATCCGGGGTGACCGCGAGGACGTGTTCAGCCACGGCTTCATCTGCCCCAAGGGCTCGACGCTCAAGCAGCTGCACGAGGACCCCGACTGGCTGCGCCGGCCGCTGGTCAAGCGGGACGGAGCGTTCGTCGAGGTCGGCTGGGACGAGGCGTTCGCCGAGGTCGAGGCCCGCCTGCTGCCCATCGTCGAGGAGCACGGGCGCGACGCCGCCGCCATCTACGTGGGCAACCCGAACGCCCACTCCCTCGCCGGGCTGCTGTACCTGCGCCCCCTCATCCGAGCCCTCGGCACCACCAACGTGTACTCGGCCAGCACCGTCGACCAGCGGCCGAAGGAGATCTCCTCCGCCCTGATGTTCGGCGGCGCGCTCACCGTGCCGGTCCCCGACGTGGACCGCACCGACTTCCTGTTGATGCTGGGCGCCAACCCGTATGAGTCCAACGGCAGCCTGGCCACCGCCCCCGACTGGCCCGGTCGGCTGGAGGCGCTGATCGAGCGGGGCGGGACCCTGGTCGTCGTCGATCCTCGCCGCACCAAGACGGCGGCCGTCGCCAGCCGCCACGTCGCCATCCGGCCCGGGGCGGACCCGTTCCTCCTGATGGCGCTGGTCAACGTGCTGGCGGCCGACGGCCTCGTCGACGCTGGCGCGGCGGGCGAGTACCTGGCGGGCGTGGACGAGGTGCTCGCCGTGGCCGAGCCCTTCACCCCGGAGGCCGTCGCGGACGTGACCGGCGTCGACGCGGACACGATCCGCACCCTGGCGCGCGACCTGGCCGCGGCCCGCACCGCGTGTGTCTACGGGCGCATCGGGACCACGACCGCCCTCTACGGGACGCTGACGTCGTGGCTGGTCGACGTCCTCAATGCCCTGACCGGCAACCTCGACCAGCCGGGCGGCGCCATGTTCACCACCGCGGCCGCCGGCGCCGCCAACACGCGGGGCACGCCCCGGATCGGCCGGGGGATCAGGCTCGGCCGGCGCCGCAGCCGGGTCCGGGGCCTGCCCGAGAGCCTGGGCGAGCTGCCCGTGGCCTGCCTGGCCGAGGAGATCGACACGCCGGGGGAGGGCCAGATCCGGGCGCTGGTCACGGTGGCCGGCAACCCCGTCCTGTCGACGCCGAACGCAGCCCGGCTGGACGCCGCGCTGGCCACGCTCGACTTCTACGTGGCCGTCGACCCGTACATCAACGAGACGACCCGCCACGCCGACGTGATCCTGCCGGTGCCCACGGCCCTGCAGAAGGGCCACTACGACCTGGCGCTGCTCCAGCTGGGGCTGCGCAACGTGGCCAACTACAGCCCGCCGACCCTGCCGATGGAGGAGGGCCAGCTCGACGAGTGGCGCATCCTGGCCCGCCTCGCGCTGGTGGCGCAGGGCATGGGCGCGAGCGCCGATCCGGCGATCGTCGACGACCTCGTCGTGGGCGCCCTGGTGTCCGCGGCCGTCGGCGACGAGACCGGCCCGATCCACGGGCGGGAGCCGGAGGAGATCGTGGCCGCCCTCGGCGACCGCAGCGGGCCCGAGCGGCTCATCGACCTCATGCTCCGCACCGGCCCCTACGGCGACGGGTTCGGCGCCAACCCCGGCGGGCTGTCGCTCGACGTGCTGCTGGCCAACCCCCACGGCGTCGACCTCGGCCCGCTGGAGCCGCGCCTGCCGGACGTGCTGCGGACTCCGACAGGGATGGTCGAGCTGGCGCCCGAGATCCTGGTGGAGGACGTCACCAGGATGCGGGCCGCGCTCGACGAGCCGGCCGGCGGCCTGCGGCTGGTCGGCCGGCGGGACCTGAGGTCCAACAACTCGTGGATGCACAACGTCGAGGTGCTGGTGAAGGGCAAGCCCCGCTGCACCGTCCACGTCAACCCCACCGACGCCGCCCGCCTCGGCCTGGCCGACGGCGCCGACGCCCAGGTCGCGTCCCGCACCGGCAAGGTGACGATCCCGGTCGAGGTCACCGACGCCATCCGCCCGGGCGTTGTCAGCATCCCCCACGGCTGGGGCCATGACCTCGACGGGGTCGAGCTGTCGGTGGCCCGGCGCTACGCCGGGGTCAACAGCAACCTGCTGGCCGACGACGAGCTGATGGACCCGGTGTCGGGGACGTCGGTGCTGAACGGGATCCCCGTCGACCTCACGCCCGTGTGAGCACCTTGACCACCCGGCCGGCGTCGAGCACGACGATCCGGTCGGCTCGGTCGAGCACGTGGGCGCGGTGGCTGACCAGCAGCGCGGTCTCGTAGCCGCCGCCGGCCACCCGTTCCCACACCGTGGCCTCGGTGGCGGCGTCGAGCGCGCTGGACAGGTCGTCGACCACGAGGAGGTCCGGTCGCCGCACCAGCGCCCGGGCCGCGCCGGCGCGCTGGATCTGGCCGCCGGACAGGCGCAGGCCCTTGGGCCCGATGACTGTGGCGTGGCCGTCGGGCATGCGGCCGAGGTCCTCGTCGAGGCAGACCATGCGCAGCGCGTCGTCGAGCTCGTCCGCCGCCTCGCCGAGAAGGATCGTGTGGGCCAGCGGCTCGCTGAACAGCCTCGGCACCTGGGGCAGGTAGGCCGCCCGGGGCGGGACAAGCACCCGCGAGGGGTCCGCGACCGGCTCGCCGTTCCACACGACCATGCCCCCGTCAGTGCCGACCAGGCCGAGCAGCGCCCGCAGCAGCGTGGTCTTGCCCGCGCCGACGGGCCCGGTGACCACGACCAGCTCGCCCCGCCGGACCACCAGGTCGACGCCGTCGATGCCCCGCCCCGACCCCGGGAGGGCCACGGTCAGGCCGTCTGCCCGCAGCTCCCGGAGCGCGCCGCGGTCGCCGTCGGCCGGTGCCCGGACCGCGGGCGCGGCGAGCGGGGGCGGGCCGTGGCGCAGGTACGTGCGGGTCGGGGCGGCCACCGCCCGCCGCTCGGGCTGGGCCAGCAGGGCGGCGAGCCGATCGAGCGACACGTCGGCCTGCCGCGAGATGACCAGGTAGCGGCCGACCCACTTGGGCAGGTCGGCGACGACGGAGGCGTACGCGGCGAACAGGCCGAGGTCGCCGACGCTGAGCCCGCCCCGCCCGAACTGCGACGCAACCACGACCAGCGCCACGCCCGCGGCGACCTCCCCGGTCCCGTAGCCGAGCGACCGCACGACCTCGGAGCCGACCTGGTCCCGCAGGCTCACCTGGGCCCGCGCCGCGTTGATCCGCCCGAAGCGCCGGCCGACCGATGCCTCGGCCCCGGCCGCCTGCACCGCCAGCACCGCGCCGAACACGTCGCCGATGAACCCGGTGACCCGGGCCGCGGCCTCGCGGGCCTGGCGGCGCCACACCCGCAGCCGGGGCCCGAGCCACGAGCAGGCGGCCATGGCCACCAGCGTCGGGATGACGACCGCCACCGCCACCCGGGGGTCGATGGCCAGCAGGACGGTCAGCGCCACGGCCGACGTCATGATCGACGCCGACAGGTCGAGCCACACGTCGAGCACCATGCTCACGTCCTGGACATCGTCCCGGAACCGGCTGACGGCCTCCCCCGGCGCCCCCGGGAGCCGGCCGGCCGCCGGCCCGGGGTCGGACACCAGCGAGTCCAGCACGTTGACCCGCTGCACGGTCTGCCAGCCCACCCAGCAGCCGTGCCACTGGACCGCCACCGTCACGAGCAGCGCCCAGCGCACCGCCTCCAGCCCGACGAGCGCGCCGAGCAGGCCCCAGGGCGCGGCGGCGTCCGGGTCGACGATGCGATCCAGCACGACCTTGACGATCAGTCCGCTGAGCAGCGGCATCGAGAAGAACGTGATCCAGCCGGCCCAGCTGGTGGCATAGGCGACCGGCTCGTTTCGCATCAGCCGCCAGGCCACCCGGGTGACCGAGGAACGCTGCGCCCGGTGCTTCCCGCTCTTGCTGCTTCGCAGCGGGCCGCTCGGGCCACGGACGCGCCGGCCGGCGCATCCTCCGGTCATGCCGACGCCTCCGCGACCGTGTCGACCGCGTCCGCGAGCGCGTCGGTGTCCTCGCCCGCCGCCGCGGCCAGGACCAGCCGCGCGTAGCGGCCGCTGCGCCGCCGGGCCAGCTCGTCGCGGGGGCCGTGCTCGACGATGCGGCCGGCGTCGACCACCGCGATCTCGTCCACCCGGGCCAGCGTGTCCAGGCGGTGGGCGATGATCACCGCGGTCCGGCCCTCCAGCAGCGTGCGGGTAGCCTCACCGACGCGCAGCTCTGTCAGGGGGTCGAGCCGGCTGGACGCCTCGTCCAGCACCACGACGGCGGGGTCGGCCAGCAGTGCCCGGGCGAACGCGACCAGCTGGCCCTCGCCCGCGGACAGGCCCTGCGAGCCGCCGAGCTCGGTGTCGAGCCCCTCCGGGAGAGCCGCGTACCACGGGCCGAGGGCCATGCGCTCGAGCACGGCCACGAGCTCGTCGTCGGTGGCCGGCCGGGTGCCGAACAGCGTCAGGTTGTCCCGCACCGTGGCCCGGAACAGCTCGACGTCCTGGGTCACGACCGCCACCCGGCCCCGGAGCGCGCCGAGCTGCAGCTGCCGGACGTCGGTCCCGCCGATCCGGACGGCACCGGCGTCGGGGTCGCGGAAGCGGGCCAGCAGCCGGCCGAGCGTGGTCTTGCCGCTGCCGGTCCGCCCGACGACGCCCAGGTGGGCGCCCGGGGCGATGTGGAGGTCGACGTCGCGCACCGCGGCGACCCGGCCGTCGTAGCTGAAGGTCACGCGGTCGAAGTCGACCGCCAGCGCGCCCGCGGCGAGGCGGGACCCGTCGTCGGGGCCGTCGGCGATGGCGGGCTCGGTGGCCAGCAGGGTCGACGCCCGCCGGGCGCCGGCCATGGCCTTCTGGAACTCCTTGAGCTGCTCGGCGATCCGCTCGAGCGGCTGGCGGAGCATGTCGGCGTAGCGGTACAGCGTGAGCACCGCACCGACCGTGATGACGCCCCGGCTCTGGAGCAGGATGCCGGCCGCCAGCGTGGCGGCCGTGCCGACGCCGAACACCAGCGCGGCCACGGCGTAGGCGCCGTCGCCCTTCCAGGACGCGTGACGGGCGGCCCGCCACGACCGGGCGCTGTGGCCCTGGAGGCGGTGGACCGCGTAGGTGCCGGCCCCGTTGGCCCGCAGGTCTTCCAGGCCGCCGAGCCGCTCCTCGAGGTCGCCGTAGAGCTGGGCGTTGGCCTCGCGCTCGGCCTCGCGGGCCGACACCGCGGCCAGCCGGAGCCGGACCATGACGGTGGCGCCGGCCACCGCGGTGACGCCGAGGACCAGCCCGGTCCACGGGTCGATGACGGCGGCGACGCCGACCATCCCGACCACCAGGACCGCGTTGCCGATCAGGTGGACCGCGATGCCGGCGAAGAACACGGCCATGGCCTCGACGTCGCCGTCGATCCGCTCGATCAGCTGGCCGGGGCTGTGGCGGCCGTGCCAGGCCTGCTCCAGCCGCAGGGCGTGGGCGGCCAGGCGCTCCCGCAGGGCGTTGCCGACCCGCCACGACACCTTGGCGGCCCGCCACACCACGAACAGGTCGAGCACGTGGCACACGAGCGCGGCGGCGACGTAGGCCACCGCGATGCGGGTCAGGTCGGCAGTGCGGGCCCCGTCGAGCGCGTCGTCGGCGAAGCGTCCCAGCAGCACCGGCAGGCACAGCCGCAGGCCCATCGCCACCACCAGGACCGCGACGATCCCGGCGAGGGCTCGGCCCTCGGGGCGGAGCGTGGCGGCGAGGAGGCGCGCCGCCCGCTGGTGGGCGGGGGGGTCGTCACCGGGCAAAGCTCGACGACTCTACGGGGACGAGCCGCTCGCCTCCGAAGGCTTTTCCTTGGGGCGCCGGGGCGGCCGCTACAGTGGACGCGCCTCGGGCTGAGATGGGTGGTGCTGCTGCACCCGGCCCGATGACGGAACGGCCCCTCGACGGGGCTCATCATCGACGTCATCAGGGAGACACCATGACCATCCTCCGAGAAGGCGATTACAAGGTCGCGGACCTCGGCCTGGCCGGCTGGGGACGCAAGGAGATCGAGCTGGCCGAGGTCGAGATGCCGGGCCTCATGGCCCTGCGGGCCGAGTTCGCGGACGCCCGGCCGCTGTCCGGCGCCCGCATCATGGGCTCGCTCCACATGACCATCCAGACGGCGGTCCTGATCGAGACGCTCACCGTGCTCGGCGCCGACGTGCGCTGGGTGTCCTGCAACATCTTCTCCACGCAGGACCACGCGGCCGCGGCCGTGGTGGTCGGCGCCGACGGCACCGTCGACGCCCCCCGGGGCGTGCCGGTGTACGCCTGGAAGGGCGAGACGCTGGAGGAGTACTGGTGGTGCACCGACCAGGCCCTGCAGTGGCCTGACGGCGGCGGCCCCAACATGATCCTCGACGACGGCGGCGACGCCACGCTGCTCGTGCACAAGGGCGTCGAGTACGAGAAGGCGGGCGCGGTGCCCGACGCCACCGAGGACGATCCCGAGGAGTGGCACGTCATCGTCGACCTCCTGAAGCGGACCATCGCCGAGAGGCCCGGCCGCTGGGCCGAGACGGCGGCGCCCATCAAGGGCGTCACCGAGGAGACCACGACCGGCGTCCACCGGCTCTACCAGATGCACGAGAACGGCCAGCTGCTGTTCCCGGCCATCAACGTCAACGACTCGGTCACCAAGTCGAAGTTCGACAACCTCTACGGCTGCCGGCACAGCCTGATCGACGGCATCAACCGGGCCACCGACGTGATGCTCGGCGGCAAGGTCGCCCTGGTGTGCGGCTACGGCGAGGTCGGCAAGGGCTCGGCGCAGTCGCTGCGCGGCCAGGGGTGCCGGGTCGTGGTCACCGAGGTCGACCCGATCTGCGCGCTGCAGGCAGCGATGGAGGGCTACGAGGTCAACACCCTCGACGCCATGGTCGACAAGGCGGACATCTTCGTCACCGCCACCGGGAACAAGGACATCATCTCGGCCGAGCACATGGCCCGGATGAAGCACAACGCGATCGTCGGCAACATCGGCCACTTCGACAACGAGATCGACATCGCCGGCCTCGCCCGCATGAGCGACGTGCGCAAGGTGGAGATCAAGCCCCAGGTCCACGAGTTCGTGTTCCCCGACGGGCACTCGATCATCGTGCTGGCCGAGGGCCGGCTGCTGAACCTGGGCTGCGCCACCGGCCACCCCAGCTTCGTGATGTCGATGAGCTTCACCAATCAGGTGCTGGCCCAGATCGAGCTGTTCGGCAAGACCGGCAACTACCCGCTCGGCGTGTACGTGCTGCCCAAGCAGCTCGACGAGAAGGTGGCCCGGCTGCACCTCGACTCGCTCGGCGTGAAGCTCACCAAGCTCAGCCCCGAGCAGGCCGACTACATCGGCGTTCCGCCCGAGGGCCCCTACAAGGCCGACCACTACCGCTACTAGGCCGAAACCCCGTGCGGCCGGGGGCTCGGGCAGGATGTGGTCCCTGGGGCACGCGCTGTTCCTGCTCGAACCCCCTGGCCGTGGCGGGAGGGCGGCCGATGCACCGCGGCGCAGGCGCTAGGGGCACTCGGCGGCCGGCTGCGGGCCGCCCTCGAACACCACCTCGGCCTCCGCCCCGTGTGACGGGCGGTAGGTGAGGCGGGGCAGGAAGAGCTGGACGTTGGGCCCGATGGTGAACGCGAACGCCAGCGTGCCCAGGCCGACCGACCCCCCGAGGGCGACGCCGATCAGCAGCGCGGTCACCTCGATACCGGTACGCACCAGCCGGATCGAGCCGACGCCGCGGGCGGCCAGGCCGGTCATCAGCCCGTCCCGGGGACCGGGGCCGAGGCCGGCGCCGATGTAGAGGCCGGTGCCCGGGCCCCACAGGAACACTCCGAAGGCCAGGTACGCGAGCCGGGCCGGCAGCGAGCCGGGGGTGTCGAGCACCAGCAGCGCGAGGTCGATCGTCGTGCCGATGAGCAGGACGTTGAGAACGGTGCCGAGTCCCGGCCGTTCCCGCAGCGGGATCCAGGCCGCCAGCACCAGTGCGCCGACGATGATGCTGACCGTGCCGATGGGGATCCCCGTGTGGCGGGAGATGCCCTGGTCGAGCACCGACCACGGGGCGAGGCCGAGGTCGGCCGCCACCATGAAGGCGATCCCCAGCCCGCACAGGACGAGCCCGGCGACGAGGCGGGGGACGCGCTCGCGGGGCTCGGTGACGGGACGGAGCAGGGCCATGGGCCGAGGGTACGGAGGCCCGCAGCCGGTGGCTCCGTCCAATTCCGGGGGATGTGGCCTGGTCGCAGTGGCGCCTTCACGCGCTGGTCACCCCGGTGTCACACCGGCTTCGTAGGGTGCGTGCATGCTGATGCGCGCGCTGCTCCCGGTGCGATGCCCCGGCTGCGGGACGCTGGTCACCACGGAGGTGCCGTGCGGCGGGTGTGCGGCCGCGCTCCGGCCGGCGCCGCCCGGGCCGCGGCCGGCGGGGCTCGACGCCTGCTGGTCGCTGTTCGCCTACGACGGCGTGGGCAAGGCGGTGGTCACCAGCCTCAAGTACCGGCGCGACCGCGCCGCGCTGAGCTGGCTGGCCGGCGGCATGGCCGCGCTGGCGTCCCCGCCCGACGGCGCGGTCGTGACGTGGGCGCCGACGACGGCGGCGCGCCGGCGGCGGCGCGGGTTCGACCAGGCCGAGCTGCTGGCCCGGGCGGTCGCCCGCTGCTGGGGAGCGCCGTGCCGGCCGCTGCTGTCGCGGCGGGCGGGCCCGCCCCAGACCGGCCGGTCGCTGGTCGACCGGCGCCAGGGCCCGATCCTGCTGGCCCGGGCCGGGTCCCGGACGGTGGCGGCGGGGCGGCCGGTGGTCGTGGTCGACGACGTGGTCACGACCGGCTCCACGCTGGCGGCCGCGGCGGGGGCGCTACAGGCGCTCGACGTCGCCTGGGTGGGGGCGCTCACGGCGGCCCGCACGCCGCGTGCTGCCGCCTCGCCCCCCTGCGTGTTGGAGGCGCCACCGCAGGTGGAAGAATTTGCTCAAGTTCCGGGCGCGATCGGCCGATGACGGGGGTGATGCAGGTCGACAGCCGGCAGGCCACCCTGGCCCTCGACGCGGTGCGGCGCCGCCACCGTCGCGCCCCGGCCCGCCGACACGAGGCTCGCCGCCCCGTGCAGCGGCCAAAGCCGCTGGTCATCGACTTCATCGTGCAGATGGGCGAGGGCGAGCCGCCGCTCCGCATCGAGTTGGTCCAGGCGGCCAGCGCCCGCCGGGCCGCCGGCGACTGGCCGTCGGCCGACGAGGTCGCCGACATGGCCCTCCGCCGGGCCGCCTGCGACCGACTCCGCTAGGCGTCCGCCGTCACCCGCCCGAGCGGCTTTCCCGGGCGGGCCGACCGCACGGGGCGTAGCCTTGGCCGTGGCGGGTCCGCCCGTTGCACGGAGGGGGTTGCTGCCCGTGAATGCCTACCTGGTCGTGGCCCATCGCACCCTGGTGGAGGATCACCTGCTCGGCCACGTCCGCACGATGTGCGAGGCGTCGCCGGGGGAGTGCGCCTTCCACCTCGTGGTGCCGGTCACCCACCCCCACGGGCCGTGGTCCGAGGGCGAGGTGACCGCGGCGGCCGGGGCGAAGCTGGACGAGGGCCTGGTCGCGTTCGCCCAGGTGGCCCCGGGGGCCGAGCTCACCGGCGAGGTTGGCGACGCCAACCCGGTCTACGCGGTCTCCGCCGCGCTGCGGTCCGACCCCGACCGGGACTGGGCCGGGATCATCGTGTCGACCCTCCCGCCGGGCGTATCCCGCTGGCTCGGGCTCGACGCCGTCAGCCGGATCCGCCGCGAGTTCGACCTGCCGGTGACCCACCTCGTGGCCGCGCGGGAAGCGGCCGAGGCCTGAGATCGCGGGTCCTCGACCTCCGGGCCGAGCGAGGTCGTCGGTACACTCGTCTGTCGCATGAGCCTGCTTGACCGCTTCCTCCGCGCCGGTGAAGGCAAGAAGGTCCGGGCGCTCCAGTCGCTGGTGCCGGACATCGGCGACCTCGAGCCCGAGATGGAGCGCCTGGACGACGACGCGCTCCGCGCCAAGACCGGCGAGTTCCGCCAGCGGCTCGACCGCGGCGAGACCCTCGACGACCTGCTCATCGAGGCCTTCGCCGTGGTGCGGGAGGCCGGCAGGCGCGTGCTCGGCCAGCGCCACTACGACGTCCAGCTGATGGGCGGCGCCGCCCTCCACTTCGGCTGGGTGGCCGAGATGAAGACCGGCGAGGGCAAGACCCTCGTCTCCACGCTGCCCGCCTACCTCAACGGCCTGTCGGGCCGGGGCATGCACCTGGTCACCGTCAACGACTACCTGGCCACCCGCGACCGCGAGTGGATGGGCCGCGTCCACAACTGGCTGGGCCTCTCGACCGGGCTCATCGTGCCGGGCAACAACGACCCCGAGTTCAAGCGGGCCCAGTACGCCTGCGACATCACCTACGGCACCAACAACGAGTTCGGCTTCGACTACCTGCGCGACAACATGGCGCCGAGCCGCGAGCGCCAGGTGAAGCGGGGCCACGTCTACGCCATCGTCGACGAGGTCGACTCCATCCTCATCGACGAGGCCCGCACGCCGCTCATCATCTCCGGCCGGGTCGCCGACGCCGCGCAGCTCTACTACAAGTTCGCCTCCATAGTCCGCAGCCTGCACCGGGACGCCGACTACGAGGTCGACGAAGAGAAGCGCACGGTCGCCCCCACCGAGGACGGCATCGAGAAGGTCGAGACGCAGCTCGGCATCGACAACCTCTACGACGGGGTGGCCCAGAACCTGGTCCACCAGCTCCAGGCCGCCCTGCGGGCCAAGGAGCTGTTCAAGCGGGACAAGGACTACGTGGTCGCCGGCGGCGAGGTGAAGATCGTCGACGAGTTCACCGGCCGCATCCTCGAGGGCCGGCGCTGGTCCGAGGGCCTCCATCAGGCCGTCGAGGCCAAGGAGGGCGTCCGCATCAAGGAAGAGAACCAGACGCTGGCCACGGTCACGCTGCAGAACTACTTCCGGATGTACGAGAAGCTCGCCGGCATGACCGGCACGGCGCAGAGCGACGCCGCCGAGCTGGCCGCCACCTACGAGCTGCAGGTGGTGCCGATCCCGACCAACATGCCGCCGGCCCGCCTCGACCAGGCCGACCTCATCTACAAGTCCGAGGATGCCAAGTTCGGGGCCGTCGCCGACGACATCACCGACCGCTACGAGCGGGGCCAGCCCGTGCTCGTCGGCACCATCTCGGTCGAGAAGTCCGAGCGCCTGTCCGGGCTGCTCGACAAGCGGGGCGTCAACCACAGCGTGCTGAACGCCAAGGTCGGCCAGCACTTCCGGGAGGCCGAGATCATCGCCCAGGCCGGGCGGCTCCACGCCGTCACCGTCGCCACCAACATGGCCGGCCGCGGCGTCGACATCATCCTCGGCGGCAACCCCGAGGGCATGGCCAAGCGGGACGCGCGGGCCGAGGGCCTCGACCCCGACACCGACGAGGGCCTGGCCCGGGTCAGGGAGCTGACCGCCCGCCACGAGACCGACACGTCGGCCGAGGGCGACAAGGTGCGCGAGCTGGGCGGCCTCTATGTGCTCGGCACCGAGCGCCACGACTCGCGCCGCATCGACAACCAGCTGCGGGGCCGGTCCGGCCGCCAGGGCGACCCGGGCGAGAGCCGCTTCTACCTCAGCCTCGAAGACGACCTGATGCGGCTGTTCGCCACCGGCGCCGTCAACTGGGTGATGGGCAAGACGCTCCCGGAGGACGTGCCCCTCGAGGCCAAGATGGTCACCAAAGCGATCGAGCGGGCGCAGACCACGGTCGAGCAGCGCAACGCCGAGATCCGCAAGAACGTCCTCAAGTACGACGAGGTCATGAACGAGCAGCGCAAGGTGATCTACGCCCTGCGCGACCAGGTGCTCGACGAGGCCGACCTGCGCGAGCGCATCATCGAGGAGGCGCTGCCCGACGCCGTGAACACGCTGGTCGAGACCCACTGCGTCTCCGAGTACTCCGAGGAGTGGGACCTCGAGGGCCTGCTGTCCGACGTCCGGGGCTTCTGGCCCTCCACGCTGTCGCAGGAGCAGCTGCGGTCTGCGTCGTCGACCACCGAGCTCTACGAGATGCTCATGTCCGAGGCGCTCACCCGCTACGAGGAGCACGAGGCCAAGCTCACCCCCGAGCGCATGCGGATGCTGGAGCGCCGGGTGATGCTGGGCGTCATCGACCAGCGCTGGCGCGCCCACCTCTACGAGATGGACTACCTGCGCGAGGGCATCAACCTCCGGGCGATGGGCCAGAAGGACCCGCTCGTCGAGTGGCAGCGCGAGGGCTTCGACATGTTCGGCCAGATGATGCACGGCATCTGGCAGGACGCCATCCGCTACCTGATGCACGTCGAGATCGAGACCGGGGTCCGCGCGCCCGTCGAGGGCGCCCCGGCTCCGGCGCCGGCGCCGGCCGACGCCCCCGAGGACGCGGGGCTGCGCAACGTGCAGTACTCGTCGCCGGACGAGTCCGCCGCCGGCGGCGGCTCGACCAATCTGGCGGCGGCCGCCCGGGCCGAGGCCGCGGCCTCCGGCGCCGAGCCGGCACCGTCCGGCAACGGCCGCACCGCGACCGCCACCCAGGCGCCCCCGTCCAACACCCCGGTGGTGAAGTCCGGGTGGGACAAGACCCCCCGCAACGCTCCGTGCCCGTGCGGCTCGGGCCGCAAGTTCAAGGCGTGCCACGGGCGCAACTAGCGCCCGGATCCCTCATGCGTGACCTGTCCGACGAGCTGAAGGCGCTCCGGTCCCGGCTGGAGGAGGCCGAGGGCTACCTGCGCGTCGAGGAGCTGCGGGCCCGCCGGCCCCAGCTCGAGGCCGAGGCGTCGCGGCCCGACCTGTGGGACGATCCCGACCGGGCCAAGAGCGTCACGGCCGAGCTCGCCGGCGTGATCGACGACCTCGACCACTACGAGCGACTGTCGGGGCGGCTGGACGACGCCGACACCCTCTACGAGCTGGCGCGCGACGAGGGCGACGAGGAGTCCCTGGCCGAGGTGGAGCAGTCCCTCAACGCGGTCGACGCCGACCTGCGCCGGGTCGAGCTGCGGTCGATGTTCTCGGGCGAGCACGACGCGCGGGACGCGCTGGTGACGATCCAGGCCGGTGAGGGCGGCGTCGACGCCCAGGACTGGGCCGAGATGCTGCTGCGCATGTACACCCGCTGGGCCGAGAGCCGGGGCTACGACGTCGAGGTCGACGAGTTCACCGAGGGCTCAGAGGCCGGGCTGTCCTCGGCCGAGTTCGTGGTCAAGGGCCGCTATGCCTATGGCTACCTCCAGGCCGAGCGGGGCGTGCACCGGCTCGTGCGCATGAGCCCGTTCAACGCCCAGGGCAAGCGCCAGACGGCCTTCGCCGCCCTCCAGGTCGTGCCGATGCTCGACGACGGCGATTCGTCGGTCGGGATCGACGACAAGGACATCAAGATGGACGTGTTCCGGGCGTCCGGCGCCGGCGGCCAGCACGTCAACAAGACGTCGTCCGCCGTGCGGCTGACCCACGTGCCGACCGGCATCGTCGTGTCCTGCCAGGTGGAGCGCAGCCAGTTCCAGAACCGGGACCGGGCCATGGCGATGCTGAGAGCCAAGCTCGCCGACCTCGAGCGGTCCAAGCGCGAGGCCGAGCTCGACGAGATCCGGGGCGACCAGCAGCGGGTGGGGTTCGGCAGCCAGATCCGCAGCTACGTGCTCCAGCCGTACCAGATGGTCAAGGACCTGCGGTCCGAGCACGAGACCGGCAACGTCCAGGGCGTGCTCGACGGTGATCTCGATCCGTTCATGGAGGCCTACCTCCAGTGGCGCCGGGGCGCCGCCACCGAGCAGTGAGGGTCCCCGAGCTGGGATCGGGCCGGCGGTACCGTCGACGCGCGATGTCCCTGGTCCTGCGCGTGAGTTGTAACCTCTTCGCAATGACTGGGGACCGACGCCGCACCCTGCCCCCGCGCCCCCTCGCGGGCTGAGGACGCATGATCACCTTCGAGAACGTCAGCAAGATCTACAAGGGTCACGTCGAGGCCCTGCACGGCGCGACCGCCACCATCGAGAAGGGCGAGTTCGTCTTCCTGGTGGGGCCGTCCGGGTCCGGCAAGTCGACGATGCTGCGGCTGATCAACCGCGAGGAGACGGCCGACAGGGGCCGGATCTTCGTGGCCGGCAAGGACATCGCCCGGCTGTCGACGTGGCGCGTCCCGTACCTGCGCCGCAACATCGGCTGCATCTTCCAGGACTACAAGCTGCTCACCAACAAGACGGTCTACGAGAACGTCGCGTTCGCCCTCGAGGTCATCGGCCGGCCCCGCCATGTGGTCAAGGCCCAGGTCCCCGCCATCCTCGAGCTGGTCGGCCTCGATTCCAAGACCCGCAACCTGCCCGAAGAGCTGTCCGGCGGCGAGCAGCAGCGGGTGTCGATCGCCCGGGCGTTCGTCAACCGGCCGCTGATCCTGCTGGCCGACGAGCCGACCGGCAACCTCGACCCGGCGACGTCGGTGGGCATCATGCGCCTCCTCGACCGCATCAACCGCACCGGCACCACCGTCGTGATGGCAACCCACGACCGCTCCATCGTCGACACCATGCAGCGCCGCGTGATCGAGCTCGACGAGGGCACGATCATCCGCGACCAGGCCCGGGGGGTCTACTCGTGAAGATCGACTACGTCCTGCGGGAGACGATCACCAACCTCCGGCGCAACATCACCCTCACCATCGCCGCCATCGTCACGGTCGGCGTCTCCCTCGCGCTGTTCGGATCGACGCTGCTCGTCGGTCAGGGCGTCGACAACGTGTCGGATCGCTGGAGCGACGGCATCGAGGTCATCGCCTTCCTCAAGAGCGACATCACCACCGAGCAGCGCGAGGCGATCGAGGAGTTCATCGCCGAGAGCCCGGAGGTCGGCGAGTGGGAGTACGTGGACCTGGAGGAGTCCAAGGCGGAAGCTCTGCGCTTGTTCGAGCGCAACGAGGCCATGAAGGCAAAGATCGAGGGCGGCACCCGCGTCCCCGACTCGTTCCGGCTGTCCCCCGAGTCGAAGGACGTCAACCTCATGCGCAGCCTGGGCGAGCAGCTGACCGCGCTGCCCGGGGTGCACATCGTCACCGACGAATCGGAGAGCGTGAAGACCATCACGGCGGTCTCGGCGTTCGCCCAGCTCGCCATGCTCATCGTCGGCATCGGCCTGCTGGTGGCGGCGCTGCTGCTGATCCTCAACGCCATCCGCATGGCGATGTTCGCCCGCCGGCGCGAGATCGAGGTGATGAAGCTCGTCGGCGCGACCAACTGGTTCATCCGCGTGCCGTTCATGCTGGAGGGTGTCGTCCAGGGCCTCGTCGGGGCGATCTTCGCTCTCGGCGCGCTCACCGCGCTCGACCGGGCGATGGCCAACGCGGCCGAGAACCGCGACTACCAGACGATCATGGAGGGCTTCGTGGCCTCGGCCACCGAGTTCCGCGTGACCGCCCTGGTCGTCGTGCTGCTGGGCATCACCATCGGGGCGGCCGGGTCCGCCTGGGCGCTCAGCCGGTTCCTGCGGGTGTGACCGGGGCGGCGCGGCGGAGGCGGTCCGACAGCTCGGCCAGGGCGTTCGCCACCACCGGGGGCGCGTCGACCAGCTCGAAGTCGGAGCCGAGCAGGCCCAGCCATGCGGCCAGCGTGGCGGGGTCGTCGGCGCCCGGCTCGTAGGCGCAGCGGTCGCCGTCGAGCGCCACGACCACGCCGGCGCCCGCCGGCAGCCGGGCGGCGACGGTCTCGGCCGGCGCGTGCACGATCACCCGGGCCCGGACCCGCCAGGTGGCCTGGGCCAGGCTGTCGGTCACGTAGGCGACCAGGTCGCCGCCGGGTGGGTCACGGGGCGGGCAGCGCCCGCCGACGGCGTTGGCGGGCAGGGCGACGCGGTCGGCCCGGTAGATCCGCCAGGCGTCGCGCCCGGTGTCCCAGCCGACCAGGTACCAGCGGCCGCGGGCGTGCACGAGGCGCTGGGGCTGCACGGTCCGGACGCTGGGGGCGCCGTCGTGGTCGCGGTAGTCGAAGCGCAGCTCTCGGCCGTCGCGGCAGGCGGCCGCCAGCGTCGTGAGCACGTCGGCCGGCACGGCCGGCCCGGCGGCGTCGAGCGTCACGGTGGCGGCGTCGACCGCGGCGACCCGGTGGCGGAGGCGGGAGGGAAGCATCTGGGCGACCTTGGCCAGCGCCCGCTGCGAGGGCTCCTCGAGGCCGGCCACGCCGGCGACGGTGGCGGCCAGCCGCAGGCCGACGGCGACCGCCACGGCCTCGCCGTCGTCGAGCAGGAGCGGCGGCAGCGAGTCCCCGCGCCCGAGCCGGTAGCCGCCCGCGGGCCCCGGCGTGGAATCGACCGTGTAGCCGAGGCGGCGCACCCGGTCGATGTCGGTGCGGACGGTGCGGGTCGTCACCTGGAGGCGCTCGGCGAGCTCGGGCCCGGTCCAGGAGCGGACCTGGAGGAGGGCGAGCAGGCGCAGCAGCCGATCCGACGTCGCCAACATGGCGGCATCCTCGCACCGGATGCGGACGTAAACCTTCCGCATCGGCCGGGAGTCTGTGGGGCATGGAGCTGACACCGTTCACCCTCGACGTCCCCCAGGCCGACCTCGACGACCTGCACGACCGGCTCGACCGCACCCGCTGGCCCGGGCCCGGCGGCGGCACGGGATGGGAGCGGGGGGTGCCCCTGTCGTACCTCCAGGACCTCGCCCGCTACTGGCGCTCGGGCTTCGACTGGCGGGCCCAGGAGGCGCGGCTGAACGAGATCCCTCAGTTCACGACCGAGGTGGACGGCCAGACGCTGCACGTCGCGCACGCCTCGTCGCCCGAGCCCGGCGCGTTCCCACTGGTGATGACCCACGGCTGGCCCAGCTCGGTGTTCGAGTTCCAGCAGGTGGTGGGCCCGCTGACCGACCCGGCCGCCCACGGCGGCGACCCGGCCGACGCCTTCCACCTGCTCATGCCGTCCGTGCCGGGCTTCGGGCTGTCGACCCCGGTGCCGGGGGCCGGCTGGGGCAACCTGTTCCGGGTCGCCGGTGCGATCGCCGGCGTGATGGCCGAGCTGGGCTACGACACCTACGGCGCCCAAGGCGGCGACGTCGGCGCCGGCGTGTCGGGGATGTTGGGCATGGTGGCGGCCGACCACGTGGCCGGGGTCCACATGAACGGCCCGGTGCCGTACCCGTTCGGACCGCCGCTGTCGACGGACGGTCTGGACGAGCGCGACGCCGAGCGGGCCCTGCGGTTCAACGAGTTCCAGCGGGACGGCATGGGCTACCTGCACCTCCAGACCACCCGGCCACAGACGTTGGCGTACCTGCTGAACGACTCGCCGGTCGGCCAGCTGGGGTGGATCGTCGAGAAGTTCCACGAGTGGACCGACCCGATCCACGAGCTGCCGGATGGGGCGGTCGACCGCGACCAGCTGCTCGCCAACGTCAGCCTCACCTGGTTCCGGGGCGCGGGGGCGTCGTCGGCGCACACGACGTACGAGGGGATGCAGGCCTTCCGGGAGTTCGTCGAGGGCTCGGGCGGCACGGGCACGATGCCCGGCGGCCCGCCAACGGGCGCCGCGGTCTTCGCCGCCGACAACAGCATCCGCTCCGTCATCGACCCGAACGGCGACCTGGTCCACTGGACCGAGCACGACCGCGGCGGCCACTTCGCCGCCATGGAGGCCCCCGACCTGCTGGTCGAGGACGTCCGCACGTTCTTCCGCGCCTACCGCTGATCAGCCCGGCGGCCGGAACAGGTCGGCCACGCAGCCGAGGCGCCCCGGCACGGGCTCGTCGAGCGCGCTGTCACCGGTCCCGTCGGCGACGGCCTCGTCCTGGCCGCCGGCCAGCCGCGGATCGTTTGCAGGCCAGCGCGGAGCTGGCGATGCCGTCACCCGGCAGGGGTCAGCCTACACCGTCAGATGCCGAGGGACACCTGAAGGATGTCGAGGCCGCGGAGGACGATCCGGCCGTTCCACGCTGGCTCGGTGGCGAGCTCGATGTTCGGGAACCGGCGGATCAGCGCCGGGACGGCCTCGGCGCCCTCCAGCCGGGCGAGCGCCGCGCCCAGGCAGTGGTGGATGCCGCTGCCGAAAGACATGATGGCGTTGCTCCCGGGGCGGGCCAGGTCGAGGTCGTCGGCGGTCGGGCCCCAGTGGGCCGGGTCGCGGTTGGCCGAGCCGAGCAGGGTGAGCACCAGCTGGCCGGGCGCCACGGTCTCGTCGCCGATCTCGAGCTCGGTCACGGCAATCCGCCGGGAGATCTGCACGGGGCTGTCGTAGCGCAGCAACTCGTCGACCGCGTCCGCGTCCAGCCCCGGGTCGGCGGCCAGGCGCTCCAGCTGGTCGCGGTGGTGGAGCAGGGCCAGGGTGCCGTTGCCGATCAGGTTGACCGTGGTCTCGTGGCCGGCCAGGTAGAGCAGCAGCAGGGTGTCGACCAGCTCCTCGGGCGACATCCGGTCGCCGTCCTCCTCGGCCTCGATCAGGTCGCTCAGCAGGTCGTCGGCCGGGTTGTCCCGCTTCCATGCGATTGCGGCGTCGAGGTGGGCGAGCATGCTGTCGCCGGCCTCGACCGCTCCCGCCAGGGTGTCGGGGTCGAGGAACGGCTCGATCGTGCGGGTCATCTCGTGCGACCACGACCGCAGCTGCATGCGGTCGGCGTCGGGCATGCCCAGCAGCTCGCTGATCACCACGAACGGCAGCGGGAACGCGAAGTTGGCGATCAGGTCGACAGGCTCGCCGTCCCGGCCCTTCTCGGCCATGCCGTCGAGCAACTCGTTCACCAGCTCCCGGACCCGGGGGCGCAGCTGCTCGACCCGGCGGACGGTGAACGCCTTCGACACCAGCCGTCGCAGCCGGGTGTGGTCGGGCGGATCCATCCCGAGGATCGACCGCCGGTTCTCGTCCCGGCGCTCCTCCAGCTCCGGCGGCAGCGGTGGGCGGACCAGGACGGTCGCGTTGCGCTCGTCCACGCTGGTGCCGGGCTGGCGCAGCAGGGTGAACACGTCGTCGTAGTGCGCCACGACGACCGACTCGAACAGCGTCCGCTGGACGCGACCCGACGCCCGGATCGCCGCGTACTGGGCGTACGGGTTCTCGGCGAAGCCGGGCTCGAAGGGGTTGAAGAAGGTGCCCGCCGCGGGGGGCTCGGTGGCGGGCGCGGGGGTGCCGACCGGGGGATCCACCCGCCCACCATTTCGCACACCCCCTGCAAAGGCAAGCGGAACATGGGGCGTGACAGGCTGGCGCCGATGGCCTCACCACCCACCGAGCGGCCCCCGGCGACCACCGCGCCGCCGGCGCTCGACCTGGTGCTGCTGGGGCTGGCGGTCCTGGCCGTGTCGACCTCGGCACCCCTGGTCCGGGTGGCCGACGCTCCCGCGCTCGCCATCGCGTTCTGGCGCAACGCCCTGGCGCTGCCGGTCCTGGCCGGGATCGCGCTGGCATCCGCCGCGGGGCGGGCCGCGCTGGCGGGGCTGGACCACCGCGAGCGGCGGCTGTCGGCGCTGGCCGGCCTGGCGCTGGCCGCCCACTTCGGGACGTGGGTGCCAAGCCTGTCGTTCACGTCGGTGGCGTCGTCCGTTGCGCTGGTGTCGACCCAGCCGGTGTGGGCGGCCCTGATCGCCCGGCGCCGCGGCCACCACGTCCCGACCGGCGCTTGGTGGGGGATCGGCCTGGCCATGGCCGGCGCCCTGGTGCTCACCGGGGTCGACCTGCAGGTGTCGGCCGAGGCGCTGTTCGGGGACGTGCTGGCGCTGACCGGCGGCGTGCTGGCCGCGGTGTACGTCACCGTGGGCGCCGAGGTGCGGCGGACGGTGCCGACGTCGGTGTACGCCCTCCTCTGCTACGGCGTGGCCGCGGTGGCGCTGCTCGCCGTGTGCGTGGTCGGGCGCCAGCCGCTGGCCGGCTACGACGCCACGACCTGGTGGGCGCTGGCGGCCATGGTCGTCGGACCCCAGCTGATGGGGCACACGGTGATCAACCGGGTGCTGCGCACGACCGGGGCGACCGTGGTGTCGGTGGCCATCCTGTTCGAGATCGTCGGGGCCGCGTTGCTGGCCTGGCTGGCGTTCGACGAGGTGCCGCCGGTGTCGGCCCTGCCGGCCGGCATCCTGATCGGCGCCGGCGTCGTCCTCGTCGTGCGGGCGGAGGCCGACGAGCCCGCGGTCCGTGGCGCGCCCGCCATGAGGTGACGCGGTACGGTCCGGCGCGTGCCTGCCCGCGCCCTGTGGATCCTGTTGAGCGTCGCCGTCCTGGTCGGTCTGGTGGCGTGGTCGACCACGTGCACGGGCCCCCGCCCGGTCCCGACCGGCGAGACCCTCCCGCCCGAGGGCGCACCCACCACCACGATGGCGCCGGCCACCGACGCGGTCCCGTCGACCCTGGCCCCGCCGCCCGGCTGACCGCCGCCACGTCGGTCACGACCAGTCGACGGCGTCGAAGGCGGCCCGGAGCCGGGCGCCGCGGGCCGGGTTGGCGGCCGCCACCCACGAGATGCGGCCCAGAAGGTGGGCCCGGAAGTCGTCGTGGCCGTCGCGGTCGGCCGCGGCCGGGCCGTGCCGGGCGGCGTCGTGGAGCACGGCCCGCAGCCGGTCGTAGTCGGGGCGGGCGACGTTGGGCCGGGCGTTGACCACGAGACCCAGGACCGTCTGGCGCTGGGCGGCGGTCGAGCGGCGGGTCTTGCCGGCGTGGACGCGGAACCCCTCGCCGGCCGCGATGTCCGCCACCAGCCGGCCGATGCGGCCGCTGGCCCGCCGGTCGAAGTCGCCCGACAGCACCAGGTCGTCGGCGTCGCGGGTGTAGCGGGCGCCGACCTTCCGGGCCAGCCCCGCCAGCCGGCGGTCGAGGCCGAACGCGGCCAGATTGGCCAGCGCCGGTGACGTCGGCGCGCCCTGGGCCAGGTGGGGGCCGGCCAGGTGGTGCAGCAGCCGCCGGCGCCGCTCGACCGCGCCCGGCACCACCGAGGGCGCCGGCGGCGCCTCCCGCAGCACCGCGAGCGGGGTGACCGTGGTGCACACCGCGGCCAGCGCGTGCGACCGGTTCGGGGTAGCCGGCCAGCCGGAAGATGCCGTACACCCGCCCGGCGCTCACCGCGGTGAAGAACGACTCCAGGTCGAAGCGCAGCACGACCGGCCGACCAGCGTGGACGCGGGCCGCGGTCAGCGCCGACCGCCCCGGCCGGAAGCCGTGGGCGGCGTCGTGGGCCGGCACCCGGTCGAGGATGTGGTGGAGGATCTGGCGCTGCAGGTCCTTGAGCTCCCGCTTGGGCGCCTCCAGGAGCCGGGGCGAGCCGTCGGCCTTGCGGGCCCAACTCCGCCGGTAGTGGCGCAGCTGTTCGTCGGCGGCGGTGCGCTCCATCGACCGCCTGTCCGCGAACCAGGCCAGGTGCCCGGGCGTCACCCCGAGCCACGCTGCGAGCGCGGCCAGGTCGTCGACGACCGGGACGGGCCAGCGACGCCGGCCCATCTCGGTCGGAGCCGCGAGCCAGACCTTGGCCCGAGGCGGCCGGTCGGTCCAGGCCAGCCGGGCGAACGGCTCGCACGCCGCCAGGACCCTGGCCAGCTCCCGGGGCCGGTCGGCCGGGCGGTCCGGGTAGGCCCGCACGGCGATCTCGGCCACCTCGGCGACCCATCCGCGTCGGCGGCGCCCAGTCGCCGGCGAGGAACGCGGCGGCGAGCGCGGCCGCCGCGGCCCGGTCGAGCCCCGACCGCCGCACCCGTCAGGCCTGGCGGGGGCGTGGGTGCGGCAGCGCCCGCCGACCGTTCCCGTCGTGCGTGCGCAACGGCGCATCTGTGTGCGCGCGGGCGCATGCGCTGCGATGCCGGACCGTCAGGTCACCCCCGGGGGAGCCCCGGAGAGGCCGATCGGCGCCCGGAGACGCCGCCGACCAGCTCGGTCAAGCGCTGCCGCACGGCGGGGGCAGGCTAGCGGGCTGCGGTGGCGGGGAGTGCCGCGCGGATCCGCGCCCGCGGTCCGCCTACGATGCCGGCGATGTCGATGGGTCCGCCCCCTCCGCCGCCCGGTTCCGGGCCGCAGGACCAGCCGGGTCAGCCGTTCGGGCAGCAGTACCTGCCGTACTTCGGCGGCTATGCGGCGCGGGAGCACCCGCAGGGCACCATCATCCTCGTGCTCGGCATCCTCAGCCTGGTGGCCTGCGGCCTCCTCGGCCCCGTGGCCTGGGTGATGGGCAACAACGCACTGGCCGAGATCGACGCCAACCCGGCGGCCTACAGCAACCGAGGCACCGTGCAGGCCGGCCGCATCTGCGGCATCGTGGGGACCGCCTTGCTGGCGCTCGGCCTCGCGATGATCATCATCGGCATCGCCGTCGCGGCGGCCACGTCATCCTCGTAGGTCGCGCAGCGACCAGCGCAGCAGGTCGGGATCGGCCCAGGCGGTGTCCGGGGCGGACACCGCCCGCCCGAGCGCCCGCAGGCCGTCGACGGTCATGGCCAGTGCGGCCTCCGGCTGGGCGAGCAGACCGTCGACCAGGGCGTCGACCACGGAGTCCAGCTCGGCCGCCGGCACGACCCGGTGGACCAGGCCCCACGCCTCGGCCTCGGCCGCCCCGAGCCGCCGGCCGGTCATGACCAGGTCGCGGGTGCGTGGCAGGCCGATCTCGCGGGCGAGCCGGGGGAGGCCCGCCCAGGTCAGCGGGATGCCGATCGCCACCTCGGGGATGGCGTAGCTGAGGTCGTCGGCCGCGACCCGCAGGTCGCAGGCGGCGGCCAGCAGACCGGCCCCGCCGATCACGTGCCCGTGCAGGCGGGCCACGGTCACCTGGGGGAGCCGCTCGAGGTCCTCGAGCAGCCGCTGCCACCGGCCGGTGGCGCGCCGCCGGGCCTGGGCGGTCCGCCCGCCGTCGACCTGCTCGGCCAAGTCGGCCCCCGCCGAGAACGCCCGGCCGGACCCACCGAGCACCACCACCCGCACGTCTTCCCGGTCGGCGATCGTGCGGATCGCGGCGTGCAGGCCGGCCCGCAGCTCGTCGTTGAGGGCGTTGAGCTTGTCGGGCCGGTGCAGAGTGACGCGGGAGACTCCCCGCTCGCCGTCGGTCTCGACGAGGACGGGGCCGCGGGGCTCACTCATCCGCCGGACGTTACCGAGGGAGCCGGTGTCGACGCGCGAGCCGGGCCTGTCCGACGGGCGGAGTGTCGGACAGGCCCGGCCCCCGTGACCGGGGACCGTCGGGCGGGCGGGAGGCTCGACGGTCCCCAGCCGGATGATCAGTCGTCGCCGCCGTGGTCGTCCCCGGAGCCGTCGTCGTCGCCGCCCCGGCCGCTGCTGCCGCCGTGCCCGTCGTCACGGTCGCCGCCGTTGTCATCGCCCGGGCCGTCGTCGGACCCGCGGCCGCCGCCGTTGTCGTCGAACCCGGCGTCGTCGTCACCGCCGCGGCCGCTGGTGCCGGAGCCGCTGGTGCCGGAGCCGGACTGCCCGACCTGACCCTGGACGCCGCCGGCGCGCACGACCACCCCGTTCTCGACGAGGATGTCGGTGCCGGTGGCGTCGTCCCGGAACCGGACCCGCTCGCGGACGGCGCCGTCCTCGAGCTCGACGTTGACCTGCACCCGCTGGCCCCCCATGCGGAAGTCGAGCTCGACCTCGCGGCCGGCCGCCTGCTCGACCTCGACGCGCCAGCCCGGGTTGGGCACGGCCGAGACGAGCGACAGCTGCCCGGCGGACACGTTCACGGTGACCGTGCCGGCCCCGGCGGCATCGAAGGTCCGGGTGCCGGCGGCGTCCGGCGAC
>DASRJM010000151.1:0-13254 GCA_035649475.1 Acidimicrobiales bacterium
GAGGTGTCCGGGGCCGACCCCGGCTCCGCCTCGATCGAGATGGCCATGTACGGCATCGAGCTGGCCGCGTCCCGGCGGGGGTCCGAGGGCGAGCACGACGACATCACCGACCTGCTGCTGCGCACCACGTTCGAGGACGGCGAGCCCATGAGCGACGTCGACTTCGGCTCGTTCTTCGTCCAGCTGGTCACCGCCGGCAACGACACCACCAAGTCGATGATGAGCGCCGGCGTGTACGAGCTGATGCGCCACCCCGACCAGCTGGCGGCCCTGCGGGAGGACGCGGCGCTGGTCCCCGACGCGGTCGAGGAGATGCTGCGCTACTGCAACCCGCTGCACTACTTCCGGCGGACGGCGACCGCCGACACCGAGCTCGGTGGCAAGGCGATCCGGGCCGGCGACAAGGTGGCGTTGGTGTACACGTCAGCCAACCGCGACGAGGCCGTGTTCGCCGACCCCCAGACGTTCGACGTCCGCCGCAGCCCGAACCCGCACGTCAGCTTCGGGATCGGCACCCACTTCTGCCTGGGCGCCCACCTGGCCCGGCTGGAGGCCCGCGTGTTCGTGGAGGAGCTGCTGGCCACGTTCGCGACGATCGAGCCGGCCGGTGAGCCCGCCCGGGTCCGGTCCAACCTGGCCAACGCCTACAAGCGCCTCCCCGTCCGCCTGGCCGCCTGAGACAACAACGCCGGCATCGCCGCAGCCGACGCCGCGCGACGCCAGATGTCAGTCGTCCTCCGGGACGCCGGCGTCCTCCGCGCCCGCCGCCTCGTCGCGGGCGGCCCAGTCGAGCAGCTCGTGGATGGCGAACACCGCGCCGTCGATGCCGGCATGGAGGTCGCCGAGCTCGGCGAACCGGGCGGGGACCGTCGCCATGGTGAAGTCGTGCGGCTCGGCCGCGTCCACCTCGTCCCAGCGGATGGGCGTCGACACCGTGGCGTCGGGCAGGCCGCGGACCGAGTACGCCGCCGCCATCGTGTGGTCCCGGGCGTTCTGGTTGTAGTCCACGAACAACGCCGTGGGGTCCCGGTCCTTGCGCCACCACGTGGTCGTGACCAGGTCCGGCGCCCGGCGCTCGACCTCACGCGCGAAGGCCAGCGCGGACCGCCGCACGTCGGTGAAGCCGTGGGCCGGCTCGATGCGCACGTACACGTGCAGGCCCCGGCCGCCGGAGGTCTTGGGCCAGCCGATGGCGCCCAGCTCGTCGAGGACCTCGCGGACGACGCCGGCCACCGTGCGGACCGTCGACAGCGGGCAGTCCGGCATCGGGTCGAGGTCGATGCGCCACTCGTCCGGCTTCTCGGTGTCGGCCCGCCGGGAGTTCCACGGGTGGAACTCGACCGTGGACATCTGCACCGCCCAGACGACCTGGGCCAGCTCGGTCACGCACAGCTCGTCGGCGTGCTGCCCGAAGCGGGGGAAGTGGAGCCGCACGGTCTCCAGCCACGGGGGCGCCCCGCCGGGCACCCGCTTCTGGTGGACCTTCTCGCCGGCCAGGCCGGTCGGGAACCGGTGCATCATGCACGGCCGCTCCCGCAGCGCGTTCACGATGCCCGGCCCGACCGCCAGGTAGTACTCGACCAGGTCCATCTTCGTGGCTCCGGTGGCGGGGAAGTAGACCCGGTCGGGGTTGGAGATCCGCACGGTCCGCTCACCCACCTGGATCTCGGTCGCCGGGGACTTGGCCACGGACGCGACCGTACCGTCCGGGCTGTTGGGCCCCGAGCAGGGCCTGGTGTCCGCGCCGGCCGAGCCGGTCGGCCGCGACCCGGGTGCGGCTACAGCGGCGGGAGTATCAGCTCAGCCACCAGCGCAGCCCGGCGTCGGCCACCGGGGGCGGGACGGTGTGCCCGCCGTCGAACTCGTGGTACTCGACGGCGTAGCCGGCGGCGTGGAGCAGCGGGACGAACGAGCGGCTGCAGGCATCGATCGGCAGGACCGGGTCGGCGGTCCCGTGGGACACGAACACCCGCGGCCGGCCGACCGGCTCGGGCACGGCCAGGAAGCCGGGGGAGAACGCGATCACGGTCGGGAACACGTCGCCGTTGCTCAGCCCGAGTGTGAGCGCGTAGGAGGCGCCGTCCGAGACGCCGCCGATCGCCAGGCGGGACGTGTCCACGTCGACGTCGAGCCGGTCGACCAGGGCGTTCAGCACGTCGTCGAGGAACGCCGGGTCGGGGCCGAGCCGGCGCTCGGCGATCAGGTCCCAGGTGGCCGGGTGGCGGGAGTCGGGCGCCAGCAGCACGACCCCGTAGCGGTCGGCGGCGGCCAGGACCGCCCGGAGGTGGCGCCGGCCCGTGCCCGAGGCGCCGTGCAGGAACACGAGCACCGGGGCGCCGGCCTCGGCGGTGTCGGGCACGTAGAGCACCCCGTCCCGCTCGCCGCCCACCCCCAGCGGCTCGTCCCGCCCGCCGTCGAACCCCCGCCCGCTCGGGGCGGCGGGCCGCACCCGGAACCGGAGGCGGCCCTGCAGATCGTCGTCGACCATGCGCGACGATCGCACACCCGCGCCCCGAGCCACCGGGCCGGGCCGGTGCATGCCAGCGGGCGGTCCCGGGTACTCCGGCGGGTGATGGCCCGCGCTGTCTGGACCGGCACGATCACGTTCGGGCTGGTCAACGTCCCGGTGAAGGCGTACACCGCCACCCGCGACCACCGCGTCCACTTCCACGAGCTCGACCCCAAGGGCGGGCGGGTGCGTCACGAGAAGGTGTCGGCGAAGACCGGCAAGCCGGTCGACGACATCCGGCTCGGCTACGAGACCTCGAAGGGTCGCTACGTCCGCTTCACGCCGGAGGAGCTGGAGGAGCTGCGGCCGCCGTCGACCCGGGCGATCGAGGTGGCCGACTTCGTCGATCTCGCCGACATCGATCCGATCTTCTACGACCGCACCTACTGGCTGGCGCCCGCCACCGACGAGGCCGGGCCGGCCTACGCCCTGCTGCGCGACGCCATGGAGGACCAGCAGCAGGTGGCCATCGGCACCGTGGTGATCCGGCGCAAGCAGTACCTGGCCGCCATCCGGCCGGTCGACGGGGCGCTGGCCATGTCGACCATGCGCTTCGCCGACGAGGTCGTGCCCAGCTCGGACATCGATGGCATCCCGGACAGGCGGTCCAAGGCCAAGCCGAAGGAGCTGGACCTGGCCCGCCAGATCATCGAGGCCCTGTCCACCGCCTGGAAGCCCGAGCGCTACCACGACACCTACACCGAGGAGCTGCGCGGGCTGATCACCAAGCGCTCCAAGCGCGGCGCCGCCGAGCCGGCGGAGGCCGAGCCCGAGCCCGAGCAGCAGGCCGAGGTCGTCGACCTCATGGCGGCGCTCGAGGCCAGCGTCAAGGGCGCCCGCGGCCGCAAGGGCTCCCGCTCGCGCTCGGCGCGCAAGAAGCCGGCCCGCAAGTCCGCCTGAGCGCCACCATGTATCCGGCGGGGGGTGTCGCACCTCTCACACGACGTGATCGACGCGACCATCGAGGAGCTGCGGCACGTCGCCCTGGCGGCGGAGGACGCCTGCGGGTACTTCGCGGCGCTCTACGTGCGCGTCACCCAGGACATCGCCGGCCGAGTGCGGGACCGGGGGTTCGAGGACGGGGCGCGGATGGAGGCGCTGGCCGACACGTTCGCCGGCTACTACCTGCGGGCACGGCGGGGCGAGGGGCCGGTGCCCCGCTGCTGGCAGGCGAGCTGGGACGTGGCGCCCGACCCCGACCTGCTCATCGTCCAGCACCTGCTGCTCGGCGCCAACGCACACGTCAACCACGACCTCACCCAGGCAGTGGTCGACGTCGCCGAGCGCCACGGCGGGCTGGCGGCGGTGCGTGACGACTTCGACACCGTCAACGATGTCCTGGCTGCGTCGTTCACGTCGGTGATCCGGGACCTCGACCGGGTGTCCCGCTGGGCGAGCGAGGCGGCGGCGCTGGGGGGCGGGCTGCTGTTCAACTTCTCGCTGCGCCGGGCCCGGTCGACCGCGTGGCAGGGGGCCCAACGCCTGGAGGCCCTGGACGCGGACGAGCGGCGGGAGTACGTCCATCAGCTCGACGGATGGGTGTCGACGCTGGCCTACCTGATCACCCATCCGTCGCCGCCGGTGGCACTGCTGGCCCGGCTCGGGCGCCGGCTGGAGATGCAGGACGCGGTGCTCGTGACCCGAGTGCTGCTGGGCGATATCACCGCCCAGGAGGCGTTCCGAGCGGCGGGCGGGCGCCTCCGGACGGCCTAGGTGCGAACATTCAGGGCATCTCCAGCCCCGCTCCATGCGTCTCCACCGGAGCCGGCCGGACACTGCGGGCATGGACACCACCACCGCCCCCGCCACCGCCGTCCCCGCCACCGCCGTCCCCGCCACCGCCGTCCCGGCCGTACGCCTGCCCTGGCGGCGCCTCGTCGTGATGGGCGACAGCGTCGCCAGCGGCGTCGGGGACCCCGTGCCCGGCTACCCGGACCGGCCGTGGGCCGCCACCCTGGCCGCAGCCCTCGACGACCGGCGCGGTCCGCCCGGGTACCGCAACCTCGGCGTCGCCGGCGCCCGCACGGCCGAGGTGCGGGCCGGGCAGCTGCGACCGGCGCTGGCCTTCGGCCCCGACCTCGTCGTGCTGGCCTGCGGGGGCAACGACGCCATCCGCCGGTCGTTCGACCCCGGAGCCGTGGCCGCCGACCTGGACGCCATGGTCGCCGCCCTGGCCGAGCAGGGGGCGCTCGTCGTCACGTTCGGCTACCTCGACATCGGCCGGACCGGGCTCTTGCCGCCCGAGCGCCGGGCGGGGGTGAGCGCCCGCCTGCGCACCCTGCGGGACGTCACGGGCCGCGTCACCCGCCGCCACGGCGGACTGCAGGTCGACTTCGTCGACCACCCCGAGGCCGGCGACGGGATCTTCAGCGCCGACCAGCTCCACCCCAACCGCCGGGGCCACGCGCTGGTGGCCCGCGAGACGGTGCGTGCCCTCGCCGCCCACGCTGGCGTGGACCCGTACTGACCAGGGCTCCGTCGTGCGGCCACCCCTACACTCCCGAGCCATGCGCCTGAGGTTCGCCGGTGTCGAGATCGACACCGACGCCTACGAGCTGCGCGCCGGCGGGCGGCGGATCGACGTCGAGCCCCAGGTCTTCGACGTGCTCGTCCACCTCATCACCCACCGCGACCGGGTGGTCTCCAAGGAGGACCTCCTCGACTCGGTGTGGGGCGACCGCTTCGTGTCCGAGTCGGCGCTGACGACCCGGATCAAGCAGGCCCGCCAGGCCGTGGGCGACGACGGCCAGGCCCAGCGGGTCATCCGCACCGCCCACGGCCGCGGCTACCGGTTCGTGGCCGCGGTGACCGAGGTGGGCGAGGAGCTACCGCGTGGCGACGACGACGCTCCCGTGGCGCTCCTGGCGCCCGTCCCCGAGACCCGGTACGTCACCAACGACGGCGCTTCCATCGCGTACCAGGTGTTCGGCGAGGGCCCGGACCTGGTCCTCATCGAGGGCTTCACCACCAACGTCGAGGTCCAGTGGGAGCACCCGGCGATCGCCCGCTTCCTGCGCCGGCTCGGGTCGTTCTGCCGGGTGGCGGTCCTCGACAAGCGCGGCGCCGGCCTGTCCGAGCGCCTCGGGCCCGGAGAGGCCCCGCCGCTGGAGCAGCGGGCCGACGACGTGCGAGCGGTCATGGACGCGGCGGGCATGGAGCGGGCGACGGTGTTCGGCTCGTCGGAGGGCGGCTCGCTGTCGGTGCTGATGGCGGCGGCCCACCCGGACCGGGTCGAGCGGCTGGTCCTGCACGGCACCTGGGCCCGCCACCCGTGGATCGAGGGCCCGAGCGGGCGCCGGCTCGCCTTCGTCGAGGACACGTGGGGGACGGGGCGCGTGTTCGCCGCGCTGGCCGAGACGATGGCCGCCACGGCCTCCGGGCGACGGTTCCTGGCCCGGCTCGAGCGCCAGTCCGCCACACCCCGGACCGCCCGCCGGCTGGTCGAGCTGATGTCACACATCGACGTGACCCCGGTGCTGCGGAGCGTCGCCGTCCCCACGATGGTGATCCACCGGATCGACGACTCGGTCTACGGCATCGAGCCCGCGCGCCAGCTGGCCGCCGGCATCCCGGAGGCCCGGATGCTCGAGCTGCCGGGGCGGGACCACTTCGTGTTCAGCGGCGACACCGGGCCCCTCCTCGCCGCGGTCGAGGACTTCGTGGTCGGCGGCGGCCGCCCCGCGGCCCCGCCGCCGTCCGACCGGTTCCTGGCCACGGTCCTGTTCGCCGACATCGTCGGCTCGACCGCCGCCGCGGCCGAGATCGGCGACGCGACCTTCCGCCGGCTGCTCGACACGTTCGAAGCCACCACCCGCCGCTGCGTCCGGGCTCAGCGGGGCGACGTGGTGGGGTTCGCGGGCGACGGCGTGGTGGCGGTGTTCGACGGGCCCGGCCGGGCCGTGCGGGCCGCCTGCGACCTGCGCCGAGAGCTCGCGCCGCTCGGCGCGGAGATCCGGGCCGGGGTCCATACCGCCGAGCTGGAGCGGCGGGGCGAGGACATCACCGGGATCGGCGTGCACATCGCCGCCCGGTTGGCGACCCTGGCCGAGCCCGGCTCGGTGTGGGTGTCGCGCACGGTCACCGACCTGGTGGCGGGGTGCGGCCTGGCCTTCGAGCCGCTCGGTGAGCACGAGCTGCCGGGCGTGCCCGGCTCGTGGGCGGTGTTCGAGGCCACGGCCTGAGGGGCCGCGCTCCACCCCGTCTCCACCCCGTCTCCAAGCCCGGCGGCGCCGCGGCGAGCATGCTCGCGGTATGAGCTCCCTGCGCATCGGCGACACGGCCCGCCGGTCCCGCACCGTGACCAGCCGCGACATTCAGCTGTTCACGGAGATGACCGGCGACGCCAACCCCCTCCACTACGACGAGGACACGGCCGCCCGGTCCCGCTTCGGCGGGATCATCGTCCAGGGCGGGGTCACGTCCGGCCTGCTCAACGCGGTCGTGGCCGAGGACCTGCCCGGCCCCGGGTCCGTGTTCCTCCACACCGACTGGCGCTACCTGGCGCCCGTGCGGCCGGGCGACGAGATCACCGCCGAGGTCGAGGTGATCGGGCTCCGCCCCGACAAGCCGGTGGTGACGCTGCGCACCACCGTGACCGGGCCGGGGGGCGACATCGTCCTCGACGGGCGGGCTGTCACCTGGAGGGAGTCACTGGCTTACTGAGTCGCTTTCGGGCGGCTGTGCCAGCATGACGGCGGTGGCGGTGCGGTTCGGAGACTACGAACTGAGCGTGGAGCGGGTGGAGCTGCGGCGGGGCGGCGAGCCCGTCGCTGTCGAGCCCCAGGTGTTCGATGTGCTCGCCTACCTCGTCCGGAACCGGGACCGGGTGGTGCCCAAGACCGAGCTGCTCGACCAGGTCTGGGGCGACCGGTTCGTGTCCGAGTCGGCGCTGACGAGCCGCATCAAGTCGGCGCGCCGGGCCATCGGGGACACGGGGCGGGACCAGCGCGCGATCAAGACCGTGCACGGCCGGGGCTACCGGTTCGTGCTCGAGGTGGTCGACGACGAGGACGGCTCCGCCGGGCGTACGGACCAGCCGGCGGCGCCGGCCGCCGTCGAGCCGGCCGCGCCGGCCGGCGCCGCCGATCGGGCCCTGCGGGTGGTGGACGACCTCGTGTCCGGGCGGGGCGCCGCGCTGCGCATCGAGGGCGGCACCCGGGCCGCCCGCACCGAGCTGCTCCACCGGCTGGCCGACGAGGGCCGGCGCCGGGGCCTGGTGGTCGGCATGTCGGCGCCGTCGATCACGAGCGCCAGCCCGTTCGCCTGCGTCGGCGGTGCGCTCGACGAGATGACCCAGCGGCGCCCGGACTTGCTCGACGCCCTGCCGGCCGGCATGCGGGCCGAGATCGAACAGGTGATCGAGTCGGAGCGGCCCACCACCCGCCAGCGGTGGCTGGTCGCGGCCCGCGAGCTGCTGGTGGTGGCATCCGAGGCGGCCGGCGCCCTGCTGCTCGTCGACCACGCCGACCACGCCCCGGCCGAGGCCCTGGCCCTCGTCGACGACGTCGCCCGCCTCACCCGCGGCCATCGGATCGCCGTCGTCGTGGCCGGGCGCCATCACGACCACGCCAGCGGCCGGGGCTGGTACGAGGCCGTGGTGCTGGCGCCGGCCGACGGCGTCCCGGCCCCCGCGGCGTCCGATTTGCCCCGGGAGGTGGAGGAGGCCCTGCGGCTGGTGGCCGTGTCGGGCGACTGGTTCGACGAGCTCGAGCTCCAGGCCGCCACCGGGCACGGCGAGGCGGCCGCCCACCGGCTGGTCGACGCCGCCCTGTCCGCCGGGGCCGTCGTTCCGGCCGCCGACGGGTTCCGGTTCGCGGCCGGCGGGTTCGGGGGCCCGGCCGCCGCCCAGCCCGAGCGGGTCCTGGCCGTCACCGCCCGCCGCCTGGCCGACCTCGGCGCGCCTCCCGAGCGGGTGGCGGACCGGCTGCACGCCGCCGGGCGCCGGGCCGAGGCGGCCCCCTACGCCCTGGCCGCGGCCCGCAGCGCGGCCGCCGTCCAGCTCCACCGGGACGTGCTGCGGTGGACCGCCATGGCCCGCGACCACGTGGGTGCCGCCGACGCCCCCGAGCTGTTGCGGCTGCGGGCCGATGCGCTGGCGGCCGTGGGCGACCCCGCGGCCGTGGCCGCCTACCGGGCCGCGATCGCCGTGACGCCACCCGGCGAGACCCGCCGCCTCCGGGTCCGGTTGGCCCGGGCTGCGCTCGTGGTGGGCGACCGGGCGTCCGCCGAGGACGCGCTGGCCGGCGTCGAGCCGGACGGGGGACCCGACGACGCCGCCGTCCTCTACGCCCGCGGGCTGCTGGCCTACTTCTCCGGCGACATCGACGTCGCCGAGGCCACCGTCGAGGAGGCCCGGCACGCCGCCATCACCCGGGGAACGCCCGGCCAGATGCTCGACGCCATCACCCTCCAGGGCCTGGTGGCCCACTCCCGGGGCGAGTGGTTCGACCGGCTCCTGCGGGAGATGCGGGCCGCCGGCGAGGACACCGCGCTGGCGACGACCGTGTTCGACTCGCACCTGTGCGTCGCCGAGTACCTGCTCTACGGCCCGACGCCCTACGCCGAGGTGGTCGACCTGGCCGAGCGGCTGCGGGAGCGGGCCGACGAGGTCGGGGCCCGCCCGGCCGCCGCGTTCGCCACGCTCGTGGCCGGCGAGGCCAGCCTGCTGAGCGGCGACCTGGAGGCGGCCCGCACCCAGTTGGCCGATGCCGTCGAGCAGCACATCGCCCTCGGGGCCGACAGCGGGACCTCCCACGCCCTCCAGCGCCTGGCCGAAGTCGAGCTGGCCGCCGGGGACCGCGCCGAGGCCGAGCGGCTGCTGCGCCGAGCCCTGAGCCTGGCCCGGTGGTCGCCGCTGGCCCACCACCTGCTCCAGCGCATCTACGGGACGCTCGTCGCCTCCGCCCCCGACCGGGAGGCGGCGTTGGCCGTGGTGGACGAGGCGGCCGAGGCGTCCGACCAGGCCGTGTCGTGCACCGTGTGCCACGTGATGATCGCGGTCCCGGCCGCCATCGCCTGCGCCGAGGGCGGGCGCCTGGAGGAGGCCCGCACCTGGCTGGTCGAGGCCGAACGGTCCGCGGCGCTGTGGCAGGGGACGGCGTGGCAGGCCGCGGTCCGGGAGGCGCGGGCGCACCTGGCCCGGGCCGAGGGCGACCCGGAGGCCGCCGCCCGCCTGCTGGCCGAGGCCGCCGTGCTGTTCGACGACGCCGGCCAGCCGCTCGACGCCCGCCGGTGCCGGGAGGCGTCCGCCGCCCTCGATCCGACCTGAGCCCGGGCGCGCCGCCGGCCGGCCCCCGGGGGACCGGCCGGCAGCGCGGGGAGAGGTCCCGGGCTCAGCCGGCGTCGACCTCGATGCTGACCGGCACCCGGCCGGTCAGGACGTCGAACACCGCCGAGCGGGCCTTGGACTGCTCGACCAGCGACTGCAGCGTCTCGGCGGGGGCGTCGCCCTTGACCGAGAACCGGACCCGGATGGCCTGGTAGCCGTTGCGCACGTCGGGGTCGAGGCCGAGGATGCCGTTGAGGTCGATGTCACCCTCGACGGTCGAGGTCACCTCGGTCAGGGTGACGCCGCGGGCCGCGGCGATGTTGGCGAGGCCGGCCGTCAGGCAGGCGGCCAGGGCGTGCAGCACGTACTCGACCGGGGTCGGGCCGTTGTCCCGCCCGACCAGGATGGCCGGATGGTCGGCGTCGAAGGTGAAGCTGCGCTCGTGCTCCCTGTCCTCGCCGACTCCGAAGAAGTCGCGGATGGTGCTGCGGCTGTGGGTGCCGGACACCCACTCGTTGTGGGCGCGGAACTCGAAGCGGGCGGCGGCCGGGGCCTGCTTCACCGCGTCGATCGTGGCGAAGAGGGTGGGGACGTCGACGCCGTTGCGGGGCGCGCTCTTGGACTCGGTCATGGTCATGTCGTGGTTCCTTTCATGGGGATCATTCGTGGGGATCTGGGACGTGCGGGGGTCAGGCGGCCAGCGCTCGGGGAAAGGGGCGGGCGGCCAGCGCAGCGGCCTCGGCCTCGATGGCCACGCTGAGCCGCTGCTGGAGGGCCACGAACTCGGGCACCGGCGGGAAAGACGACAGGGCGCAGGTGATGTCGAAGATCTCCCGGCGGGCGGCGTCGCGCTCGAGGCCGAAGGAGGCCAGCGCCTCGTCGATCGGGAGCTCCCTCCGGAGCCCCCGGTCGAGGGCCGTGGCGAGCAGGTCGGCATCCCGGAAGGCGTCGCTGATGCCGTGTCCGGTGATCGGGTCGCGGTGGTAGCCGGCGTCGCCGACCAGGGCCCAGCCCCGCCCGGATGCCGCCCGGGCCTGGTTCGGGAGTCGCACCGCCGAGCGCACGGGCGACGTGCGGTGGCCGGCCCGCAGCCGGGCGGCCAGGGCGGGCGCGTACCGGGCGATCAGGGCGTCGAACGCGGCGGCCGGCGAGCCGTTGGCGCGGCGGGCCGCCGCGGCCGTGCTCTCCGGCACGCAGATCCACACGCAGGCCTCGCCGCCGTGGGTCGGGAACACGCCGGTCAGGGCGCCCTCGGCCAGGAAGAACTCGATGCCGTCCCAGGGCAGGCCGGCCACGTAGGCGTAGTGGGTGGCGCCGCTCGGCGGCCGGCTCTCGACCACCGGCGCGCCCACCTCCCGGGCCACCCGGGAACGGAGCCCGTCGGCCCCGATGACCACGCGGGCGTCGACGGCGATCGGCCGGCCCCGGTCGTCGTGGCCGGTGACCCCCGTGGCGCGCCCGGTGAGGTCCCGAGTCACGGCGGTGACGGTCGCACCGAAGGCGAGGGTCGCCCCGGCCCCGGCCGCTGCGTCGGCCAGCAGGGGGTCGAGGATGTGGCGGCGGGGTGCGACGAGGTGGTCGACACCGGCGCGGTCCTTGACCGTACGGGTCATCGACTCGCCCGGCAGGTGGAACGTCACCGAGCGGATGGCGGGCGTACCGCTGTCGAGCACGTCGTCGAGCAGACCCCAACGGTCGAGCTGGACGACGCCGCTACGGTCGATCGAGTGCGTCGACAGTGTGTCGCTCGGGAACCTGGCCCGGTCGAGGACGACCACGTCGTGGCCCGCACGGGCCAGCAGCATGGCCGTGGCGGCGCCGGCGGCGCGGGCGCCGACGACGGCGACGTCGTGGCGGTGGAGGGTGGGGACGGGGGTCATCGGTGGGCTCCTGTGGTGACGAGGGGTCGGACGGGGTGGTTGGCGGCCGGGACGGGAGCGGCGACGAACGCCTCCTCCCGCCACCAGGTGCGGTAGCGGTCCTCGCCGACCGCAGCCAGGAGCGGCCCGGTCTGGGTGGCCTGGGCCCGCAGCGCGGCCAGCTTGAGGTCCTGCAGCTCGTCGTCGAGGTCGACCCGCACGGCCAGGTCGTCGTCGGCGGTCCGGAGGGGGAGGCCCGGACCGAAAACGGAGAACCGCTCGTGCAGGTCGGCGAACTCGGCGGCGAACCGGGCGGTGGTGGTGGCCTGGACCAGCCGGATGCGTGCCCCGGCGTCCCGGGCCCGGCGGCAGGCGGCGGCGACCCAGCCGGCGATCGCCCGGTGGTCGGGGTGGCCGGTCATGCCGTCCGATCCGAAGCTCAGGATCGTGTCGGGTCGGACCTCGGCCAGCAGCTCGCCGACCAGCGTCGCGCCCCGGGCGGGGTCGACGGCGGCCAGGGTCCCGTCCTCGAAGGCGAGGAACCGGTGCTCGGCCACGCCCAGCACGGCCATCGCGGCGGCGATCTCGTGATCGCGGGTGCGGGCCAGGCGCTCGGGCGGCCAGCGGACGGGGTCGTCGGTGCCGTGCTCGCCGCGGGTGGCGGTCACGCACACGACCCGGTTGCCGGCCCGGCGGGCCAGCGCCATGAGCCCGGACGACAGGTACGTCTCGTCGTCGGGGTGGGCCCAGACGCCGAGCACGGTGCCGAGGGCGGCGGCATGGGTGGGGGTGCGCACGATCATGTCCCGGCCACCGCGGTGAGTGCCCACAGGGTGGGCAGGCCGGCGGCGACCGCCGCCAGCGACGAGCCGGTCCGCCGGGCGGCGGCGATGGCGACCAGCACCGCGGCCAACGGCGGGAGGGCCGCCAGGGCGCCGGCGCCCGCCTCCGCCCTCGCCAGGACGCCGCCGGCGGCGACGGCCGCGAACGTCGCGGGCACGACGTAGGTGGCCGCCCGGTCCAGCCGCCCGATCGAGCGGACCCGGTCCACGAGGGCCGCCGGCGCCAGCCGGAACGCGTAGCTGACCGCACCGGCCGCGACGATCACGACGAACGCGCTCACGGCCGGTCCTCCCGGATGACCAGGGCGGCGGCGGTGCCGGCCGCGATGGCGGTGAGCAGGCCCAGGTGGCCGGGCACGTCGGCGGCCACGACGGCCACCACGGCGGCGACCGCGGTCGCGTCGAAGAGCGGACCGGCCGGACGGCGCAGGTCGCCGCTGCCCTGGCGCAGCACGAGGATGAAGCCGGCGTAGGTCACGCCGGTCAGGAAGCCGAACAGCACGCCGCGCGCCGGGTGCTCGCCGTAGGCGCCGGACTCGAGCGCGCCGGAGATCAGCACGACCCCGGTGCACACCAGCGGGAGCGCGACGAGGATCCGCCGCTCGATCCGCTCGCTCAGCAGCGCCCACGCGGCGAACACCCACAGCACCGGCAGCGCGTACGCGCAGCGGAAGATCGCGGCCGTCGACGGCTCGACGTCGGCGAGCTTGACGAGGATGGCGGAGAAGGCGATCGTGAGGGCCCCCGCGACGGCGGCGACCCCCGGTCGCCGGTCGA
>DASRJM010000152.1:0-35039 GCA_035649475.1 Acidimicrobiales bacterium
GTGATCTCGATGGTGGCGCCGGGGTCGGCGACCATGAACTCCTGGAGCTGGGCCCGCACGGGCTCGTCCAGTGACACCACCCCGGCCGCCTGCGCCTGCTGCACCAGCGTGGAGGTGTACACCTTGGTGACCGACCCGATCTGGAACAGCGTGGCGGGCGTGACCGGGACCCCGGTGGCCACGTTGGCGACCCCGTGGGTGGCCACCTCCGCCTCGTCGCCCAGGAGCACCCCGCAGGCTGCCCCGGGGACCCGGTGCTCGCCGGCCAGCTCGGCCAGCAGCCCGGCCAGGCGGGTCCGGTAGGAGGAGAGCGCCGGCATCGTGCCGCGCACGGTAGCCGCGTGGGAGTTACCGTGAGTTCACACCTGCGTCGATTGCTCCGCAGGTGTGGCGGGACGCATCCGGCGCCGCACGAGGCGGTACACGGCGAAGGCGAGGGCGGCCGGGACCAGGAACGGAAGCGCGAAGCCCAGACCCGCCAGGGCGATGCGCCCGCCGTCCACCAGCGCCACCCAACCCTGGCGCAGGCCGTCGCCGAACCCGGGCGTGTCCTCCGACGGCACCGGCTGCTCGTCCTCGGACAGGTGGACCTCCAGGGTGCCCAGGGCGACCTGGTCGGCCAGGACCCGCTGCTGGCCCTGGAGCGCCTCCAGCTCGGTCTCGCGCCGGGCCAGCTCGCCCTCGACCGTCGCCAGCTGGCCCACGTCACCGGCCTGCGACAGCAGCCCCTGCAGCCGCTCGACGCTGCGCTGCAGCGATGCGACCCGGCTGTCGATGTCCACCACCTGGGCGGTCACGTCCTGCGCGTCCACCGTCTGCTCGACGACGTCGCCGAGATCGCCGATGTCCGAGCGCACGTCCTCGAACGTGTCGGCGGGCACGCGCACCGTGATGTCGACCTGGTCGTCCTTCGCCCGGGCCTGCTCGTTGGAGACGAACCCGCCCGCGTCGCTGGCGATGCGGGCAACGCCGGCCGCGCTGTCCTCGGCGTCGTCCACGGTGAGCTGCATCGACCCCGTGCGCACGATGTCGCGCGCGGCCGCGATCGCCTGCGTGTCCACGCCGAGCGCGGTCGTGCCGGCCGCCTCGCCGCCCCCCGCATCGCGGGCCACGGTCGCCTCGTCCCCGGTGGCGGTGTCCGCCTCCGAGGCGGTGGTCGGTGCGGCCAGGTTGGCCGATTCGCTGTCGTCACCGCGTCCCCCGCACCCGGCCGCCAGAGCCACCAGCACTCCCGCGGCCAGGGCGGCGCGTCCCCAACCCGTCCGCATGCTTGCCATCATGGCCATTGGACGGCGCGGGGGCGCCGGCGGTTCCCGAGAAAATCCTGGGAACCCGCTGGGGGAGTTGGGTGTCATGACGTCGTGGAACTGACGGCAGAGCCGGTGCGGTCCGGCACCCTCGAGTCGGTGATGGCGGCCGGCTGCGGGGTGTGAGCGGGGCACGGGTAGGGTGGGCGGCTGCCATGAGCACCCGGCGACTCATCTTCGCGGCCCTGTTGTGCGGCCTCGCCATCCTGGTGGCGTTCTCGATCCAGATCGTGCAGATGCGCTGAGCCACCCGACCAGCGGGTAGGTGTGGGCCGGTAGAGTCGCAAAGGCACTCCGGCCCACGTCACACCCCCGGGAGGTGGTCCCCACGGCCGAGAACTACGACGTCGTCGTCATCGGCGGCGGCCCCGGCGGCTACGCCGCGGCGCTCTACGGCGCCAGCGCCGGGCTCAACATCGCTCTCGTCGAGAAGCGCTGGATCGGGGGCACGTGCCTCAACGTGGGCTGCATCCCCGCCAAGGAGCTGCTCGAGACCGCCCACGTGTACCGCACGGTGGCGGAGGCGGCGTCGTTCGGCATCAACGCCGGCGAGCCCCAGGTCGACTGGTCGACCACCCTCGAGCGCAAGCAGGCGGTCGTGGACGAGCTGGTCGGCGGTGTGTCCCAGCTGCTCAAGGGCCGCAAGGTCACCGTGTACGACGGCTACGGGCGCCTCCACGCCGGCCGCAAGGTCACGGTCGACCCCAGCGACGGCGGCGAGACGTTCGAGGTGACCGGCGACGCGGTGATCATCGCCGCCGGCTCCGACGTCCGGACCATCGCCGGGTTCGACATCGACGGCACCATCGTCATGTCGTCCGACGAGGTCCTGTCGATACCGCGGGTGCCCGACACCGCGGTCGTGATCGGCGGCGGTGCGATCGGCTGCGAGTTCGCCTCGATGATGTCCGACCTTGGCGCCCAGGTCACCCTGCTCGAGGTGCTGCCCAAGATCCTCCCGGGCTGCGACAAGGACGTGACCCAGGTCGTCGAGCGGTCGTTCAAGAAGCGGGGCATCGAGGTCCGCACCGGCGTCAAGGTCACCGGCCACGAGCCGGGCGACGGCGGCACCGTCGTCAACGTCGAGGGCGCCGATCCGATCAAGACCGAAGTCGTGGTCGTCTCGGTGGGCCGCAAGCCGGCTACCGAGGACCTCGGCCTCGACGGCACCGGGGTCCAGGTCGACGAGCGGGGCTTCGTCGTGGTCGACGAGCGCTGCCGCACTGGCGAGCAGGGCGTGTGGGCCGTGGGCGACTGCATCGCCACCCCGGCGCTGGCGCACGTCGGCTTCGCCGAGGGCATGGTCGCGATCGACGACATCCTCGGCGAGGAGCCCGTGCCGGTCGACTACGGCAAGGTGCCGTGGGGCATCTATTGCCGCCCCGAGGTCGCCTTCGCCGGCCACTCCGAGGAGTCCGCCAAGGAGGCCGGCTACGACGTGGTGGCGTCCAAGCACCGCTACAGCGCCAACAGCCGGGCCAAGATCATCGGCGATCAGGAGGGCCTGGTGAAGGTCATCGCCGAGAAGACGCCGGACGGCAAGGCGGGCACGATCCTCGGCGTCCACATGGTCGGGCCGTGGGTCACCGAGCAGCTGGGTCAGGGCTACCTGGCCGTCAACTGGGAGGCCACCGTCGACGAGGTCGCCGCGTTCATCCAGCCGCACCCCACCCTGTCCGAGCTGTTCGGCGACACGGTGCAGGACATGACCGGACGGAGGCTCCACTGATGGCCGACATCCAGATGCCCCAGCTCGGCGAGACCGTGACCGAGGGCACGATCACGAAGTGGTTCAAGAACGTCGGCGACCAGGTGGCCGAGGACGAGCCTCTGTTCGAGGTGTCGACCGACAAGGTCGACTCCGAGGTGCCGTCGCCGGTGAGCGGCGTGCTGTCGGAGATCCTGGTCCAGGAGGGCGACACGGTCGACGTCGGCGTCGTGCTCGCCCGGGTCGGCGACGCCCCGGCCGGCGGTGGCGACGCCGCCCCCGAAGAGGCCCCGGCGGAGCCGGAGCCCGCGTCCGAGGGCGGCGGCGAGCAGGCGCCGGCCGAGGCGGCCCCCGAGGCGACCGAGGCCCGGCCCCAGGGCGACGGGGACGAGCAGGCCGCCGAGCCGCAGGGCGACCAGTCCGCAGGCGGGCCGACGGTGGAGGCAGAGCCCCCCGCCGAGGCGCCGGCCCCACCCACCGCGCCCGGCCCGGAGGCCGAGCAGCCCGCGCCCGCCCCGGCTCCGGCCGGCGACGGCGCCCAGGGGTCCAACGGCCTGCTGCTGTCGCCCGTGGTCCGGCGGCTGATCGCCGAGAACGACCTCGACCCCGCCGGCATCCAGGGCACCGGTCCCGGCGGCCGCATCACCCGCAGCGACGTGCTGTCGGTGATCGACCAGGGCCGGGCCCAGGCACCCGCGGCTCCCGCCCAGCCCGCGGCGCCGGCCCAGCCGGCCGCGCCCGCCCAACCGGCCGCGCCCGCCGCCCCCGCCCGGCCGACGGCGCCCGCCCCCGCACCCCAGCCCGTGGCCCGGGCGGGCGAGCGGGACACGGCGATCACGCACACCAACATCCGCCGGCGCACGGCCGAGCACATGGTGCGCTCGCTCGCGACCTCGGCCCACGTCTACGCCTCGATCGAGGTCGACTTCGAGGGCGTCGAGCGGGCCCGGTCGGCCGAGCGGGACGCGTTCAAGGCATCCGAGGGCTTCAGCCTCACCTACCTGCCGTTCATCGGCCGGGCGGTGGTCGACGCCATCCGCGAGTATCCCGAGGTCAACGCCAGCTTCGGCGAGAACGAGCTGATCGTCCACAACTACGTGAACCTCGGCATCGCCGTCGACCTGGACTTCAAGGGCCTGATGGTGCCGGTGATCCACGACGCCGACGGCAAGCGCCTGCGGGCGCTGGCCCGGGAGGTCAGCGACCTGGCCCGCCGCGCCCGGTCCAAGCAGCTCGGCCCCGACGACATCGCCGGCGGCACGTTCACGATCACGAACCCGGGGCCGTTCGGCACGACGATGACCCTGCCGATCATCAACCAGCCCCAGGTGGCGATCGTGTCGACCGACGGCGTCAAGCGGCGCCCGGTCGTGGTGGACCTGCCCGACGGCAGCGAGGGCATCGCCATCCACTCCGTCGGCAACATCACGCTCACGTGGGACCACCGGGCGTTCGACGGCGCCTACGCGGCGGCGTTCCTGCGCCGGGTCAAGGAGATCGTGGAGACCCGCGACTGGTCCGCAGAGCTGGCCTGACGTGACGCTGCGCGTGCGCTGGCTGGGCCGGGTGCCCTACCGGGAGGCCTGGGCCCTCCAGCGGGCGCTCCACGCGTCGGCCACCGACGACCACCTGCTGCTGCTGGAGCACCCCCACGTGTACACGCTGGGGGTCCGCACCGACATGCGCCACGTGCTGGTCCCGCCGGCCGAGGTCGGCGCGGACCTGGTCCGCACCGACCGGGGCGGTGACGTCACCTACCACGGGCCGGGCCAGCTGGTGGGCTACCCGATCGTGTCGCTGCCGGCCAAGCGGGGCAGCGGCCGCCACGGCATGGCCGACACGGTCGCCTACGTCCGCTCGGTCGAGCAGCTGGTGATCGACGCGCTCGCCGACATGGGCCTGCCCGGCGCCGGTCGCCTGCGGGGTCATCCCGGCGTGTGGATCGACCCGGAGAGCGACGACCCCCGCAAGATCGCGGCGATCGGCGTCAGGCTGACCCGGGGTCGGTCGATGCACGGCTTCGCCGTCAACGTCGACCCCGACATGCGCTACTGGGGCCACATCGTCCCCTGCGGGATACCCGACAAGCGGGTGACCTCGGTGGCAGAGGAGGGCGTCGACGCATCGCTCCGCGACCTCGCCGACGCCGTGGCCGCCCGGGCCGCGGCGCTGTGGGGCGGCGGCGTCGCCGACCGCCGGGACGTGGCGTGGCGCCACCGGCCCGAAGACCTGTCGGCGTTCAGCCGGGGCGAGGGACCGGGCGAGGAGCCGGCGCCCCCGCCGGCAACGCCGGCCGACGGCGTCCCGGTGCGGCTCAAAGGCCGGCTGGAAGCCGCCGGGGTGACCGAGGGCCTCCGGATCTCGGCCCGCAAGCCCCCGTGGCTGCGCTCACGTTTCCGCACCGCGCCCAGCTACCTGCGCCTCAAGCACACGATGCGCGACCTCGGGCTGGTCACGGTGTGTGAGGAGGCGGGCTGCCCCAACATCTTCGAGTGCTGGGCCGACGGCACCGCCACGTTCATGATCAACGGTGAGCGCTGTACCCGGGCGTGCGGGTTCTGCCTGGTGGACACCCGTCACCCCGCGGCCCTCGACCCGACCGAGCCCGAGCGGGTGGCGGAGGCGGTCGAGCGCATGGGCCTCGGCTTCGCGGTCGTGACCGCGGTGGCCCGCGACGACCTACCCGACGGCGGCGCCGCCGCCTTCGCGTCGACGATCGAGGCCGTGCGCCGCCGGACGCCCGGCGTGCAGGTCGAGGTCCTCATCCCCGACTGCAAGGGCGACGAGGACGCGCTCGCCACGATCTTCGCCGCCCGGCCAGACGTGCTGAACCACAACGTCGAGACCGTGCCCCGCCTGCAGCGGGCCGTCCGCCCCTCGGCCGGCTACGCCCGCAGCCTCGCGGTCCTGGCCCGGGCCGGGGAGGCCGGCCTGCTCACCAAGTCGGGCCTGATCGTGGGCATGGGCGAGACCGACGACGAGGTGCTGTCCACGCTGGCCGACCTGCGGGCGGTCGGGGTCGACATCGTCACGATCGGCCAGTACCTGCGGCCGACGACCCACCACCTGCCGGTGGCCCGGTGGGTCGAGCCCGCCACGTTCGACGCCTACCGCGAGGCCGGCGAGGCGCTCGGCCTCGGCCACGTCGAGGCCAGCCCGCTCACCCGGTCCAGCTACCACGCCCGCCAGGCGGCGGGCGGCACGCTCGAGGTGGCCGCGACCCGCTAGCTGTTGATCCCAGGAGCGTCAGTCAGACGTGCACGGCCTGCCCGTCGAGGTCGTGCAGCGGCTGGCGGAGTCGGTCGAGCCGGTCGGGGAGGTCGACACCCTTACTCCCGGGAGGCGGCCCGCCGCGGCGTCGCCCCCGGGGAACGGTCCGAGGTGGCTCGTGGAGTGGTCGAGCCGGCTCCCGGGGTTCGACGAGCTGCCCTGCTACACGGTGTGGATCGAGGGCCAGGTCCTGGAGCCCACGTGCGGCGCCGGCCCGCCGGAGGGCGACCGCCTGGTCGTCGCGCTGGTGGACGGGGACCCTGGGCTGGGCCCGTCGACGTGGCGCTTCCTCGACGCCGCCGACCGGGACCTGGGCTCGGTCCCGCTCGACCTGGGCGAGGTGGGCGGCTGACGCTCCTACGATGGCCGGCATGCTCGCCGAGCGCGCCAGCCGGGCCCGGGCCCGCATGGAGGAGGCCGGGGTCGACGTGCTCCTGCTGTCCGTGGGCCCCGACCTGCCCTACCTGACCGGCTACGAGGCGATGCCCCTGGAGCGGCTGACCATGCTGGTCCTGCCCCGGGACGGCGACGCCACGCTGGTGGTGCCCGCCCTCGAGGCCCCCCGGGTCACCGAGCGGCCGGACGTGTTCGGTCTGCGGCGCTGGGGCGAGACCGAGGAGCCGGTGGCGATCGTGGCCGGGCTGGCCGGCGCGGCCGGACGGGTGGCGATCGGCGATCACACCTGGGCCCGGTTCGTGCTCGACCTCCAGGCCGCGCTGCCGGGCGCGTCGTTCTCCAAGGCGGGCATGGTGACCGGGCCGCTCCGGGCGGTGAAGGACCTGGCCGAGGTCGAGGCGCTGCGGGCGGCGGCCGCGGCCGTGGACCGCATCGCCGCCGACCTGCAGGCCGGGAGGATCCCGCTGGCGGGGCGGACCGAGGCCGAGGTGTCGGCCGACCTGGGCCGGCGCATCGTGGCCGAGGGCCACCAGCACGTGAACTTCGCCATCGTCGCGGCCGGCCCCAACGCGGCCAGCCCCCACCACGAGGCCGGGGCCCGGGTCATCGGCCCCGGCGACGTGGTGCTGTGCGACTTCGGCGGCACCATGCTCGACGCCGAGGGCGTCGGCTACTGCAGCGACATCACTCGCTGCGTCCACGTGGGCGAGCCGCCGGCGGAGGTGGCCGAGGCCTACGCCGTGCTGCACGAGGCCCAGCGGGCCGCGGTCGCCGCCGCGGTCGTCGGTACACCGTGCCAGGAGGTGGACGCCGTGGCCCGCCGGGTCATCGCCGGGGCCGGCTACGGCGACCTCTTCATCCACCGCACCGGCCACGGCATCGGCGTCGAGGAGCACGAGGACCCCTACATCGTGTCCGGCAACGCGACCCGGCTGGCCCCCGGCCACGCGTTCTCGGTCGAGCCGGGGATTTACGTGCCCGGCCGGTTCGGGCTGCGGCTGGAGGACATCGTGGTGGCCGCCGACGCCGGCCCCGACGAGCTCAACACCGCGGACCACGGGCTGGCGGTGGTCGACTAGCCGATTTGGCGGCGCATACGCCGACATCTAGGCGTATGCGCCGCCAAATGTCGTTGGGGGACCCCGCGGCCCTACCCTCGCACGCCGTGATCCGCCTCGACGCCGCCACCGTGCTCCTGCAGTGGGCCGTCGGCGGCCTGCTGTTCCTGTGGGTCACGACCCGGGGCCGCGAGGTCGGCATCGGCTACGGCTGGCTGGTCCGCGGCACCTACATCCTCATGGCGCTGGGGTCGTTCGCGGTGGGCGTCTGGCTGGACCCCGTGCCGGTCCGGGACGCGTCGGCGCTGGCCGTGGCGCTGGCAGCAGGGGCGGCGCTCGGGGTGTCGATCGTGCGCCGCAAGGCGGGCGTGGCGGGGGAGCGGGCCCGGGTCGAGCGCCGGTCGGCCCGGGTGGCGGCCATGACCGGCATCGACCGGCGGCCGGAGGGCCCCGACCCGACCGTGCCGGAGTTCCCGCCGGTCCTCGACCTGATCGCGCCGCTCGTGGGCATCCCCGGCCTGGTGGCGGCGGGCGTCGCCGCCGGCGATCCGGCCCTGCTGTCGGTGGCGCGGGTGCTGGTCGGCGCCGCCTTCCTGGGGGCCATCTCCGACGGCATGCTGCTCGGCCACTGGTATCTCGTGCAGCCCGGCCTGGCCCGCAAGCCCCTGTTGGAGATGGTGCGCTGGACCGGGATCATCTGGCCGTTCGAGATCGCCGTCATGCTGTGGCCGGTGGGGATGCTGTCGGTGCTGTCCGGGTCGGTCGACGACGGCTACGGCGGGATCCTCGGCTGGTTCTGGGTGGCCTGCGCCGTCACCACGATCGGCCTGGTGGCGGTGACCCGGGCCGCCCTGCGCGAGCGCTACTACTCGGCGGTGATGGCGGCGACCGGACTGCTCTACCTGGCCATCCTCACCGCGTTCGGCACCGACCTGGTGGCCCGGGCGGTCCTGGCGGGCTGACCGCCCGGGCCACGATTTGCCGGCTACCCGGCCCGGTCGCCTCCGAGGCGGACGAGGACCGCGATGCCGAAGGCGATGAGGCCGAGCGGCAGGAGGATCCGGGCCTGCTCGACCAGGTTCCCGCCGGCGAGGACGATCAGCCCGGACGCCACGGCCATGAGCCCCAGGACGAAGCTGACGGGGTCGAACGGGTGATCAACCACGGACCACCTCCAGGGTGCCGAAGCCGACGGACAGGTCGAGGTGCAGCCGGGGCCCGCCCGGCTCGCCGGCCAGCGTGATGGAGCGGTCGATGCTGGTGCCGTCCTCGGACGTGTCACCGGGCCCGGGCCAGTCGAGGTCGCCGGCCCGCACGGTGGCGTCGACCGTGACCCGGGCGTCCTCGGGGACCCGCACCTCCAGGTCGCCGACGCCCAGGTTGGCGTCGACCTCGGTCGTGCGGGTGCGGGACAGGGGGGCGGCGGTGAGGTCGACGACCATGTCGCCGGCCAGCAGGTCGTAGTCCTCCCGCAACTCGCCGACGGTGTCGATCGTGTACGTGCGGTCGCCGAGCCCGGCGTCGAGCGGCACGTCCACCGCCTCGTCCAGCACGAGCAGCCCGGCCAGTAGAAAGCCGATCGGGATCAGGCCTGCGGCCCGCCCCCGCCAGGTGGCGACGATCAGCACGACGCCGATCCCCAGCAGGCCGGCGGCCATCGCCGTGCGAGCGGACACGTCGATCAGGTCGACCGAGTCGAGCAGCCAGACGAGGCCCCCGCCCACGAGCAGCAGGGCGAGCCCGACCCGGCCCAGCACCGACCGGGGCTCGAAGGGCTCGAGCGGCGGCTGCTCCGGCGCCAGCGGCATCTGCTCCGTCGGCCACTCGGTGGGTCCGGGCGACCACCCCGAACCCGGGGGAGGGGGCTCGACTGATCGCCCGGTGCCAGACGGCGCGTCGGTGGGAGAGGGACCGCTCGCCACGGTCGTGCCGCTGTCCTCGCCTGCGTTCGGATGTCGGTCCGAGGGCGGGCGGTCGCGGGTGAGGAGCCAGATGCCGACGGCCACCAGGGCGACCGCCGCCGGGAACGGGTGCAGGAACCAGGTGTCGTCGAACAGCAGGACGGCGACGATGACGGCGCCCACGAGCAGGGCCGGGTGGGCATCGCCGAGGCCGGTGACCCGCTCGGCCCGGACCCGCGGCTCGTCGGGCCGGCGCTCGGGGATGGCGAAGCTGGCCACGAGGTAGGCCAGCAGGGTCCACGGCGTGATCAGCACGAGTATCGCGGCCAGCACCCGGACCAGGCGGACGTCGAGGCCGAGCCAGTCCGCCAGGCCGCTGCAGACCCCCGAGACCATGCTGTCGTCGGGCTCTCGCACGAGGCGGCCGTCGCCGGGGCGGGTCCGGTCGCCAGGCGGGGACGGGGGTGCGTCGTTCATGGGTCCCATCATCGGGACGATCCGTCATGACCACCATCAGGGATGCCCCTGACCCGTCCCCTGAGGCGGTCGGGGCGGGTCGGGGGCATCATGGCGGGAGCGATGGCCTCCACCCCCCGATCCCCGCTCGCCAGCCTGCCCCCGGGCCTGGCCCGCCGGCGCGACGAGCGCGTGGTGGCGGGCGTGTGCGCGGGCGTCGCCCGCTGGATCGGGGTGGACCCGCTGGTCGTGCGGGTCGCCACCGTGATCCTGTCGCTGGCCAACGGCGTGGGCGTGGTCGCCTATCTCGTGGCGTGGCTGGTGCTGCCGGTCGAGGACGAGGATGCCGCCCGGACGGTGGAGCCGCCGGCCGGGGCCGGCCGCGGCCGCGCCGCGGAGATGGCGCTCGGCGTCGGCTGCGTCACGCTCGGGACGCTGCTGCTCGTGCGGTGGGTGGCGCCGTTCTTCCCCGACGGGCTGGTGTGGCCGGCTGCCATCGGGGGGCTCGGCATCGGGGTGGCGCTGGCCCGGGCCGGCGACGGCGACCACCGCTGGCGCGAGCTGGCGGCCCGCCTCCCCGGCAATCCGGTCGAGGCGCTGCGGGGCGGGGCGGGGGCCTGGGTCCGCATCGCCGCCGGCGCGGTGCTGCTGGTGGTCGGCCTGGCGACGTTCCTGGCCACCAACGGCGCGTTCGCCTCGCTGGGCGCGATCGGGGTGTCGGTGGTGGCCACCGCGCTGGGCGGGGCGCTGATCCTCGGGCCGTGGATCGCCCGCCTCGTCCGCCAGTTGGGCGAGGAGCGGCGGGAGCGCATCCGCAACGAGGAGCGGGCCGACATGGCCGCCCACCTGCACGACTCGGTGCTGCAGACCCTGGCCCTGATCCAGCGCCACGCGGACTCGCCGCCGCAGGCCCGGAGCCTGGCCCGGCGCCAGGAGCGCGAGCTGCGGGCCTGGCTCTACGACGACCGGCGCCGGGCGGGCGACGGGGCGGCGGACACGCTGGCCGCCGCGCTCGACCGGCTGGCCGACGAGGTGGAGGCCGACCACGGCGGCACCCAGGTCGAGGTGGTGACCGTGGGCGACTGCCCGCTCGATCCCGGTGTCGAGGCCTTGGTCAAGGCGGCCCGGGAGGCGGTGGTCAACGCGCTGCGCCACAGCGGGGCGCCCGAGGTGTCGGTCTACGCCGAGGTCGCCGGCGGCCGGGTGGAGGCGTTCGTCCGGGACCGGGGCCGGGGGTTCGACCCGGCGACCGTCGACGGCGACCGCCACGGGATCGCCCGGTCGATCGTGGCCCGCATGGCCCGCCATGCCGGTCGGGCCGACGTCACCAGCGCGCCGGGCGAGGGGACCGAGGTCGCCCTGTCGGTGGCGTGCCAGCCGGAGCCGGCCCCGTGAGCGAGCGGAGCGAGCGAAGCGCCACCCGGGTGTTCCTGGTCGACGACCACCGGCTGTTCCTGTCCGGCGTGCGGGCCGAGCTGGCCGGGCGGGCCGACATCGTCGGCGAGGCCACGGACGTCGAGTCGGCGGTGGAAGGCATCCGGGCGACCGAGCCCGACGTCGTGCTGCTGGACGTCCACCTGCCGGGCGGGGGCGGCCGGGCCGTGATCGAGACCGTGCGGCCCTCGCACCCGGGCGTCGTGTTCCTGGCGCTGTCCGTGAGCGACGCGGCGGAGGACGTGATCGGCGTGATCCGGGCCGGGGCCCGGGGCTACGTGACGAAGACCATCGCCGCCGGCGACCTCGCCGCCGCCGTCGAGCGGGTACGGGAGGGCGACGCCGTGTTCTCGCCCCGGCTGGCGGGGTTCGTGCTGGACGCGTTCGCCGGCGACGTCCCGCCCGGGGCGGCGCTCGACCCCGAGCTGGACCAGATCACGCCCCGGGAGCGGGAGGTCCTGCGCCTGCTGGCCCGGGGCTACACCTACAAGGAGATCGCCCGGCGGCTGGAGGTCTCGATCAAGACGGTGGAGTCGCACGTGTCGTCGGTGCTGCGCAAGCTGCAGCTCTCCAGCCGCCACGAGCTGACCCGCTGGGCGACCGACCGCCGGCTCATCTAGCCGGGCTCGGGCGCCGTGCCCGGGCACGGGGGCGGAGCCGTCCCCGGGTCGGGGGCGGGTGGCGGCGGGCAGTCGGTGCGGGCGGCCACGGTGTCGGTCACGAAGTCGAGCATCGTCGGCGACCACCCGACCGAGGCGGGCGGGGTGTCGACGCCGTCGCCGTCGGGGTCGAGCACGGTCGGCGCGTCCTCGGCCGGCGGGGCCGGCTCGGGTGCGGGCGCCGGGGGCTCCTCGACCGTCGTCGGCGGGGCTGGGTCCGGCGTCGTGGTGGGCGGTGCGGGCGGCACCGTGGTGGTGGTCGTCGGCGCCGGGGCCGGGTCGGCCGGCGGCACGGTCGTGGGCGGGGGCGCCGGGGCGGGGTCCGGGGCCGGTGCCGGGGCGGGGCCCGGGTCGGGCTGGGGAGCGGGCGCCGGAGCGGGCGCCGGTGCCGGTGCGGGTGCGGGCCGGGGCGCCAGGCCGTTGTCGTCGAAATCGCCGCCGGGGGCGGGGTCGACGTCCTCGAAGTCCCGATACACGCGCGGGTCCATGCCGGTCTCACCCAGCGACCCGGGGTCGGCGCCGGGGGCCGCCTCGAAGTCGCCGTTCTCGTACGCCTCGGCCAGGCCCAGCACCACCCGGACGTACTCGTCGGTGTGGTTGTAGCGCCGCACGGCCCGGGCCAGCTCGCCGGGCTCGGTGAGGTCGACGTCGCCGGCGCACAGGTACACGCCGGCGCCCCAGGCCGCGTCGTAGATGTTGTTGGGATCGCGCCGGTCGTCGCCGTTGCCGTCGACGCCAACGTTGGACCACGTCAACGGGATGATCTGCATCGGCCCGACGGCCCGGTCGTAGATCGTGTCGCCGTCGAGGCTGCCCTGGTCGGTGTCCTCGATCAGCGCGATGCCCGGGCGGCCGTCGAGCGCGACGCCCCGGATCGGCTTGGTGCCGTAGCCGTCGGGCCGCAGCTGGGCTCCGCCGAAGCGGCCGTGGTCGGACTCGACGCGGCCGATGGCGGCCAGCACCGACCACGGGACGCCGCACTCGGGGTCCTCGATCGAGGTGAGGTCGGCGGCGTCCTCGTAGGCCTCGAGGGCGATCTCCGGGATGCCGGTGTCGCCGAGGCCGTCCTCGATCTCCTCGTCGGAGAAGAACTCGGGGTCGGGGGCGTAGCCTGCCTCGACCACGTCGTCGGGGAGGGGCTCGTCGATCGACAGCTCGTCGAAGTCCACGTCGGACGGGATGGCGGCGCCGGTCGCCCGGCCCAGGTCCCACCACGAGGTGTCGGACGACAGCATCCCGAGCCCGCCGGCGGCGCCGAGCGGCAGCGCGGCCGCCACCACCGCCGCCAGCAGCGCCCACCGGCGCACCCGGCGCCCGCGGCGCCCGCTCTTCTCGGGGCGGGGCTGCTCCTCGCGCTCCGCGTGCCTCTTCCGCCATCTGACGTGCATCGTCTCGCTCCCTCGGACAGACACGGGCAATTCGGGGCATCCGGCGCCGGCGGATGTCGCGAACGGGAGGGATCCGAGGGCCCGAGGAGGGGACCGCAGGCGTGACGAACGGTGCGACGCCTTCGTCACGCGATCGATTGTTGACAGGAATCCAGGTCCTCACCTAGGTTCCGCTGCTGTGACAGCCGTCACGGGGCGAGCCGGCTGTGGGACAGGGCGCGCCGAGATGGAGGGACCTTTCGTGGCTTCGACAGCGATGCGTGGACGTTGGATCAGGGGCGCCGCGGCAGCGGTGGCTCTGGCCTTGGTGGTGACCGCCTGTGGCGGCGGTGGCGACGACGGGGGCGACAGCGGCTCCGCCGACGCCGACGCCGGCGAGGTGACGCCGGGCGGCAAGGTGGTCTACGGCCTCGAGGCCGAGACCGCCGACGGCTGGTGCCTCCCCGAGGCCCAGCTCGCCATCTCGGGCATCCAGGTCGCCCGCACGATCTACGACACGCTCACCCGGCCCAACGCCGACGGCGAGTACGAGCCCTGGCTCGCCTCCGCGGTCGAGCCGAACGAGGACTTCACCCAGTGGACCATCACGGTCCGCGACGGCGTGACGTTCCACGACGGCACGCCGCTCGACGCCACCGTGGTCAAGAACAACCTCGACGCCTACCGGGGCGCCTACCCGGGCCGGAGCCCGCAGCTGTTCATCTTCACCTTCTCCAACATCGCCTCGGTCGACGTGGTCGATCCGATGACCGTGATGGTGACGACGAAGGTGCCGTGGACAGCGTTCGACGCCTACCTCTACGGCAGCGGCCGCGTCGGCATGATGGCCCAGGCCCAGCTCGACGACCCCGTCAACTGCGCCGACAACCTGATCGGCACCGGGCCGTTCGTGTTCGACGAGTGGGTGCCCAACCAGCGCTTCGTGGCCACCAAGAACCCCGACTACTGGGCCACCGACGCCGAGGGCCGGCAGCTGCCCTACCTCGACGAGATCGAGTACCGGCCGATCGTCGAGGTGGCCCAGCGGGTCAACGCGCTCGACTCGGGCGACATCAACGCCATGCACACCAGCGACCCGCTGACGATCTCCGACCTGCAGGCGCAGGACGAGTCCGGCGAGATCAGCCTGACCGAGTCGATCGACTTCGGCGAGGTCACCTACCTGATGCTGAACTCCTCGAAGCCGCCGTTCGACAACATCAAGGCCCGCCAGGCCCTGGCCTTCGCCTTCAACTTCGACGACTACAACGCCATCCGGGGCAAGGGCATCCTCACCCGGGCCACCGGCCCGTTCGCTCCCGGCAACGTCGGCAACCTCGACGAGACCGACCTGCCGGGCTTCGATCTCGAGGAGGCCCAGCGCCTGGTCGAGGAGTACGAGCAGGAGACCGGTCAGCCGCTCAGCTTCAGCTACACGACCACCCAGGCCGAGTCGACCGTGGCCGACGCGCAGTTCTGGCAGCAGGCGGCCGAGGACGCCGGCATGGAGGTGGAGATCATCACGGTCGACCAGTCGACCCAGATCGACGCCGCCCTCGCCGGCGACTTCGAGGCCATCGCCTGGCGGAACCACCCCGGCGGCGACCCCGACGAGCAGTACAACTGGTGGCAGACCGGCTCACCGGTGAACTTCGGCCGCTTCGACGACCCGGACATCAGCAGGCTGCTCGACGAGGGCCGCTCGAACCCCGACGACGACGCGCGTGTCGGCATCTACGAGGACCTCAACCGCCGGTTCGGCGAGGAGGTCTACAACATCTGGAACTACTACACGATCTGGTCCGTGGCGACAGCGCCCGACGTGCACGGCGTGCTCGGCGAGGGACCGACGAGCGCCGACCCGTTCCCCGGCCTGGCCGTGGGCATCCCGCCGGCGTACCTGTGGGTCGAGCAGTAGCGGAGGTCTGACGTGCCGGTTCTGCTCCGCCGCTTCATCCATCTGGTGGTGGTGCTGTTCTGCGTCACGCTGTTCGTGGCGCTGCTGACCAGCATGCTCCCGGGCGACCCGGTGAACTCCATCGCCGGGTTCGCCCCGGAGGAGCAGAAGGAGCAGATCCGCGAGCAGCTCGGCCTCGACGACCCGATCCCCGTGCAGTACGGCCGCTGGCTCAGCGACTTCGTGACCGGCGACCTGGGCAGCTACTGGACCGTGACCGGCGACCGGCCGGTCGTGGACCGGGTCAAGGACGCGCTGCCGGTGTCGATCCAGCTCATGGTGTACGCGCAGGTCCTGGCGCTGGTGGTCGCCATACCCCTCGGGGTGGCGACCGCCTACCGGGCGGGGTCCCGGTTCGACCGGGGCAGCAACTTCACCGCGTTCGGGCTCCTCGCCCTGCCGAACTTCGCACTGGCGCTGATCCTCGCCTACTACGTGGGCGTGCAGCTCGGCTGGTTACCTGTGACCGGCTACGTCGCGCCCAGCGAGGACTTCGTCGAGCATCTCCGGCGCATGGCCATGCCCGCCATCGCCCTGGCGGTCGGCCAGATCGCCGTCTACATGCGCCTGCTGCGCAGCGACATGATCGCCACGCTGCAGGAGGACTTCATCACCATGGCCAAGTCCAAGGGCGTGTCGCCCCGGCGGGTCCTGTGGCGCCACGCCCTGCGGCCCTCCAGCCTCACGTTGCTCACCGTGGCCGGGCTCAACGTCGGCACGCTGATCGGCTCGGCGGTGGTCATCGAGGTGATCTTCTCGCTGCCCGGGCTGGGCAGCCTGCTGTACGAGTCCATCACCTCGCGGCAGTACATCGCCTTCCAGAGCCTGGTCGCCATCATCGCCGTGGGGTACGTGATGCTGAACTTCCTGGTGGACGTGCTCTACGCCGTCCTCGACCCGAGGATCCGCCATGCCCGAGCGTGATCTCGACGTGGCGGAGATGCCGTCCCTGACGCCCGTCTCCACCATGGAGCCGGTCGACCTGGTCCGGGCCGACGGCGGCGTGCCCCTCACGGGGAAGAAGGCGCGCCAGGGCAAGCTCGGGGTGATCGGCTGGCTGTCGATCTCGTGGCTGGCACTCGTGACCCTGGCGGCGATCCTGGCGCCGATCCTGCCGATCGACGACCCCAATCAGGTCACGGCGTCCATCGCCCGCCAGCCACCGGGCACCGACGGCCACATCTTCGGCGGCGACGGCCTGGGCCGCGACCTGTTCAGCCGCATCATCTGGGGCGGGCGGTCCTCGCTCCTCATCGGCACCCTCTCGGTGCTGCTGGGCCTCGTGCTCGGCGGGCTGCTCGGCCTCGTCGCCGGCTACTTCCGCGGCCGGGCCGACGGCGTACTCACCGGCGGGTTCGACGTGCTGCTGTCCTTCCCGCAGCTGATCCTGGCCCTCACGCTGGTCACCGTCTTCGCCTCGGGCGAGGGGGTCACCGCCACTCGCCGCACGGTGGTGCTGATCCTGGCGCTGGGGGTGGTGTCGATCCCGGTGCTCGGGCGCATCACCCGCGCCAACACCCTCACCTGGACCCAACGCGAGTTCGTGCTGGCCGCGCGCGCCCTCGGCGCCAAGCAACGCGAGATCATGTTCCGCGAAGTGCTGCCCAACGTGCTGCCCGCCATGTTCTCCATCGCCTTGCTCGGCGTGGCGGTGGTGATCGTGGCCGAGGGCGGCCTCAGCCTGCTGGGCGTGGGGACCCAGCTGCCCCGCCCGTCGTGGGGCAACATCATCGCCGAGGGGCGCAGCGAGCTGCGGGACTCGCCCCACATCGTCATCATCCCCACGATCATCATCTTCCTCACCGTGTTCGCCCTGAACTACCTGGGCGACGTGGTCCGTGCCCGGTTCGACGTGCGGGAGAGCGCCCTGTGATCCGCAGCCGACGGCGCCATGTCGTGCACACCGCCGCGGACTACCACCAGTCCGGCAGCCGCCTCCTGGAGGTTGACGACCTCAAGACCCACTTCGTCACGCCCCGGGGCCGCGTGCGCGCGGTGGACGGGGTGTCGATCACGCTCGACCGGGGCCGGACCCTGGGCCTGGTGGGCGAGTCGGGGTGCGGCAAGTCGGTGCTGTCCCGGTCGATCATGGGCCTCCTGCCCAGCACGGCCGACCGCACCGGCTCCATCACCTTCGCCGGCGAGCGGCTCGACGAGCTCGGTCCCGAGGCGCTGCGGTCCTACTGGGGCACGCAGATGTCCATGGTGTTCCAGGACCCGATGACCTCCCTGAACCCGGTCATGAAGATCGGGCGGCAAATCACCGAGTCGCTCGAGGTCCACACCGACCTGGACCGCGGCCAGGCCCGCGAGACCGCGCTCGCGCTGCTCCGCTCGGTGCACATCCCCGAGCCCGAGCGCCGACTCAAGCAGTACCCCCACGAGCTGTCGGGCGGCATGCGCCAGCGCGTCGTCATCGCGGTGGCGCTGGCCTGCGGGCCCCAGCTGCTGTTCGCCGACGAGCCGACGACGGCGCTCGACGTGACCGTCCAGGCCCAGATCCTCGACCTGCTGAACGAGCAGCAGCGCGAGCGCCACATGGCCGTGGTCCTGGTCAGCCACGACCTGGGCGTGGTAGCCGGCCGGACGCACGACATCGCGGTCATGTACGCCGGCCAGATCGTCGAGCAGGCGCCGACCCGCACGCTGTTCGCCGAGGTGCGCATGCCGTACACCGAGGCGCTGCTGCGGTCGGTGCCCCGCCTCGAGAACGCCAGCCACACCCGTCTCGCGGTCATCGGCGGCCGCCCGCCGGACCTCATCGACCCGCCGAAGGGCTGCCGCTTCGCCGCCCGCTGCCCGTACGTCCAGGACCGCTGCCGCGAGGAGCAGCCGCCGCTGATCGAGGCCGAGACGCCGGGCCACCTGTTCCGGTGCTGGTACCCGGTGGGCACAGACGCCGGCAAGGAGGCGCTGGAGCGCAACCTGGCGGCGGAGCTGCCGCAGGCGGCGGCCGCCGTCACCGGCGAGCTGGCGGTGGAGGCGTCGTAGTGCTTGCTCGCGGAGGTCCCGTGGATGTGTCGCCGAGCCAGGTTCGTCGCTGGCAAGGACGCAGGAGGAAGGCGCAGCGGGAGGCTGCGTCGACGACGAGGACGCCGTCCAGCGGCGAAGCTGGCCGGCGAGACGCCACGATGACCTCCGCGAGGGAGCACTAGATGGCGGGCATCGGGACGGCCCACCTGCGGCCGGCGGAGGATGTCCTCCTCCGGGTCGAGCACCTCGTCGTCAACTTCCCGGCGAGCGGCGGGCAGACGGTGTCGGCCGTCGCCGACGTGAGCTTCGACGTCGCCGACGGCGAGACGCTCGGCCTGGTGGGCGAGAGCGGCTGCGGTAAGTCGACCGCCGCCCGGGCGGTGTTGCAGCTGCCCAAGCCGACCGCGGGGACGGTCCGGTTCTCGGGCCAGGAGCTGAGCGCGTTCAAGGGCGAGCGCCTGCGGTCGCAGCGCCCGCAGATCCAGATCGTGTTCCAGGACCCGATCAGCTCGCTCAACCCCCGCCGCACCGTGGGCGACATCGTCGGCGCCCCGCTGCGCATCTGGAAGCGGGGGAGCGCGGCCGAGCGCCGCCGCAAGGTCGACGAGGCGCTCGATGCCGTGGGCCTCGACCCGGACATCACCCGGGACAAGCGACCGCACGAGTTCTCCGGCGGACAGTGCCAGCGGATCTGCATCGCCCGGGCCCTCGTGCTCGAGCCCAAGATGATCATCTGCGACGAGCCGGTGTCGGCCCTGGACGTGTCGGTCCAGGCCCAGATCCTCAACCTGCTGGAAGACCTGAAGCATCGCTACGGGCTGACGCTGGTGTTCATCACCCACGACCTGGCGGTGGTCAAGAACGTCAGCGACCGGGTGGCGGTCATGTACCTCGGCAAGATCTGCGAGCTGGCGGCGCCCGAGCGGCTGTACGTCGCGCCGGCCCACCCGTACACCGCGGCCCTGCTGTCCGCGATCCCGGTGCCCGACCCCACGGTCGAGGCCACCTCCAGCGGGCTGGTGGCCGGCGACCTGCCGTCGCCGGTGGCCCCGCCGAGCGGGTGCCGGTTCCGGACCCGCTGCCCGCGGGCCGAGCCGCGCTGCGCCATCGAGCAGCCGCAGATCCGTGAGGTGGCCGACGGCCAGTTCGTCGCGTGCCACTTCCCGCTGGTGGGCGGCGTGGCGCCCCCGGCGGACAGCGTCCCGGTCGCAGAACCGGTCGCCTCGGGGGGGAACGGGGCCGGAGCGGGAGCCTCGGGCGGCATCGACAGCGCGCCCGAGGCCCCGCCCGGCGCCACGGTGGACGCCTCCGGGGAGGCGCCCACCGACGACGGCTCCCGGGCGACGTAGGCCCATGGACGCCCCGCAGGTTGCGACGGGTGCCGGCGCCCTGCGGCGCTCCCGGCTCGACCCGGCGGAGCGGCGGGCGCAGATCGTGGCGGCGGCGGCCGACGTGTTCCGGGGCCGGGACCCGGCGCAGGTGCGCTTCGAGGAGGTGGCGCGGGCCGCGGGGGTGTCCCGCTCGCTGGTGTACGCCTACTTCGGCGACCGGGGCGAGCTGATCGCGGCCGTCTACCTGCACAGCCTGACGGGGGTCGACGAGGAGCTGTCGGACCTGCTGGCCGACCTGCCGATCGACGAGTGCCGGCTGGGGGCGCTGGTCCGCACGTACCTGGAGCTGGCGGCCGAGAACGCCGACATTTGGCGGCTGTTCGCGGCGGCCGGGGCCATCGACCACCCCGCGGTCCAGGAGGCGCGGCACGCACGCTGCCAGCGCATCGCCGACACCTGGGGCGGCGGTCCGGCGGAGCGGCTGTTGGCCCGGGGTCTCGTCGGGCTGCTCGAAGCCGCGGCCAGCGAGTGGCTGGAGCACGGCGGGTGCTCGCTCGACGACGCGGTCGCGCTTCTGACCAGGGCGCTGTGGAGCGGGGTCGGCCACCTGCCCCGCCGGGCCTGACCGTCCGCCTCCTGTTCAATCGGGGTTCCCGCAGGGAATACTTGCTCCATGCCCCGTGCCATGTGGAGCGGCGCCATCAGCTTCGGGCTGGTCAACATCCCGATCAAGCTGTTCAACGCCGTGTCGCGCAAGAGCGTGCACTTCAACCAGATCGACACCCGCACCGGTTCGCGGATCCAGTACCGGAAGGTGTCGGCCGCGGACGGAGACGAGGTGCCCAACGAGGCGATCGCCAAGGGCTACCAGCTGTCCTCCGGGGACTACGTGCTGGTGGGCGACGACGAGCTGGCGTCGCTCGACCCGGAGGCGACCCGCTCGATCGACATCGAGCAGTTCGTCGACCTCGACGAGATCGACCCGATCTTCTACGACTCGCCCTACTACGTGGCGCCCGACAAGGCGGCCCGCAAGCCCTACGCCCTGCTGAGCCGGGCGATGGAGGAGCAGAACAAGGTTGCCATCGCCCGGTTCGTGATGCGGTCCAAGCAGTACCTGGCGGCCCTGCGGCCGGTGGACGGCGTGCTGGTGATGTCGACGATGGTCTACGCCGACGAGGTCAACGACCCGGCTGAGCTCTTCGACGGCGACGAGCTGCGGGACGTCGACGTCAGCGAGCGCGAGCTCACCATGGCCAGCCAGCTCGTCGAGTCGCTGACGGAGCCGTTCGAGCCCCAGCGCTACGAGGACACCTACCGCAACCAGGTGCTCGACCTGATCGACCGCAAGGCGTCCGGCGAGGAGCTGGTGGCGGCGCCCGCTCCGGCGGCCGAGGAGAAGGTGGTCGACCTCATGGCCGCCCTCGAGGCCAGCGTCCGGGACGCCAAGGCCGCCCGCACCCGCCACCCGACGGCCAAGGCCGCGGGCGGCGACGGCGCGGATGCGGACGAGGACGAGCAGCCCAAGGCCGCCGCGGGGGGCGGGGGCCGGGGCCGGGCGTCCAAGTCCTCCAAGGCCACGAAGGCGTCCAAGTCGTCGAAGGCGCCGCGGCGGAAGTCCGCGTAACGATGCGTGTCTTCGCTCTCGGCGCCTCCGGCGCCGGGCTGCTGGTCCACGGCTGCGCCTCCGGGCGCAGCCTCTAGACCCGCCGTGCCCACGGTCGAGGTCGAGGGCCGCAAGCTCAACCTGTCCAACCTCGACAAGGTCCTGTACCCCGAGACGGGCACGACGAAGGCCGAGGTCATCGAGTACTACGCCCGGGTGGCGCCGACGATGGTCCCGCACCTGGAGGACCGGGGCGTGACGCTGCGCCGGTTCCCCGACGGGGTGGAGGCCGGCTCGTTCTTCGAGAAGCGCTGCCCGGGCCACCGCCCGACGTTCGTACGCACGATCCTGGGCCCCGGCGACCGCCAGGGCGACATCGGCTATTGCTGCCTGGACTCGTCGCCCGCCCTGGTGTGGGCGGCCAACATGGCGGCCCTGGAGATCCACGCGCCGATGGCGCGCTCCGACATCGAGACGCCGACGATGGTCGTGTTCGACCTCGACCCGGGCGAGCCCGCCACGATCGTCGAGTGCGCGGACGTGGCGCTCGACATCCGCCACGTGCTCGAGGGCGTCGACCTGGCGGGCTTCCCCAAGACGTCGGGCTCCAAGGGCATGCAGGTCTACGTGCCGCTCAACACCCCGGGCGTCACCCACGAGCAGGCCAGCAACTTCGCCCGGTCGGTGGCCCAAGTCCTGGAGCGGGCGCGCCCCGCCGACATCGTGTCGAACATGAACAAGAAGCTGCGCACCGGCAAGGTCTTCGTCGACTGGAGCCAGAACAGCCGGCACAAGACCACCATCGCCCCCTACTCGCTGCGGGCCCGCCCCCGGCCGACCGTCTCCGCCCCCGTGACCTGGGATGAGGTGGAGGCGGCCGCCGACGGCGAGCCGCTCACGTTCGAGGCCCCCGACGTTCTCGACCGGATCGAGGACGGCGGCGACCTGTTCGCCGGCACCCTCACCGCCGAGCAGCGCCTTCCGGGCGGGAGCTGAGCTTTGGACTCGATGGAGCTGACCCTGCGCACCGGCGAGCAGCCGGCGGTCGTCGACATCACCGGTGAGGCGGCGATGTTCTGCCGCGACCGGGGCGACGGGCTGGTGTCGGTGTTCGTCCCCCACGCCACCGCCGGCGTGGCGATCATCGAGACCGGCGCCGGCAGCGACGACGACCTGCTGGCGGCGCTGGCCGAGCTGCTGCCCCGGGACGGCCGCTGGGCCCACCGCCACGGCTCGCCGGGCCACGGCGCCGACCACGTGCTGCCGGCGCTGGTGCCGCCGAGCCTGACCATCCCGGTGCTGCGGGGCCGGCTGGCGCTCGGCACGTGGCAGTCGATCGTGGTCGTCGACACCAACGTGGACAACCCGACGCGCACGGTGCGGCTCAGCTTCCTGGCGGGGTGACCGCCGGACCAGGGGCCCTCAGTGCGGGAACGGCGTGGTGGCGTCGGGGCTGGCCTCGGGGATCACGGCCGTGGGGTCCGACGCCTCGGGGATGACCGCGGTGGCGTCAGGGTCCGGCTCGCGGTCGGGCTCGGCCTCGGCCGACGCTCGCGCCGGGACCGGCTGGCGGGACGGCGTCTGGTCGACCCCCGCCGCCACCGGCCGCATGCCGCCCGGCGGGAACACGGTCGGCCCGGGGCGGGTCGTGGTCCGCCCGCGCTCGTCGACCGTCGACGTGGGTGCCCACCACGGCGCCGGCGGGTCGGTGATCCGGCCGGCGCGCGCCGGCACGGGGGCCGGCTCGTCGAACACCTCCGCCCGCGCCGGCCGGGTGGCGATCGCCACGGCCAGGCCCACCAGCCATCCGACCCACAGCCCGAAGGCGGCGCCGTCGTTGGCGGCGGCCACGATGCCGTCGCCGTCGAGGTCACCGAACGTGCCGCCCGGCAGGACCACGGTCACCGTGTAGACGTAGGCGACCGCGGCGGCCACCGCCCCGGCCATCACCAGGGCCCCCCAGCCGGCCACCAGCGCGGCGCCGCGGGCCCGGGCCTGCCCGGCCAGCGCGCACAGGCCGGCGGCCAGCACGATCAGCACCGCCAGCCGCAATACCACGCCGCCCACCACGTCGCCGCCGGCGCCGTCGGGCACGTCCCACGCCGGCACGCCCGCCACCGTCTGCAGGAGGACCGACGCGCCCTCCTCGCCGGCCGCGTCCTGGGCCGCGGGATTGCCCAGCGCGGCGACGATCGCCACTGTCACGGCGCCCCCAGCCAATGCGGAACGCGTTGACATGACGTGCTGTATACCCGATCTCACCCTCCGTTGCGAGCAGTCACTCAGTGAGATGTGTCGTGAACTGGTAACTACTACGTCGCGAAGGGCCGTTGACGCGATCCGTGTGGTCGAGCATGCTTCCCCGCGACAGACGAGAGGGGGCGGCCATGCAGCGGCATCGGTCGAGGGGTTGGTTCACGCGCGCACGGACGGGCGGCGGGCGAGGCCGGAGAGCCGTGCTCACGGCGGTCACCGTCGTCGCGCTGTTGGGCCTGGCGGCCGCCGGGCCGCCGGCGGGCGCGCAGGAGGACCCGCCCGAGCTGACCGAGGCGGGCACGCCGCTCGCCGTGTCCGACGTCGTGGAGGGCGCGAAGTCGGCCAGCGGCCGGGCCGCGCAGACCGACCCTCGCCTGCTCGAGCTCGGCTCGCCGGCCCCCGTGTCCGTGATGGTCAAGCTCGACTACGACGCCGTCGCCGCCTACACGGGTGACATCGAGGGCCTGCCTGCCACGAGCCCCTCCGTCACCGGCGAGCGCCTCGACCCCGACGCACCGGCGGCCCAGGCCTACGACGCCTTCGTCGAGGGCGTGGAGGACACCTTCGTCGCCGCGCTCGGCGACGAGATCCCGGCCGCCGAGGTGGGCGAGTCGCTGCGGGTCGTCTACGGCGGCGTCACCGCCATCGTGCCGGGCGACCAGATCGGCACGCTGCTGTCGCTGCCGGGCGTGGCCGCCGTCCAGCCCAACGACGTGCGGCAGCTGACCACCGACTCCAGCCCCGAGTTCATCGGGGCGCCGCCGGTGTACACCCAGCTCGGCGGGGCCCCCAGCGCCGGGGCCGGGACCGTCGTCGGCGTGCTCGACAGCGGCTCGTGGCCCGAGCATCCGTCCTACGTCGACCCCGGCAACCTGCCGGCGCCGCGGCCGACGCTCGACGGCGCCCCCCGGGCCTGCAACTTCGGCGACAACCCGCTGACGCCGGCAACCGACCCGTTCGTGTGCAACAGGAAGCTGATCGGCGGCCGACCGTTCATCGACACGTACAACGCGGTCTTCGGCGGCGAGGTCTTCCCCACCACCGCCCGCGACTCCAACGGGCACGGCACGCACACCTCGACCACCGCGGCCGGTGGGCCGGTGGCCGACGCCAACCCGCTCGGCATCAGCCGCGGCCCGATCCACGGCATCGCGCCCGCCGCCTCCGTCTCGGTCTACAAGGTGTGCGGGGCGCGGGGCTGCTTCCCGTCCGACAGCGTCGCCGCCGTCGAGCGGGCGATCCTCGACGACGTCGACGTCATCAACTTCTCGATCTCGGGCGGCACGGAGCCGTTCGCCGACTCGGTCGAGCTGGCGTTCCTCGACGCCTACGCCGCCGGCGTGTTCGTGGCGACGGCGGCCGGTAACGAGGGGCCCGGCGCGGGCACGGTCAACCACCTCGGCCCGTGGGTCAGCAGCGCCGCGGCGTCGACCCAGCAGCGGGCGTTCACCTCGACCGTGACGATCACGGGCACCGCCGGCGCCACCGCCGCGCTGACCGGCGCCACCATCACCGCCGGGATCGCATCCCCGCTCCCGGTCGTGCTGGGCTCGGCGCCCCCGTACAACAATGCCGGGTGCGACGCCCCGGCGCCCCCCGGCCTGTTCACGGGCAAGATCGTCGTCTGCGTGCGGGGACCGGGCCGGATCGCCCGCGGCTTCAACGTGTTCTCGGGCGGGGCGGCCGGCATGCTGCTGGCCAACCCGGTCCAGGCCGAGACGCTGACCGACAACCATTTCCTGCCCACGGTCCACCTTGAGAAGCCGGAGGCCGACAGCCTCCTCGCCTTCGTGGCCGCCAACCCCACGACGACCGCCAGCTTCACGACCGGTGCGGCGTCCGCGGGGCAGGGCGACGTCGTCGTCGGCTTCTCGTCCCGGGGCCCGGGCGGCGACTTCCTCAAGCCCGACATCGCCGCCCCCGGCGCCCAGATCCTGGCGGGTATGACGCCGGTCACCGAGGCCATCTCCGGCGGCCCGCCCGGCAACCTCTACCAGGCCATCGCGGGCACGTCGATGGCCTCGCCGCATGTGGCCGGAGCCGCCGCCCTGCTCGTGGACCTCCACCCGGACTGGACACCCGGGCAGGTGCGGTCCGCCCTCAACACGACGGCGACGACCGCTATGACCAAGACCGACCAGGTCACCCCGGCCGACCCGTTCGACAGGGGGTCCGGTCGGCTGCGGGTCGACCGGGCGGCCAACCCCGGGTTGACCTTCGACACGCCGGCGGCCGATTTCGTGGCCGTCGGGGCCGGGGCCCTGCCGGCGATCGACGCCAACGTCGCCTCGGTCAATTCGCCGGCCATGCCGGGCTCGGTCACGACGACCCGCACGGCCACCAACGTGACCTCGCGGATCGTCCGCTACCGGGCCACGCCCACCGCCCCCGCGGGGGCGTCGATCACGGTGTCGCCCCGCAACATCGTGCTCGACCCGGGCCAATCGGTCGACCTGACGATCACGATCTCGGCGCCCGGCCTGGCGCCGGGGCAGTACTTCGGCGCCGTCGCCCTCGACGAGCGCGACGGCGACCGGGATCTCCACCTGCCCGTGGCGTTCGCCCCCGGCCAGGGCGACCTGGCCCTGACCCAGGCCTGCGCACCGACCACGATCACCCGGCCCGACGGCCGGTCGACGTGCACGGTGACGATGCAGAACAACACCCGGACCGCCACCACGGTCCAGGCCACCACCCATCTCGACCAAGGCCTGCGGGTCGCGGGCGTCGGTGGCGGCGCCACCCAGACCAGCATCTGCGACGCGGCGTTCACCACCGACCTCGACGGCTTCGTCCCGGCGACGCCGATCGTCGCCCCGGACCCGAACGCCATCGGTTACATCCCACTCAACCTCTTCGGCGGCACCCTGGTGGCGCCCATCGGCGACGAGCAGGCGGTCAACCTGAACGTTCCGGGCTTCGTGTACGCCGAGGAGACCTACAACCGGATCGGCGTCACGTCGAACGGCTACCTCGTGGTGGGCGGCGCCGCGTCGCAGGACGTCGCCTCCACCCCGCAGGCGTTCCCCGATCCGGCGCGGCCCAACAACGTGCTGGCGCCGTTCTGGACCGACCTCGACGGCACGGGGGCGCCCGGGATCCTCGCCAACGTCCTGACCGACGGGGTCAACAGCTGGATCGTCGTCGAGTGGCGCGTGAACGTGTTCGGGAGCACCAGCCGGCGGGTCTTCCAGACCTGGCTCGGGATCAACGGCGCCGAGGACGTCACGTTCGCCTACGACCCCGCCAACCTGCCGGCCGACCCCAACGGACTCCCCTTCAACGTGGGGGCCGAGAACGTCGACGGCAGCGGCGGCAGCCAGATCGCCGGCCTGCCGGTCCAGGACCTGAGGGTGGCGAGCCAGCCGTCCGTCCCGGGCGAGTCGACGGCCTACACCGTGACCGTGCGGGGCCTCACACCGGGGGCCCAGAACGTGACGACGTCGGCCACCGCGCCGATCGTCAACGGCACCACCACGGAGGTCGACACAATCAACGTGCTGTGACGGTGGGCGATGATGGGGTGATGTTGGATCACCTCAGCATCCAGTGCGCCGATGTGGCCGCCAGCGCCGCGTTCTACGACGCGGTGCTTGCACCGCTCGGCGGCGAGCGCATCATGGACTTCGGGGTCGCCATCGGCTACGGGGTCCCCCCGAAGCCCGACTTCTGGCTCGGGCCGCAGACGACGGGCGCGGGATTCCGGGAATCCCACATCGCCTTCAGCGCCGCGGACCGGGCCACCGTGCAGGAGTTCTTCGACGCGGCGGTGGCCGCCGGCGCCGAGGTGCTGCACGAGCCGCGGCTGTGGCCCGAGTACCACGAGAACTACTACGGAGCGTTCGTGCGCGACCCCGACGGGAACAACGTGGAGGCCGTGTCCCACCTGCCCGAATAGCCCCCGCGCGCACCGATGAGTTTCGGGTTGCCGCCCGGTCGGATGTGCGCAACCCCGTGCGATGACGCGTGAAGGAGACCCCATGCCCGTTCCCGAGAGCATTCCCGCCGGCAACCCGATCTGGATCGACCTGTACACGTCCGACCCCGACGCGAGCCGGGCGTTCTACGGCGAGCTGTTCGGCTGGACGTCCGAGCAGGCCGGCGAGGAGTACGGCGGCTACATCAACTTCTCCAAGGACGGCCACCTGGTGGCCGGAGGCATGGCCAACGACGGCCAGTCCGGTGCCCCCGACATGTGGACGATCTACCTGGCCGTCGACGACGCCCAGGCGGTGGCCGACGCCACACGCGCCCAGGGCGGTCAGGTCGTCGTCGAGCCGATGCCGGTCGGCACCCTCGGCACCATGGTCGTGCTCACCGACCCGTCGGGCGCCGGTGTCGGCGCCTGGCAGCCGGGCGACATGACGGGCTTCCAGCTCCTGGCCGAGGACGGCGCGCCCGCGTGGTTCGAGCTCCACACGCGCGAGCACGGCGCGGCCGTCTCGTACTACGAGAAGGTGTTCGGCTGGGACACCCACGCAGCCGGTGACACCGACGAATTCCGCTACACGACGCTCGGCGAGGGCGAGGCCCAGGCCGCCGGCATCATGGACGCCTCGGCGTTCCTGCCCGAGGGCGTCCCGGCCCACTGGTCGGTCTACTTCGGCGTGGCGGACACCGACGCCACGATCGCCAAGGCGGTCGAGCTGGGCGCCAGCGTCGTCCAGCCGGCCGAGGACACGCCCTACGGCCGCCTGGCCGTCCTCACCGACCCGACCGGCGCGGTCTTCAAGCTGGTCTCGGTCGACGAGTGACTCCGACGGTGCGCCCGGCGGGTCCCGACGACCTGCCGGGCGTGCTGCGCGTCCAGCACCGCGATCCCGACCTGGGGCCCGCCGACGTGACCGAGCGCGAGCGGGCGACGTGGGACCGCATGCTCGCCACCGACGGCCTGACCGTCTACGTGGCCCCCGACGGCGACGAGGTCGCCGGCATCGTCACGCTGCTGGTCATGCCCAACCTCGGCTACGACTGCCGCCCGAGCGCCTTCGTGGAGGCGATGGTCGTGGCCGAGTCGCACCGCCGCCGGGGCGTCGGCCGGGCGCTGATCGAACGGCTACTGGCCGACGCGGCCGCGGCCGGTTGCCACAAGGTGCAGCTGCTGACCCACAAGCGCCACGCCGCCGACGGCGCCCACGACTTCTACCGGGCGCTCGGCTTCACGGCCGAGGCGGAGGGGTTCCGCCTCTACCTCTAGCGGGCGACGAAGTACTTGGCCTGGGGATGGTGGCAGACCAGCGCCGAGGTCGTCTGCTCGGGCTGATACTGGAAGCCCGTCTCCTCATTGCACTCGAGGCCGATGCGCTCGCCACCCAGCAGGGCCAGGACGGTCATGTTGTCCTCGAGGTCCGGGCACGCCGGGTAGCCCCACGAGTAGCGGCCGCCGCGGTACTGCTGGCGGAACAGGCCGGCAAGCGTCGGGCCGTCCTCGTGGGCGAAGCCCCACTCCTCCCGCATGCGCCGGTGCCAGTACTCGGCCAGCGCCTCGGCCATCTCGACGCCCAGGCCGTGGAGCAGCAGGTACTCCTGATAGCGGTCGTCGGCGAACAGCTTGGCCGTGCGGTCGGACACCGCCGGGCCCATCGTCACGATCGAGAAGCCGGCGTAGTCCGCCTCGTCGGCCGCGGCCGGGCGGAAGAAGTCGGCGATGCAGTAGTACGGCGCCTTGGACTGGCGGGGGAACGAGAACCGCGCCCGCTCCTCGCTACGGCTCTCGTCGTTCCAGATGACCAGGTCGTTGCCGTCGCCGTTCGCGGGGAAGTAGCCGTACACCACCTGGGGCACGAGCAGGCCCTCGGACTTGGCCGTGGCGAGCTCGTCGCGCAGGGTCGGCCGGATGCGGGCCTTGAACTCGTCGTCGGAGCCCCCGTCGGGGCGGAACTGCCACTGGTTGCGGAACAGCGCGGTCTCGTTGAGGTAGCCGGCGATCGCGTCGATGGGCAGGCCCTTGACGACCCGGGTGCCGAGGAACGGCGGGACGAACACGTCGTTGTCCGTCACGACGTCGGGGGACCGGGCGGGGATGTCGGACGGCGGCCGGTCGCTCTTCTCGGCGAGGCCGAGCGACGCCCGGGACGGCACCCGGGACTCGGACGGCACCCGGCCCCAGTCGGGGTCGTCGTGCTCGTCGCCCCGCTTGATGGCGCCGAGCCGGTCCATGACGTGGAGACCCTCGAAGGCGTCCTTGCCGTAGAACAGCCGGCCCTCGTACAGGTCCCGCAGGTCGCGCTCGACGTAGCTGCGCGTGAGCGCGGCCCCGCCCAGCAGGACCGGGATGTCGGCCAACTCGCGGGAATTCAGCTCCTGCAGGTTGTCGCGCATGATCAGCGTCGACTTCACCAGCAGGCCGGACATGCCGATGGCGTCGGCCTTCACCTCGAGCGCCTTGTCGATCATATCGGCGATCGAGATCTTGATGCCGAGGTTGTGCACCTCGTAGCCGTTGTTGGTGAGGATGATGTCGACCAGGTTCTTGCCGATGTCGTGGACGTCGCCCTTGACGGTGGCCAGCACGATGCGGCCCTTGCCGCTGCCGCCCTCGGCCTTCTCCATGTGGGGCTCGAGGTGGGCGACCGCCGCCTTCATGGTCTCGGCCGACTGGAGCACGAAAGGCAGCTGCATCTGCCCCGACCCGAACAGCTCGCCGACGACCTTCATGCCCGCCAGCAGCGTGTCGTTGATGATCGCGAGGGGCGCTGCGCCCTCGGCCATGGCCTGGTCGAGGTCGTCGGTCAGCCCGTCGCGGTCGCCGTCGATGATGCGGGCCTTCAGCCGCTCGTCGACCGGCCAGCCGCTGCGGTCCTCCTTCTCGGACTTGGCCACCGTGACGTCGGCGAACACGTCGAGCAGGGCAGCGAGCGGGTCGTAGCCCGCCGCCGGGTCGCGCCGGTCGTGGACCAGGTCGAGGCACACCTTGAGCTGGTCGTCCGGGATCTTGTTGAGCGGCATGATGCGGGCCGCGTGGACGATGGCCGAGTCGAGCCCCGCCTCGACGCACTCGTGCAGGAACACCGAGTTGAGGACGTGGCGGGCCGCGGGGGACAGGCCGAAGCTGACGTTCGAGACGCCGAGCGTCGTGTACACGCCGGGCAGCTCGGCCTTGATGCGCCGGATCGCCTCGATCGTGTTCATGCCGTCGTGGCGCAGGTCCTCGTCGCCCGTCGACAGCGGGAAGGTGAGGGCGTCGAAGATGAGGTCGCCGGGTGCCAGCCCGTAGCGGGTCGTGGCGAGGTCGTGGATGCGGTGGGCGACCCGCAGCTTCCACTCGACGTCGCGGGCCTGGCCCTCCTCGTCGATGAGCAGGCACACGACCGCAGCCCCGTACTCGCGGGCCAGCGAGCAGACCCGGTCGAAGCGGCTGCCCTCGCCCTCGCCGTCCTCGAGGTTGGCGGAGTTGAGGATGGCCCGGCCGCCGAGCCGCTGGAGCCCGGCCTCGATCACCGGGGGCTCGGTCGAGTCGAGCACCAGGGGCACGGTCACCTGGGTGGCGAACCGGCTGGCGATCTCGTCCATGTCGACCGTGCCGTCGCGGCCCACGTAGTCGACGCACACGTCGAGCACATGGGCGCCCTCGCGCTCCTGGTCGCGGGCGATGCGGACGCAGGAGTCCCAGTCGCCGGCCAGCATCGTGTCCCGGAACTTCTTGGAGCCGTTGGCGTTGGTCCGCTCGCCGATGATGAGGAAGCTGGCGTCCTGGCGGAACGGCACCGCGTTGAACATCGACGCCGCGCCCTCGTCGGGGCGGGGGTCGCGGCGGGCCGGCGTCAGGTCCCTGGCCACCTCGGCCAGGCGGCGGAGGTGCTCCGGCGTGGACCCGCAGCAGCCGCCGACCACCTGCACGCCCAGCTCGGTGATGAACCGGGTCTGGTACTCGACGAACTCGTCGGGCGACAGGTCGTAGTGCATCTTGCCGTCGACCACCGACGGCAGGCCCATGTTGGGCAGGCACGAGATCGGCATCGTGGCGTTGGCCGACAGGTGCCGCAGGTGCTCGTGCATCTCGGACGGGCCGGTGGCGCAGTTGAGCCCGAAGATGTCGGGCTTGAGCGCGCCGAGGGCGGTGAGCGCGGCCCCGATCTCCGTTCCGAGCAGCATGGTGCCGGTCTGCTCCATCGTGACCTGGAGCTGGATCGGGACCCGCCGGCCGAGCGCGGCCATGGCTCGCCGGGCGCCGATGACCGCCGCCTTCGCCCCCAGCAGGTCGAAGTGGGTCTCGGTGATGAGGAGGTCGACGCCGCCCTCGATCAGGCCGCGGGCCATGACCTCGTAGGCGTCGCGCAGCTCGACGAAGCCGATCTGGCCGAGGGAGGGCGACTTGGTGCCCGGCCCCATCGACCCGGCCACGAAGCCGTCGTAGCCGCCGGCCACCTCGCGGGCGATGCGGGCGGAGGCGACGCAGATCTCGTGGGCCCGCTCGGGGATGGCGTACTCGCGCAGTGGCACGGCGAAGGCGCCGAACGTGTTGGTCTCGACGACGTCGGAGCCGACCCGGAAGAACGACTCGTGCAGGTCGGCGATGACGTCGGGGCGTGTCACCGACAGGACGTCGGTGCAGCCCTCGAGCTCGGGGCCGCCGAAATCGTCGGCCGTGAGCCCGAGCTCCTGGAGGTTGGTCCCGGTGGCGCCGTCGTAGACGACGACGCGCTCGTTCACGAGGTCGAGGAAGCGGCTCATAGACGTCAGAGGAGGCTACCGTCCGCACCGTCGGGAACGGGGACCCGTTTCATCCCGCGCGGGTGAGGTGCGCCCGCGACGGCCCTGGTGCCGTAGCGTGATGCGCATGACCAGGGGAGTCGGGACCCTCTGTGCCGTCACCTGCATCGCCCTTCTCGTCGCGGCCTGCGGCGAGGACGAGCCGCTGGCGGACGCGAGCAGTCAGGTCTGCGACCAGCTCGAGGGTCTGAGCGCCTCGGTGAACGAGGTGGCCGAGAGCGCCGGCGAGTCCGCGGAGGAGACCGTCGGCGAGCTGAAGCAGGACGTCCAGAACCTGGAGGACGAGGTCGAGCAGGCCGTCGACAGCGACCAGGACCTCTCGGAGGCGGCCCGCGACCGCCTCGACGACACGGTCCAGGACTTCGAGGACGCCATCGAGGACCTGGACGACAACGAGAGCCTGCAGGAGGCCGGCGACTCGCTGGCCGAGGCCCAGGACGACCTGGCCGCCGCGTGGGAGTCGACGCTGGAGGCGCTCGACTGCGACGGCGGCTCGTGACGGCGGGTTGACGGTGGCGGCCCAGGACGCCGCGGTCGCCGGGCCCGATCCGTCCGGCGAGGCCGGCGCCTCGTACTGGACCGTCGAGGCGAAGCTCACACCCCCCGCGAACCGGCCGGGCACGGTCCCGCGCGCCCCCTGGTCGACCGCCTGCTCGCGTCGGACCGGCCGGTCGTCGCGCTGGTGGCCCCGGCCGGCGACGACAAGACCACGGTGCTCACCCGGTGGTGCGCGCGCAGCCCACGGCGGGTGGCATGGGTGTCGCTCGACCGCGAGGACGACGACCCCGCGGTGCTCCTGGCCGACCTCGGGCGCCGCGCTGGCCACGGCCGGCCCGGTCGACGGCGGGCTGGTGCGGGCCATCTCGTCGCCCGGGATGTCGGCGGCCGCCGGCGTGGCCCGCCGCGGCCCTGGCCTCGGTCGGCGGGTCGGTGCTGCTGGTCCTGGATCACAGTGAGGCGCTCCAGGCTCCCGACGCCCGGGACGCGGTGGCCGAGCTGGCTCTCCGGATGCCCCCGAACGCCCAGCTAGCGGTCGCGTCCCGGGCGGCGCCGCCGCTGCCCGTGGCCCCTCTCCGGGCCCAGGGCGCGATCACCGGGGTCGGGGTGGACGACCTGGTCGCCGAGATCGGCGAGCGGCTCGACGTGTCCCGCAACACGGTCAAGACCCAGGCGATGTCGATCTACCGCAAGCTGAACGTGTCGTCGCGCAGCGAGGCGATCGAGCGGGTCGAGGCGATCGGCCTGCTGGGCCGCTAGCACCCGCCGGCCCCGGCACCCTCAACAGGACGGACGCGGGTTCACCCGTTACGGGCGATGCGGCCGGCACCGCCCGGCGGGACCGTCGCCCCATGGACGAGACTCCCCGGTCGGACGCGGACGAGATCGAGCGCCTGCGGTTGGAGCAGGAGCGGCTCGAGGCGGAGATGGAGGAGCTGCGGTCCCGGCTCCACACGGAGAAGGCCCGGAAGGGCGGCCGCACCCGCAGGGTCACCGCCGCCGCGCTGGTCGTCGTCACGTCGCTGGTGTTCACGGTGGCGGTGGGCGGCGTGTGGGCGCGGCGCAACGCCCTCAACACCGGCCGGTGGGTCGAGACTGTCGGCCCCATCGCGGAGGACCCCGCCGTCCAGCGGGCGTTCGGGCGGTACGCGACCGACGAGCTGATGACGGTCATCGACCCCGAGTCGTTCTTCGAGAGCGTGCTGCCCGAGCGGGGCCAGATCCTGGCCGTGCCGCTGACCAACGCGCTGCGGGGCTTCGTCAACGACAAGGTGGACGAGTTCCTGGCCTCCGACACGTTCCACGGCCTGTGGGTCGAGATCAACGAGCGCGTCCACCGGCGGGTGGTCCAGGTGCTGGAGGGGAGCGGCGAGCCCCCACCGGGCATCGAGGTCCGGGGCGACGACGTCGTGATCAACGTCGTGCCGGTCCTCAACGCGATCCTCGCCCGGATCGGCGAGGCCTCCCCGGAGATCTTCGGCCGCACGGTCGACCTGCCGACCGTCAGCGTGGACGACATCCCCGAGGAGGCCATCGAGAAGATCGAGGACGCCACCGGCCTCCAGATCCCCGCCGACTTCGGCCAGTTCACGGTGTTCGACGCCTCCCGGCTCAACCAGGTGCAGGACGCGGTCGAGGTGTTCAACAGGCTCGTGGTCGTCGCCGCGATCCTGGCCGTGCTGCTGGTGGCGCTCACCCTGTGGGTGTCGCCCCGCCGGCGGCGGACGCTGATCCAGCTCATGGTCGGGATCGCGCTCGGCACAGTCATCCTGCGCCGGCTGGGCATCCGGCTGGAGGACGACGTCGTCGACATCGTGAAGCCGGAGAACCAGGACGCGGTCCGTGTGATCGTGGGCGCGTTCGTGTCGAGCCTGCTCGACGCCACCCAGTGGATCCTCGCCATCGCCGCGGTCGTGGCGATCGTGGCCGTCGTGTCCGGGCCCTACCCCTGGGCGAAGTCGCTCCGGTCCCGGGTCGCGGCCGCCGCCCGGGACGTCGGCGCGGTGGTTCGCGCCGCGGGCACCGGCAACGTCGACTCGCCTGCCGCCCGGTGGGTGGCCGGGCACCGGGAGGTCGTGCAAGGCGCGGCGATCGTGGTCGGTATCCTGATCCTGCTGTGGGCCGACCTGTCCTGGTTCGGCCTGCTGGTC